>CAZUJM010000140.1:11408-15328 GCA_964620405.1 uncultured Pirellulaceae bacterium | reverse complement strand
CCTAACGGGAAACCTAACGGGAAACCTAACGGGAAACACAGTCGGGAGTCTACCAGCATGGCAGGCGAAACGCAGGGACCGGGGGAAGCAGAGGACGGCCAGCCGTCGCTGCGCGTCGAGGGACGGGTGACGCATCCCACGACCTGGACGTTCGCCCAGCTGCAGCTCCTGGATGCGTCAGCGCAGGTCCCCGACGTGCGTGCGCTGGGTGCCAAGCGGGCCGGTGCGGCGGTGCGACTGGAGCAGCTGCTGGCGCCGCTGGGCGTGGATCCGGCCGTGACCCACATCGGGTTGCATGGCACGCGCGATAACTTTCACGCCAGCATCCCGCTGGAACCGATCCGAAACCGGGCGCTGTTGGTCTATGCCCTGGAGGGACAGCCGCTGCCGATCGCTTCCGGTGGTCCCTTCCGTTTCTTCATCCCCGACCACGCCGCCTGCCATCTCGAGGAGATCGACGAGTGTGCGAACGTGAAGTTCCTCGATCGCATCGAGTTGACGGCTGGCAAGGGTTTTGACAATCGCCCCCAGGATGACGACGAACATGCTCGCCTGCACGCATCGGAGCACGCTCCGTCCCCGCCCTCCGCGAAGACCTGAACTGGTTGGCTCGCGTGGCGGCCGAAATGCCGGACGCAACGACGGCTGGGACGTTGCCTGGTTTCGCCGACTTCCGCCGCGAACGCTGCTGATGGCCTGGCTGCTGCTGGGCTCGCTGCTGGCGTGGGTACCGGGCCGCGACGTGTCGGCGGTGGAGTTGCGTTGGCACCTGACGCCCGGGCAGGTCTATCGCGTGAATGTCGAGCGGGTCGTGCGGCAAAACTCGCCCGCCGCGCAGTGGACCGACGAAACACGCTACCTGCTGGTCTGGTCGGTGCAGTCGGTGGACACCACGGGGACGGCCGAGATCGCGCAGACGTTGGCCGAAGTGCGCGAGACGCTGCGATGGGGTGATGCGGAACCGGTGGAGTACGATTCCACGTCGCCGCGGGAGATCCATGGGGACGCCCTGAGTTTCGCGCGACACTGGCAGCCGCAACTGAATTCCGAACGCCGTTTCCGTCTCTCGCCGCTGGGCCAGTGGCTGGCTGCGGCGCCGGTAGAGTCAGGCTTGACGCCAGACGCGGCGCCAAACGCCGTGCCCGGCGCGAACGGATCACCGCCGGATCAGAAATCCCCGGCAGGTGGCGGCGTTTCGGAACCGGGGAACGGCGCCACGGGGAATGCCGCGGCAGGCAGCACGACGTCGGGAGGTATCGGTGCGGGGAACGCCGCGGTCGGGAGTACCACGACGCTCACGGCCGGCCTGCCCGCGAATGTGGCTGCCGCGCCCGCGACCGCCACGCCGTCGGCTGCTTCGCCATCGGCTGCCGTTTCCCCGGCCGCCTCCGGTAACCTCGCGTTACCGGGCGGCGTCCGCCCGATCTACTGCGTGCTTCCGGCCGGTCCGCTGCAGATGGGGACGCAGTGGACCGAAACGCATTCGATGCCCCAAGGCGATCGGCCCGATGCGTGGCAGTTGACCACGGCCTTCACCTATGCAGGCATGCAGGAGGTGGAGGACCGATCGCTGCATCGGATCGACGTCGAGTGCCGTTGGCGGGCAGTGCCTGCGGCCGTCGCCGCCGGCCCACTGGCCGCGCCGAACTCCAGCCTCGTGCTGGAACGGCAGGAGGGGGCGGGCCAGATCCTGTTCGACCAGGAAGCCGGCTACATGAGCGGTTCGCAATTGAGCCAGGAGCTGATCACGCGGTCGCGTCGTCAGGACGGAACGACTTTCCAGAGCGAGATCGTGACGACGGTCCGCCTGCGGATCGAGCCGGTTGCCCCGCCCGCCGCTCCCCAGCCGGCGGGCGTCGAGGAGGTCGAGCCTCCGCCGACGGTCAGCCAGCCGGTCACTCCCAGCTCGTCCGAGACGCCCCGTTGAATCGGCTGCTACTCACCGTGCGAGGGCTTCCTCTTTCTCTCGAGAACGCGTGCAGCACCCAAGTCGATCAGGCGCGGAAACGCCGCAGGGCGTCCGGGTTCAGTTCGATGCCCAGGCCGGGGCGTTCGGGCAGGGGCAGTACGCCTTTGTGGATGCGCAGTTCATCGCGGACCAGATCCTTCCGCAGCAGCGAGTCGCAGAGTTCGGCCGGCATGAACTCGATGAACGGGCAGTGCGGCGTGATGGCCGCCAGATGCGCGGTGGCGGCGATGCCGATGCCCGTCTTCCAGCAGTGCGGCACGATCAGCCGATTCCGCTCGGCCGCCATCTGGCAGACGCGGCGAGCTTCGGTCAGTCCGCCGACGCGCCCGACATCCGGCTGCGCGACATCCACGAGGCCGATGTCCATCAGGTCCTCGAACTCGAAACGCGTATTCTGCCACTCCCCCGCCGCGATCCGCAGGCCCGCTTCCTGGTGCAGCCGCGCGTAGCCGCGCAGGTCGTCCATGCGCAGGGGTGTTTCGACGAAGTAGACGCCGAGGTCGCGCCAGTCGGCGAGTGTCCGCAGGGCGGTGTCGACGCAGTCCCAGGTGTACTGCACGTCCACCATCATGATGAAGTCGGGACCGACCGCCGCGCGGCAGGCGGCCACCACCTCCGTCATGCGTTCGTCCGGTTCCTGCATTCCGGCGTGGCGATAGGGCCCACTGAGCGTGACCTCCATCTTGCCGGCGACGAATCCCAGTTCCTTCGCGCGCACGGCCCAAGCGACCAGCGAATCCTTGTATTCCGCGAAGCAGCTGCCCCAGGGCTGCAGCGAAGCGTAGGGCACGATGTGGTCGCGCCCGGCCGGCCCGAGCAGCTTCCAGGTGGGCACGCCCGCCGCCTTGCCGCAGATGTCCCAGAGGGCCATGTCGATCGCGCCGATCGCGCAGATCATCGCGCCGCGCCGGCCATTCATGGCGCTGCCGACGTACATTTTCTCCCAGACCCGCTCCGGCTCCAGCGGATTCTCCCCGATCAACATCTGCTTGAGCCCCAGTCCCATCGTGTGGGAACCGCGAGCTTCGATGCAGGCTTGGGCAATCCACGGGTTCACGTCCGTCTCGCCGATGCCCGTGATCCCCTCGTCGGTGTGCACCAGCACGACGATATCGTCCTGGGCCGAATCGGTGGCATCGACATGGATATCCGGCACCCGCAGGAGGTGGCACTCTACGTCGGTGATTCGCATGGAGAGAGAATAGAGAGAGAGGAGAGTAGAGATTCGGATCGGTGGGGTAGTATACTCGTCGGGCGAGGCGGGTGGGCAGGCGGCGGTGGCGGGCATTCAAACACATTGCGGGGAGCACGCCATGCGGGTCGGTTCGAGTTCCGAGGGCCGAGGTTCGCGCGTGCGCTGGCTGGTCGTCGGCCTGCTCATGCTGCTTGCGCTGCTGGGGCATTTCAACCGCGTCAGCATCTCGGTGGCGGGCAGTGAGCGATTCCTGCGCGACGGGTTGATGACCGAAGTGCAGTTGGGCCAGGTCTACACCTGTTTCCTGGTGGTGTACACGCTGTGCATGCTGCCCGCCGGATGGTGGATCGACCGGCTTGGACCGGCTCGCATGCTGACCTGGATGGCCGTGGGCATGGGCGCGTGCGTGGCGTTGACCGGCGCGCTGGGCTTCCTGGCTTTGCCGGGCGGCACGTTCTGGTTGGCCTTGATGGGAGTGCGCGGCGTGGCGGGCATGGCGAGCACGCCGCTGCATCCGTCGGCCGCGCGGCTCGTCGCACTCTGGATTCCCGCCTCCACGCGCGCCTGGGCCAATGGGCTCGTGACGGCCGGAGCGCTGGTGGGCATTGCCGCCAGCTACCCGGTGTTCGGACAATTGATGGACTGGCTGGACTGGCCGCGCGCGTACCTCGTCTGCGGACTCGTCATGATGGCCTGCGGCGCGATCTGGCATCTGCTTTCGGCCGATCATGCGTCGGAGCATCGCTGGGCGGATGA
>CAZUJM010000140.1:9971-11398 GCA_964620405.1 uncultured Pirellulaceae bacterium | reverse complement strand
ACGCTGGGCGATTTCCTTCGCCTCTTCCGCGATCGCCAGCTGGTGCTGCTGACGGCCAGCTACGCGGCTGTCGGCTACTTCCAGTATCTGTTCTTCTACTGGATCGAATACTACTTTGAGAAACAGCTGCATCTGCCGCCGCTGGCCAGCCGTCGCGCGTCGGCGATCGTGATGCTGGCCATGGCGGCGGGCATGGCCTTGGGGGGATGGTTCACCGATCGCCTGTGCCATCGTTGGGGCCGCCGCTGGGGACGCCGCGCGCTGGTGCTGGGTGGCATGATCGGCAGCGCCGTCTTCGCCCTCGTCGGACTCTCCGCCCAGGACGCCGCGGCCGTGACCTGCTGGTTCGCGCTGGCGCTGGCGGCGCTGGGCGCCTGTGAAGGAATCTTCTGGACGGCGGTGGCCGAGCTGGGAGGAAGTTCCGGGGGACTCGCGGCCGCGTTCCTGAACACGGGAGGCAACGGCGGCGGCGCCGTCGCGCCCTGGTTGACCGCTTGGCTGATCGCCAAGTCCAATGGCCAATGGACGCAGGCCATCGGCGTGGCCTGCGCGATGTCGGTCCTGGGAGCTCTGTTGTGGCTGTGGCTGGATCCGGCGGAGGCGTCCGCAGAGAAGTTGGCTGGCGGTTCGGATGGTGCATGATGCGTTTCGGGGAACGCGAGGGAGCGGGATCACGCGCGGGAGAGGGGAAGTGACGAGCATGCAGGGGGCCGGGGACGAATCGACGGGAACGGCGGCGGGAGACATGCCGCTGGGGCCCACGGATCCGACGCGTCCGACGCTGCACGACGCGGCGGCGCTGGAGGCCTTCCGGCGACGTTGGCGATTGGATCCCGACCGCATCCGCCGCATGCGCTACGCGCTCTACCACACGCACGAAGGCGTCGCGTCGGCCCTCGCGCGGCTTGGCGATGCCGCGGCGGCGGCCCTGCCGGAGTCGTTCGACCTGGCGCCGCTGGCGATCGCCGAGCGCCACGATTCATCGCTGGATGGATCCAGCAAGTTCGTGCTCCGCGCGGTCGATGGAGCGAAACTGGAGACGGTGTTGCTGCGAAGCCACACGGGTCGGACAGCGGCCTGCGTCTCGACGCAGGTGGGCTGCCGCGCCGGGTGCCCGTTCTGCGCGACGGCCCGCATGGGGCTGCGGCGCGACCTGTCGGGCGGCGAGATCGTCGAGCAGGCGTTGGTGGTCGCACGCATCGCGCGCGACGAAGGTCGGCGACTTCGCAATCTCGTGTTCATGGGCATGGGCGAACCACTGGACAATGAACGAGGACTGCATGAGGCGATGGAGTGCCTGCTGGGTCCGAGCGGCTGCCATTTTCCGCCGCGGCGCCTGCTGGTCTCCACCGTCGGCGTGCCCGACGCCATGCGCCGACTGGTCGAACGGTTTCCCGGAGTGCAGTTGGCGTTGAGCCTGCACAGCG
>CAZUJM010000140.1:1919-9877 GCA_964620405.1 uncultured Pirellulaceae bacterium | reverse complement strand
ACCTGCGCGCCAAGCTCGTGCCCTGGTCGCGCAAGTATGACTGGCAGGAACTGCGGGAGGCGCTGTTCTACGTCGCGCGCCAGCCGACCGTGCATCGACACCAGGGGCCGGTGATGATCGAGCACCTGCTGCTGGAAGGCGTCAACGACGGTCCGGACGACGCGCAGGCACTGATCGACTACCTGCAGGGCATCCGCGTCCATGGGAACCTGATTCCCTACAACCCGGTGCCCCACGCGCCCGACTGGAAACCAACGGCCCGCTCCGCACGCGATGTCTTCGCCCAGCGGTTGCGCGATGCCGGGCTGTTCACGACCATCCGCTACTCGATGGGCGCTGACATCCAGGCCGCCTGCGGGCAGCTTGTCCAGCGTTGATTGTCCAAGCCATGACCGGCCCTGCGCGGAGCATGATGCGCCGGTTGAAGCGCCCCGTTCGTCCGCCTACACTGGCGACTCCCTTGCACAACACGCCCGCACGGCGCGCTCGATCGAGCGGGGCGAGGCGAGGCTCGCTTGGCACGGGTCCCGGCCAAACTCACACCATGCCCTGAGGAGACTTCGATGCGTCGCCTTCTTTCCCGCGGCTTCCTTTTCAGGCCGATCGTCCAGCCCCTGCTGCTGCTACTGGCCCTCGTGGCGACTGCCTGGCAGGGCTCGGAGGCGGTGGCGCGCCATCGAGTGGTCCTGCAGGGCCAGGGCCAACTGGTGGTCCTGGCCAAGGACGGCTCCGTGGAGTGGTCGATGGAGTGGCCGGGAATCCACGACCTGCATGTGCTGCCCCAAGGCAACCTGATGGTGCAGCAGGGAGCGAATCGCGTCGTCGAGATCGATCGGGAGACCAAACAGGTCGTCTGGACCTACGACTCCTCGACCCAGAACGGCAACGCGGGCTCGCCCATCGAAGTCCACGCCTTCCAGCCGCTGGGGACGGATCGCGTGATGATCGCGGAGACGGGCGTGAAGCGATTCATCGAAGTCGACCGGCAGGGACGGCTCCTGAAGCAGACCGCGATGAAGGTGGATCGGCCGCATCCGCATACCGATACGCGCATCGTCCGCAAACTGGACAACGGCAACTACCTGGCGTGCCATGAAGGCGACGGCGTGCTGCGCGAGTACGAGGGAGCGACCGGCGACGTGGTCTGGGAATACGCCGTGCCGCTGTTTGGCAAGGAGCCCGCGGATGGGCACGGACCGGAAGCGTTCGGCAACAAACTGTTTTCGGCGGTCCGACTGGCGAATGGCAACACGCTGGTGGCGACCGGCAACGGCCACAGCGTCTTGGAGGTGACACCGGCCAAGGAGATCGTCTGGCAGATCCACCAGAACGACCTGCCGGGCATCACGCTGGCCTGGGTCACTACGCTGCAGGTGCTGCCCAATGGCAACTACGTGATCGGCAACTGCCACGCGGGGCCGGGCCAGCCGATCCTCGTGGAGGTGGATCCGCGGACGAAGCAAGTCGTCTGGCAACTCGACGGCTTCGACCGGTTCGGCAACGACGTGTCGAACTCCGTGGTGCTTCCCGATTGACGCGGACCTTTCCGGGACGCACAGGGCTTCCCGGAGACTTCCAGGCATCCCGGCCCATTGCGGCACCTCGACGATCCACACCTGTCGCTCAGTAGACCGTGTCGCTCAGTAGACCGTGTCGCTCAGTAGACCGTGTAGGCGGGCAGCGGCCACCAGCCGAGGGCGACGCCGAGTCGGAAGCCGAGGATGAGCAGCCCGATGACGCCGGAGCCGATGCAGGAGACGAGCACTGCGGCGGCGCCGATGTCCAGGGCGTCGCGGATGCGCGGATCGTACTCGGAGGTGATCGCGCGCGCCAGGGTCTCGATCGCCGTGTTCAGCAGTTCGGTCGTGAAGACCAGGGCGATGCAGAGCACGAGGATGCACCATTCGACGGTGGTGACGCGAAACTGGGCGGCGGCGGCCAGCACGAAGCAGGCCGTCGGGATGTGCACGAAGAAGCTCGTCTGGCCGCGACTGCCGACGCGGAGCCCGCGGAAGGCGCAGAGGAACTTCTGGTTCCATCGCAGCGGGGGAGTGGGGCGTTCGTTCATGGCGTGATCATCCGTGGCGCGACGCGCGGGACGCAGGGGGTACCGGGGATTCAAGCCACCGGCGAAGGCCTTAGGTTACCAGGGCCCGGGGGGCGCGTGACAGCGGGGCGCGTGACCCGATCGTGGGCGCGGCGGCCGAGGGGCTTATTCGAGGCCCATGGCGCCGACGGGAGCGATTGGCACACCGCCGACACGGCCCATGCGGCCGGACAGGAAGCGGGGCTCGATGTTGAACTGCACGCCGAAGTTGTCGCGGCTGCTGTCGTAGTTGAAGCCGAGCCCGACGAGGAACGATTCGCCGACGCGGACGATTTCGCCGCGCTGGCCGATGTTGCCTGTTTCGCCGAAGTCGTAGGTGCTGCCGTAGTTGGCGATCCATTTCTGGCTGAGGCGATAGCTGGCCGATCCGTAGACGATCTGGCTGCTGATGGGGCCTTCGATGGAGCGGACGCCGGCCACGTAGCGGGCCACGCCGGGCCGGCTGATCATGCCTCCCAGCGAGATCGTCTTCATGCCGCTGTCGAAAAAGTCGGCTTGGGCGTCGGAGAGCACGGTGAAGCGATCGCCCACGTGCCAGCGGAGGTCGTAGCTGAGCAGGCCGACGTTGGACCCGAAGTTGTCGCGGTCGGCATCGGGGTAGATGAAGGCTTCGGTGTCGAGCGTGATCCAGTCGACGACGCGTTGCTGTCCTGGCAGGCCGCGCTTGGTCTGCCAACGTTGCCGGATGGCGGGTCGCCAGACCATGAGGTCGTCGGCGATTTCGGGGTTGGGCGCGGTGACCCACCGCTGCATACCGCCGCGCAGCGCGTAGTAGCGTTCGTCGAAGGGCAGCGGAATGTTCCCGCCGGGGACTCCATCGAACGTCGTGAAGTAGAACCGCCGGCGGAAGAACTCGATCGCGTCATCGTCCACCGCGTCGTACAGAGGCAGCGTGCCCATGGGCACGTCCGAGTTGGCGTAGAACAGGTCGCTCTCCAGCACCACCTTGTGGGCGATTCCATTGACGTTGAACAGCGTGCTCTGGACCGTCGGGTCGATGCGGTAGAAGGGAACGCTGCCGCGGATGCCGACCTGGCCCAACAGCCGGGTGGTTTCATTGCCCGTCAAGTCCTCGCCCCAGTAGGCCGCTTCGCCCAGCACATAGGGCACGATCTTGGCGCCGCCCAGCTGCAGCGGCAGGTCCAGGCGATGGCGGGTCGTCGCTCGCACGCCGTTCACGTCCTGCTCCCACGCCAGCGGCTGGAACAGCGCCGCTTCGGTCGGATCCTCCGGCGCGTCCGCCGTGCGCAGCTGCGCGTACCCCAAGGAACTGTGCTCGGTCCACGTCAGGTAGTCGCCCAGGATGGGTTGCCCGATCCAGAAATGGTCCAGCCGTGGCAGCCATTCCGTCTGCGTGAAGAAGTCGTTGGGGCGCACGTCGGCGGTGATGGAGAACGAATGGTTGTCGCGGGTCTTCTTCAGTTCCACGCCGGTCGACTCGTCCTTCTCTTGGTCCCACTCCTGCTCGAAATACTGTTCGAGGAAGTTGCGGTCGCTGATCAGTCCCAGTTCGCCGGTAAACTGCCAGCCATCGTGCAGCGACTGGCGATGTCGGGCCAGGACGCGGCCGCGGAGGTCGGTCTCGGGCTGGAGTTCGCGGCGGCCGAGGCCCAGGTTGTCGAGGCCGCTGTCGTTGATGCCCCAGGCATCGACGAAGCCGATGGTGCGTCCGGGGAACCAGAGGAAGCTGGGCCGGTCGTATTCGAAGTGGGAGCCGAGACCCAGGCCGCGTTTGCTGAGGTAGTCGACCGAACCGGTCCAGCGCGTGCCGGCCGGCGCGCCGCGCCAGCCCAGCAGCTGGTACAGGTTCCAGTCGGTCAGCACCTGCGTGCCGAAGACGCTGTCGTTGTTGATCCGGATCGATTCCAAGTAGAACGACGGCTGGTCGAGGTCAGCGGCCAGGAACGGCCAGTAGAACACGGGTACTTCGGAAAGGTAGACCCGGTTGTTGCGGCTGGTGATCCGCTTGCGGCCCGGGCCGACGATCGAGGCGCCGCCGAGGCCGCCGGGCGACATGTTGTCCGTGACGCTCGGCAGCGACTCATACTGGAAGTCGCCGGCCTGCAGCCAGTAGCGCGGCACGCCCATCCGGCTGGTCGTGACCGCGCCGTTGTAGCCTTCAATGTGGTTCGGGTCGATCTGCCGCAGCACGTCGGCCTTGAGTCGCACCAGTCCCTGGTAGTCGGGGATGGGTGTCAGCAGCTCTCCATCGAGGACCACGCCTTCCTGGCGCTCGACGTTGTAGTACATCCGCTCGGCATAGATCACGCGGTCCTGCTGACGGAAGACGATGTTGCCTTCCATGTAGAACTCGAAGGGCGGATTGCGATCCTCGCCCGGAGCCGACGGCGGGCCCTCGGCCGCCGCTCCTCCTTCGTCGCCCGCCATGCCCGGCAACGCTCCGCCTCGCGTCCAGATGACGACGCGATCGGTGGAGATGTCGACGGTGTCGAAACCGGCGACGTTGTCGATCACGATGTTGACGCCCGAGTCGATGATCACGACACGCTCGCCGTTCTCCGCAGGCGGAATCCGCACGTTCCAGGGTACGCTGCTGCGAGGGAAGATACGCACGCGGCGGGAACCGACGGTGGCACCGGCGACGGGAGCGGGGGAAGGAGCGGGCGAAGTGGGTTGCATCACTTCGACTCGCGGCGATGCTTCGCCCCAATCGCCCTGCCAGTTCAACTGCGCCTCCACACGCCGTGCTGACAGGATCACCAGCAGCACGCCGAGGAAGCACCATGCCAGGAGTTGGAACGAGCGTCGCGATGCGGTGAGCGCGGCAGGGCTCCCGTATCCGGAATGCGACGGGACGCAGCGGGAAGGCTGACGCGGCCGGAGGAAGTTGGCCGGGGCTGGGAGTGCCGCGCGAGGGCGCAGCGGGAGCGGCGCCGGCGCGTGCGTGCGCGGCGAGCGACTGCGGTCCTTCAGCGAGTCCCGGATGGTATGGAACAGGGTCGCAACTTCCTTGTTGTTTTCGAATCCCCTGCCGATCTTGGCGCTGCGACGCGGCGTGCGCATCTCGGGAAGGTGGCTTGCCACGTCCACGCTCCCCAAGAGGGCCGTCCGCCGAGTCTCTAGTCCCGGGCTTCCCTCTCCCGGGCAAAGCGGCGAGATTATAGGAGCGGTCTGGGGAGGGGGCAAGGCAAGTTGGCGACCGGGTCGTTTGATCCAAGTGCCTTGGCTACAAGGGTTTGTGGTTTTGATGGTTGCCACGCACAGGCCGTCGCCGGGAAAACGGTGGGCCGGGAGAGGATGTTGATGAGCACGGATACGCTGGCTGATGGCTTGATCCGCTGGCGCCGCTGGCTGCTGGTTCTGGCCCTGCTGCTGGGGGCATCGGGCTGGTGGCTGTCGGGGCGCCTCGCCTTCGACCGGTCCATTGAGAATATGTTTGCCTCCGACAACCCGGCCCTCCTCGCGTACAAGAAACTCCAACGCACCTTCGGCGGCAACGAAGTGGTGCTGGCTGTGTATCGCGATCCGCAACTGTTCGCCAGCGACGGAGCGGGCATCGAGCGGGTGGCGAAGACGCGGGAGCGGTTGGAGGCGATCGCAGGCGTGAACGCGGTGCTGAGCATCGACCAGCCGATGCCCGGCGCGATGATCACGCAGGACACCGTGCTGGCGCGGCGCACGCGCGAACTGTTCCGCGACTTCACCCACAGCAGCGACGGCCAAGTGGTTTCCCTGGTCTGCATGCTCGATCCCAGCCCGGCCGCGGCGGCCACGCGCCGCGAAACGGTGGAGCAGATGCGGGCCGTCATGCAGTCGCTGCCCGAGGGCTTGGCGCCGGGGTGGCTGACGGGCGAGCCGATCTTGCTGGTCGACGGCTTTCGGTATGTCGAGGACGACGGCCATCGCCTGGGTATCTGGTCCACGCTGCTGCTGGGGCTGACGATTGTCGCCTGTTTCCGCAGCCTGCGGTGGGTGGTACTGCCGCTGCTGGTCGTGCAGTGGACGCTGTGGATGACACGCGGCCTGCTGGTGCTGCTGCAGGTGCGGTTGAGCATGGTGAGTTCGATGCTGACGGCGGTGGTGATGGTGGTCGGCGTGGCCACGATGGTGCATGTGCTGGTGCGGTTCAGCGAGGCGCGGGCCAGCGGCCTGGGACCGCGGGAAAGCCTGCGCGCGACGCTCAGCGCTCTCTTCTGGCCCATCGTCTGGTCCTGCCTGACCGATGCCGTGGGCTTCCTGGCGCTGACCGTCTCCGACGTGGGCCCCGTCCGCGACTTCGGCCTCATGATGGCCTTGGGATCCATGTTCGTCCTCGTCAACGTCCTGCTCCTCGTGCCGGGCCTGGCGCTGTTGGGCAGCTTGGACACCGACCCGCGCACGCCGTGGGGTGAGGATCGGCTCGTCGCCCAACTGCAACGCCTCCTGCGTCCGGTTCGCGCGCGGCCCCTGGGAACGCTGCTGCTGCTGTCGATTCCCACGCTGCTGGCACTGGTGGGCCTCCGGTTCCTGCAGGTCGAGACCGACTTTACTCGCAACTTCCGGCCGGACAGTGACATCGCCGTGTCCTACCAGTTCGTCGAGGAGAACCTGGGCGGCGCGGGCGTATGCGACGTGCTGATTCCCGCGCCGGCGTCCATCGACTGGACCTTCCTGCAGCGACTGCGGCGGCTGGAGGCGAAGTTGCGACGATTGCCTGCAGGCGAGTCGGCCGCCGCTGCCGATGCAGGACCGTCTGCGGCAGCCGCAACGGCCTCGGCGACCCAGCACGCATCGACCATCACCAAGGTCTTCAGCCTGGCCGACGCGCTGGTGGAACTGTCGCCCGTGGACCTTGGCAAGCAACTGGCCTTTGTCCGCGTGGGCATGATCCAGTCGGGCCTGCGGACGATGCAGAACTGGATGCCCGAGTTCTACGCGGCCCTCTATGGAGTCGATCCGAAGGCGACCGGCGAGGCTCGGCACTACGCTCGCCTCATGCTGCGCGTTCACGAACGGCAGTCGGCCGCGGAGAAGAAGCGGCTGATCCAGCAGGTGAGCGAAGTCAGTGCGGCGGAGTTCCCGGGCGCGGAGGTGACAGGCTATTTCGTGCTGCTGGCCCAACTGGTTGACAGCGTGCTGCAGGATCAGTGGCGCACCTTCGGTGTGGCCATCCTGGGCATCGGCCTGCTGATGTGGGTCGCCTTTCGCAGCCTGCGGCTGGCCTTGATCGCGCTGGTTCCGAACACCATCCCGGTGATGGTGGTCCTCGGTGCCATGGGCTGGCTGGCGGCCACGGCGTGGCCCACCCTGCGCATCAACATGGGCACGGCCATGATCGCGGCCGTGACGCTGGGACTGTCGATCGACAGCTCCATCCACTATATCCTGCGTTTCCAAAACGGCTTGCGACGCGGGCTGGATGCCGATGCCGCGCTGGAAGAGGTGCAGCAGTCCGTCGGCAAGTCGCTCGTCTTCTCCACGCTGGCCTTGGCGGTGGGATTCGCCGTGCTGGCCACCAGCCGCTTCATTCCCACGGTCTACTTCGGAGCACTTGTGACGCTCGCGATGCTGGGTGGCTTGGTCGGCAACCTGTTGGTTCTGCCGCTGCTGATCCAGGCCTTCGTCATCGGACGCAAGCCCGCAGTCGAGTGACATCGCGATCGTAGTCAGCACAGTGGTAGTCAGCCGCTCCTGTTCGGTACACGGCACGGCTGTAGTCGGCACACGCCGTGTGCCGAGCGACGTTTGCTTTGGAGACCTTCGCGCAGCGCATCGCCTGCCTGCGGATGGTTCGTCGCGGCACGCCCGTGCCACGCTGGTTGGCGTGCGTCGGGGGGAACGCCCCGAGCTGTTGGTCGCTCCCTTCGGCACACGGCGTGTGCCGACTACGCTAGTCGGCCGCTCCTATTCG
>CAZUJM010000140.1:0-1819 GCA_964620405.1 uncultured Pirellulaceae bacterium | reverse complement strand
CGCCCCGAGCTGTTGGCCGCTCCCTTCGGCACACGGCGTGTGCCGACTACGCTTTGCGGCTGGCTGTGGTCGCGTGGTGCGACGTTACTTGGCCGAGAAGCGGTGCACGGTCACCTGGTGGAACTCCTGGCCAGGCTTGAGAATCGTGCTGGGGAACTGCGGCTTGTTGGGCGAGTCGGGGTAGTGCTGCGTTTCCAGGCAGAACGCTCCGTGCTTGCCGTTGCCGTTACCGCCGGGGCCACCATCCAGGAAGTTGCCGGTGTAGAACTGGATGCCCGGTTGGGTCGTGAGGACCTCCATGCGGCGGCCGGACGCGGGATCGGTGACTTGAGCGGCGAGTCGCAGTTCACCCGGCTTGCCGCGCACGACGAAGCAGTGGTCGTAGCCCGTCGGATCGCCGCCGACCTGGGTAATCCTCGCTCCGATGGCCGTAGGCTTGTTGAAGTCCAGCGGCGTTCCGGCGACAGGCGTGAGTTCGCCGGTCGGAATGAGCGTACCGTCGACGGCCAAGTAGTGGTCGGCGGCGAGCGTCAGTTCATGCTGGAGGATGTCGCCTGAACCGGCGCCGGAAAGGTTCCAGTAGTTGTGGTTCGTGAGGTTGACCGGCGTGGCCTTGTCGGTGGAGGCCTGGAACTCGATCTTCAGTTCGTTGTCGTTATTGAGCGTGTAGGTGACGGTTACCGACAGGTTGCCTGGGTAACCTTCTTCGCCGTCCTTGCTGACGCGATGGAACCGCACGCCGACTTCCTTGTCCGTGGAGATTTCGGTGGCGTTCCAGAGGAACCGGTCGAAGCCTTCCACTCCGCCGTGCAGGTGGTTGGGGCCGTTGTTCGTGGCCAGCTTGTAGGTCTTGCCGTCGAGTTCAAACTGTCCCTTGGCGATGCGGTTGCAGAAGCGGCCGACGGTGGCGCCGAAGTACGGATGCCTCTGGAAGTAGCCTTCCAGTTTCGGGAAGCCCAGGTTGATGTTGGCCAGCTTGCCGTCGCGGTCGGGCGTCTCGAACGTGACGACGATTGCGCCGAAGTCGGTCAACTGCATCCGGTAGCCGTTCTTGTTGACGCAGGTAAAGAGGTGGGCCGTCTGCCCATTGGCCAGTTTGCCGTACTCGGTCTTGCTGATGCTCATCTTTTCTCCGCCTTTCGACGCGGTCTTCGTAGTGGTCTGGGTGGATGTTGCCTGGGCCTGCAGCCCATGGCCGGCCAGAAGCACGGCCAGGGCGGCGCAGGTGGCCAGGAAACGGAACGACTTTGGGGACTGGGGTTGGCAGCGCATGCGGGTCTCCATGCATCATTCACGAATCAGGGAACGCCACTCGTCGTCCGCCGACCTTATCGGCGACCGGCGCCCGGGGAGCAGTGTACACGGAGCCTGAGGCTTCCGGGAGCCACCGTGGCCAGGGCCCTCGGCTCGCGGACGCGAAAAAAAACGGCGAGCAGCTCCGCGGTTTGCCGCTCGATTCTGCTCGTCGCGCTTCGCTCGCGGGGGATATAATCAGGCAACACGATCCCAGGAGGGTTCCCATGACCTGCGTCCACCTGCAGCAGCTTTACAGCCTCTGCCAGCAGCACGACCTGAAGCTGGCCAGTTCCGACTTGATCCGCGTTGTCTGCAGCCAATGCGGCGAGCAGGAGGTCTGTCCATACACGCTGACGGACGAGTACGACCAGCGGGTGGCGCGGCAGGAAGCGGCGGCTATGAAGACGCCGCCCGAACGCCCTTAGCTTCCAGGGCCGTGCTCCAGCCCGCCCTCGGCCTTCGGGACTTGGCCTGTTAGATCAGGCCTGTTAGATCAGGCCTGTTAGATCAGGCCTGTTAGATC
>CAZUJM010000139.1:0-15370 GCA_964620405.1 uncultured Pirellulaceae bacterium | reverse complement strand
CCATCGCCGACCCGTGGTCGGCAGGGCCGTATCATCCGGAGCGACCTCGGGCCGGTGCGCCACATGCCTCAGGACGGCCAGCTCGGCGGGAGCTACCGGTTCGCCGGGGCTCTCCGGATCGCCTCGAAAGAACACACGGCTTTCCGGCACCACCTCCGGTCGCTCGCGCGTCGCCATTACCATCGTGAGCGCGGGTTTGGTGGCGCGGATGTCGGCAATCGCGTTCTGCTCCTTCTCGAACGCCCGATACGCCGCCATGTCATACTCGACCAGCAAACCCAGGATCGTTCCCACCGGCCGCACCATGGGATAACGATCGAGCAGCGCGCGCTGCTCGGCCGTCAGGTCGCTGTCGGCGGCCAGCACCGCGGCCTTCACCGCTTCCCGGTCCGACTCCGGCACGTCCGCCAGCTTGCGGTCTTGGATCTGCTGGCAGGTCGCGTTGCGACGCTGGTTGAGATCGTCCTCCAAGGCGCGCGCCCGCGCCTCGATGGCGTCGATCTCCGCCCGCAGTTCTGCCGTCGTCATGTCCACGAGGCGTTCGGCGGGCGTCTGCCACTGCTGGAGCGGAAAGGCGGGATCGAAGATCGCGCGGAACGCATAGTAGTCCTGGATCGCGATCGGGTCATACTTGTGGTCGTGGCATTGCGCGCATCCAACTGTCAGTCCCAGCAGCGCCGAGCCGACGACCTTGATCGACTCGGCCACGGCCAGGTTTCGATCCGCCAGGGAGTTGCTGGCCTGCGTCGGATCGGGTGCCATGCGCAGGAACCCGGTAGCCGCCAGAAGTTCGCGCTGCCGCGAGTTGTACGGGTCGATCGGCGCGGTCACCATCTCGTCGCCCGCCAGCTGCTCGCGGAA
Organism: uncultured Pirellulaceae bacterium; assembly: GCA_964620405.1. GTDB lineage: Bacteria > Planctomycetota > Planctomycetia > Pirellulales > Pirellulaceae > CAZUJM01. Next base: position 14,509 of record CAZUJM010000139.1, on the reverse strand, counting down.
AAACTCATCCACGGGCTTATCCTGATTGAACGCATCGACCACATAGTCGCGGTAACGCCAGGCGAACGGCCGTTCAACATCCCGCTCCGGCCCGCCATCGGATTCCGAGTATCCCGCGACGTCCAGCCAGTGACGCCCCCAGCGCACGCCGAACTGAGGCGACGCCAGCAGTCGGTCCACGAGGCGAGTTTCGGCATCCGGAGAGTCGTCCTCAAGGAACGCGTGCACTTCCTCCAGCGAGGGTGGCAGGCCGGTAAGATCCAGGGACAAGCGGCGGATGAACTGGCGACGATCGACGCTGGGTGAGAACGGCAGTTGTTCGCGCTGGAGGCGATCCGCGATGAAATGATCGACGGGCGTCAGCAGCTCGTACCCGTCAGGCTGCGGCAAGGACGGACGCCGCACCGGCTGGAAGGCCCAGTGACCGGTTTCTTCCAAGGTGAAGCGAGCGTCCTCGACATTCGCGGGCTCAGGCCGCGCCGTGGTCGCGCCCTGCTCAATCCACGCGCGAATCCTGGCCTTCTGTTCGGGCGTGAGCTTCTTGGGACCGGGCGGCATTTCGTCGGCCGCGATGCGCTGCCAAAGCAGGCTGTCGTCGGCATGCCCGGCCCGCAGCGCCTCCCCCGACTCGCCGCCCGCCTGCATCAGACGAACCAGCCGCAGGTCCAGCGCGCCTTCCTTCTCGGCCTGCTCACCATGACAGTGAAAGCACATGGCCTTCAGGATCGGCCGCACATCGCGTTCAAACGTCAACGACTCCCCACCGCGAACAGCGGGCGAGTAATCGACGAGCGACACCAGTCCCAGCAATGTCGGCAACCAGCGGGCCAGCCACCGAAAAGGTTCCCGCACGATGCGGGAAAACAGCGAGCCGCCGTTCGGTCGATAGATCGGCATGAGTCACGCTCCGAGCGTCCCGGCGCCCGGCCCTTCCGAAGGCTCCTTGTTCGCGCCGCACCGCACACGCGGGACGGGTCCTTTCGTTCGTGGGCTAGACCAAGATCTCTTCGACGATGCGCGCGGGCTCGACGCCGGTCAGTCGCTGTTCCAAACCCTGGTATCGGAACGTCAGGCGATTGTGGTCGATCCCCAGGCAGTGCATCATCGTCGCGTTGAAGTCGCGAATGTGCACAGGGTTCTCCACGATGTTGTAGGAGAAGTCGTCGGTCTTGCCGTACTCCATGCCGCCGCGGATTCCACCCCCCGCCATCCAGACGGTGAAGCAGCGCCCGTGGTGGTCGCGTCCGTAGTTGTTGGGCGTGAGATCACCCTGCGAGTAGATGGTCCGGCCGAACTCGCCGCCCCAGACGACCAGCGTGTCCTCCAACAAGCCACGTTGCTTGAGGTCCTTCACCAGGGCGGCGGCGGGCTGGTCCACGCCCTGGCACTGGCCTCGGATATTCCTGGGCAGGTCGCCGTGCTGGTCCCATCCCTCGTGGAACAGCTGGATGAAGGGCACTCCTTGTTCGGCCAACCTGCGCGCGATCAGGCAGTTCCGCGCGAACGAACCGGGCGTCTGCACCTCCGGTCCGTAAAGGTCCAGCGTCGCCGCCGATTCCTGGGATAGATCCATGATCGCGGGCACCGAGGCCTGCATCCGGAACGCCATCTCATACTGCGCGATGCGCGTCTGCGTCTCGGGATCGCCGAACTCGCGGTACTCCTCCTCGTTCAAGGCCGCCAATCGATCGAGCATACGCCGACGCGATTCACGATCAATGCCTTCGGGATCCTTGAGGTACAGCACCGGATCGCTGCCGGCCCGCAGGTTGACGCCCTGGTGTCGCGTCGGCAGGAAGCCGCTGCCCCAGAGTCGATTGTAGAGAGCCTGCCGCTGGCCCGGTCCGTGCGAGATCATCACGAGGTACGCGGGCAGGTTACGGTTCGGGCTGCCCAGTCCATAACTGACCCACGAACCGAAGCTGGCCTTGCCGGGCTGCTGCACGCCCGTGTTGATGAAAGTAATCGCCGGATCGTGGTTGATCGCCTCGCTGTTCAAGCTCTTCACGACCGCGATCTCGTCGGCGATTCCCGCCACATGCGGAAAGAGTTCGCTGACCCAGGTTCCGGCGTTGCCGTACCGATGGAACTTGAACATCGGCGCGACCACCTTGAACGAGCTCTGCCCGGACGTCATGCCCGTGATCCGCTGGTCTCCGCGAACGCTCGCCGGCAGTTCGATGCCGTGCAGTTCACGGACCTTCGGGTGGTAGTCGAATGTATCGATGTGCGACGGCCCACCAGCCATGAAAAGGTAGATTACCCGCTTGGCACGCGGCGCGAAGTGCGGCAGCGACGGCAAGCCGCCTTGCGCATCGGCTTTCGGAACATTGCCGGCCGCATGGGCCGCGGGGCCCAGTCCGGCGTTTCCCAGCAGTGACGCCAGCGCGGCCGCACCCAGCGGGCGGGCGGCGCTGGCCAGCAATTGCCGTCGCGTGGTCAGCAACGCCCGCTCGCGCAGCGGTTCCGCCATCGACTCCAGCGGCACTCCAGCCACGCTTCCGTCCAGCCAACGAGCGTCCTGGTCACGATGGTTCAACCGAGGCGACTTCATGTTCTTTTCCGTCTCTCAACAAGTGCGGCCGCAAACAGCCGACGGGGAACCAAAACTGGATTCAAGGCAACAAGAGCCACCCGGGGTACCGGCGATCGGTCCCCGAACTCCAACTTCAACCGCGAGTCAACGTCACATCCAGGTTCAGCAGGATGCTGCAGACGACCGCCATGGAGGCGTGCTGCGCCGGATCCAAGGTTTCGTCACGGGGCGCCTCGCCGACCGACACGAGTTTCCGCGCCCGCTCGGCATCCGCCTTGTACACCGCATACTCCTGCTCATACGTCTGCTTCAGTGTCTCCACGGTCGCCGCCGAAGGCCGCAGGCCCGTCACTCGTCGGTAAGCGTGACGGATCTGGTCCTCCAGCGTCGACGACTGCTTGATCGCATGTTCGGCAAGCACTCGCGACGCCTCCACAAACTGCGGATCGTTCATCGTCACGAGCGCCTGCAGCGGCGTGTTCGTGCGGGATCGGCGGAGCACGCACTTCTCGCGCGACGGAGCGTCAAAGATCTGCATGGTCGGCGGCGGAGCCGATCGCTTGATGTACGTGTACATGCTGCGTCGGTAGAGCTTCTCACCATGGTCCTGGACGAAGCGATCGCCGCTGATGCTCACCTCTTCCCACAGTCCCGGCGGCTGGTACGGCTTGACGCTGGGGCCTCCTACGACGGGCACCAGCAGCCCCGAGGCTGCCAAGGCGCTGTCACGGATGAATTCGCCCTGCAGCCGGAAACGCGGCCCGCGCGCGTACAGGCGGTTTTCAGGATCGCGTTCCGCAAGCTCTGGCGTCACCCGCGAGTCCTGTCGGTAAGCCTGCGACATCACGATCTGCTTGAGCGTTCGCCGCACATCCCAACCGTGCTCGACGAAGTCCACGGCGAGCCAGTCGAGCAGTTCCTCGTGGCTAGGCGACTCGCCCTGCGCGCCGAAGTCCTCGACCGACCGCACGATGCCCGTGCCCATCAGCATCTCCCAAAAACGATTCACGGCGACGCGAGCCGTCAGTGGATGATCAGGACGCACCATCCAGCGAGCCAGTCCGAGTCGGTTGGCGGGTGCATCCTCGGCCAGCGGCGGCAGCGAGGCCGGCGTGCCCGGCTGCACGGCCGCATCCTTGCGCGGCGAATGGTAGTTCCCCCGATCGAGGATGAAGGTCATCCGCGGCGACGGCAACTCCTGCATGACCATCACCGTACTCACCGGTCGCTCCGCCGCCGCGATCCGTTCCCGCAGCGCCGCGATCTCCGCGTCTACCTTCCGGTACTCCGCGTCCTCTGCGTGCAGATAGTGGTCCTTCAACGTACCGCGTTCGGACTCGGTCAGCGCGTCGAGCGGCTTGGCCAGCAATTCGACCAGTGGCGGGGCAGCCGCCAGCGCGGACGCCTCCGCATCGTCCAGCCGCTTCGCATGGACGCGCACGTCGTCCACCAGCGCCCGCAGCGGAGAACCCGGGTTGCGACGCCCGACATACAACGGCTTGTCGTTGCGAATCGTGTCGCTGAGCAGGTCGATCTCCGCATCACACTCCTGGCGCACGCCGTTCACATAGATGGCCACGCCCGACGCCTTGCTCGATCCATCGTAGGTGACGAGCACATGCTGCCACTCGTCCGGCTTCAGTGGCGACTTCGCCTGAACCTTGATGGCGTTGCCCGGCCATTGATGCACGAGGTGCATCGCGACACGATTGCCTTGCAGGAAAAGATCGTAGCCACGGAAGGAGTTTCCATCGTCCATGCGAGCCAGCAACGCTCCGTTGCTGCTGGCCTCGGGACGCACCCAGGCGGCGAGGCTGAAGGCGTCGGATCGTTCGAAGTTCGCCGTATCGCCCGCGTCGATGAAGGCATCCTCGGCGGACTGAAACGCAAAGCCAGCTCGGCCCGGCTTCCAGCGTGCGGTGCCCTGTGCCGCCAGCGATCGCGACTCACCCGCGATGAACGCCCGAGTCGACTGGCCCGTGGCCTCGTCCAGCGGCAGGTGCACGGTCATCGCCCCCGGCGGCGGCAGCCCGGCGAGTGATGCGGCGGCTCGAGCGGCCCACGCCGCGAAATCCGACTCCGCATCCTGCGTTCGCTGCCGCAAGCGTTCTTCGAACTGTGCCACATCCCGCTTCCACGCTTCGGCATTGGAGAGGGCCGCCGCGTCGAAGACGTTCTCCACGGGAGCCTGGTTGCCCCCGCGCGTCTGCATGCCAGGATCGGCCGCTTGGTTGAAGTAAGCAAAGAAGCGATAGTAGTCCTGCTGCGAGATGGGATCGTACTTATGATCGTGGCACTGCGCACACTCCATCGTCAGGCCCAGCCAGACGAGCGACGTCGTCTTCACACGGTCCACGGCGTATTCGACGCGAAACTCTTCGTCGATCGCACCACCCTCGTCCGTGGTCGCGTTGTTACGATTGAATCCAGTGGCAATGCGCTGCGACGGACCCGCGTCCGGCAGCAGGTCGCCCGCCAACTGCTCGATCGTAAACTGGTCGTAGGGCATGTTCCTGTTGAAGGCTTCGATCACCCAATCGCGCCACGGCCACATGTCGCGTGGACCGTCGGCGTGGAAGACGCTGGTATCGCCATAACGGGCGGCGTCGAGCCACGCCACCGCCATCCGCTCGCCATGATGCCGCGAGGCCAGCAGGCGATCGACCACCGACTCGTACGCGCCGGCACTTGTGTCGGCCAAGAATGCATCGACCTCCTCCATCGTGGGTGGAAGGCCGGTCAAATCGAGCGTCACACGCCGTAGCAGGCGTTCCCGGTCGGCTTCCGGCCGCGGCGATAGCCCCTCCTGCCGGAGCCGCTCCGCGATGAAGGCATCGATCGGATGAAGCGATGTGGGGGCGTTGGAATCGGTCGTTCGCTGCTCCGTCCCGCCCATCGGTTCCCAGGACACCTCGGGCACCGCGGCCTTCACCGGCGGGATGAACGCCCAATGGCCCTGCCAGGGTGCCCCCGACTCCACCCACGCACGCAGGATCTCGATCTCCGCGGGCTTCAGCTGTTCATGCGAGTCCGGCGGAGGCATGCGGTCCTCGGCATCGGTCGAGAGGATCCGCCGCCATGCTTCACTGGCCTCCAGACCACCACCAAAGGCGGCCGAGATGCCCTCCTGCGAGTCCAAACGCAAATCGGCTTTGCGGACCGACGCATCCGGACCATGACAGCGTACGCAGTTCTGCGACAGGATGGGGCGCACATCGCGGTGGAAACGCGGCGTCTCGGCCTGCACGGTCACCGCACAGGAAAGCAGCCAACCGCATAAGGTCGTCGCGAAGCAGGCGAGCCCCGAACCTTCGCGACCGAATAGCCATCGAGACGCGCGAATCGCGCAATTCACAAAATGAGACATGGGCGAGCGACCACCAGACGGAGGGAATATGCGGGCGGGAGTTCAGACGACCTCAGTGTAATAGGCCAACCCTCCCGAAACAATGTTCACGCCGCACCCCATTGGGACTGTTCTACCGCGAGTCCGGGTGAAAACATGCCCCGACTCGAAGGATTTCATCGCCTGGGAAAGTGGAGGCTGGCCTCTTTTTCTTGCCGCTGCGAAAAGGAGACCGCACCTGGTTTCCCCTCCACCACCCGGGAGTCGCCGTCATGTCCCCAGGAAAACCCCGCATCGAGCCGCGCGCGATCATGAGGCCAGCCCCTCTGGCTTCGGCGCTGGCCGGCCTGGTGGCTGTTGCCGTCCTGACCGGCTGCCAGCCGGAACCAACCTCCGGGCGGGGCTTCACGCTGCCGGCCGGCAACGTAGACGCGGGCAAGACGGCGTTCCTGTCACTGGAATGCCATGCCTGCCACGTCGTCAAGGAGATCGAACAACTGCCCATCGCCGATGGAAAACCAGGCATGTCGGTCCCGCTGGGCGGAGAAGTGACCCGCATCCAGACCTACGGCGAACTGGTCACGTCCATCATCAATCCATCGCATCGCCTCGCTCGCGCGGCGCCAGGCAATGAGCGAGCCGCGACGCAGACCGCGGCACCGGAGAAAAGTGACTCGTCCGTGTCACCCATGACCAACTATAACCAGGTCATGACCGTGCAGCAGCTCATCGACCTCACCACGTTCCTGCAGTCGCTGTATCGCATTCGCCCCTACGAGCCCACGGAGTACCCGATCTTTCCAATGTAGGCGTCCAGGCTTCCCGATATACGGTTCGGGGCAATGCATCGTTACGTGGGCGATGGATCACGGACGAGAAGACGAACGGCGTGCAACGTCGTTCGTGGCGCCGCGGCGACGAAACGCCCACAACGACGCGAGCGACGAAACCAGCAGGATCGACGACGAGGGTTCCGGCACGGTGACCTGTCGGAAGACCACGTCGTCCAGGATCAAGTGATCCGCCACGCCCGCCAGCGGCCACAGTCGCAGCGTCACGTCGCCTCCCTCTAGACCGTTTTGTGGCAGGATCGCCTGCCACGCCCCCTGGTCCGGCACGAGAGCCACTCCGGCATCAACGGCACTGCCATCCGCCAGAATCTCCCACCGCACTCGATGGCCTTCCGACTCCGGGCCCGGTCGGTCGCGCAGCGTGAAGCCCAGCAGCGAGACGTGGTCGTCATCGACCGACTGGAGCTTCAGGTCGAAGCCCAAGGTGCCGTCATAGTAGGCGAGATTGCCCGGCGAGAGGACCGCTCCGCCCCGTACTCCGCCGATGCCGTTCGTGATGCGCCACGCGGACTGTCGGTCCGCTGGACCCTCGGTCGCGTACTGCACTTCGATCGACGGTGAACTGAGCGCCCGCTGGCCGTAAGTAGCTGGCAGCACCGCGCCCTCGTCGCCCAACGCGCGGAAGTCCAGCTTCGTCTGCTCCAGGCCGGAGATGCGAAAAGCGGACGTCACCGCATTGTGGTCGGACGGATATCCGCTGAGTTCCAGGTCCTCCACCTGGTCACGCCCGACGGGACCCGAACGCCAGGCTCCGACAGGCTGCACCTCGGCGCCCGCGTAGTACACGAAGTCGATGCGATCCTGCGGCTCCGGCTTTGGAACCGGTTGCTGCTGTCGATTGTCGCCTGGGTTCATGTAGCTGGCGGGATAGACGGGTGACCACGTGCGTCCCGGCATCGCCACCTCGTCGGGGAACACGTCACGATACGAGTCGCGGAACCCCAGGTTCGATACGGCGACCGATGTCGGCCAAGCGACTTCGGCCACATGCACTCCCACATCGCGGGCTCGCGCGGTCCAGTCGAGATGCGTCGGCTCGTTGAAGTCGCCCGTCAGGAACACGGGATCGCCCGACTGGAGCGCCCCGGCAGTCTCGAGCGAACGAATGATCTGGTTCACCTCATTGCCACGCGCCGACTTCTGGTCGGCAATGACTCGCGTGATTCCATCGGGCGTCTTCGGATCGTACAGCCGTCCGCCGTTGTAGGCGATTCCGTTCAGTTGGTAAGGTCCGTACGGCGCGTGGTACAGGTGCGTGTTGTAGATCCATGCCGGATGCCCGGGTGCCAGTTCGACCTGCACGCCGTATCGCAGGAACGACACATCCAGCACGCGGTATCGGCTGAGGATCGCCTCGCTACCCAAACCCTGGTCGTAGTGGTAGTAGCCCAAGGACTGCGCTATGGATCGCAGCGCCGGACCAGTCATCTCCTGGAAACCGACCAGGTCCGCGCCGCTCTGGCGCACGGCGTCGGCGATGAGGCGCTGCCCGGCGGCCGTATCGTCGGCTCCCCAGACGTTGAACGTCATCACGCGGATCTCCGCCTCGCGTGCCGTCAAGGTGCCGGCCGACGACAGCACCCCCATCAGCAGAAGAAGCCACCGTCGTACCGCCTGCCGTGATGGACCGATCATGGTTGAGCTCGCAGGAACAGAGAACGTCTATCAACATCACGGGACTTGCCGAGCACCACACCAGGCGGTGAGCCGACGGCGCGACGGAAGAGGCAATCGTGAAGCCAACCGCCGCCGCTTCCCGGTCTGGCCACGGGAAGCGGCGGGCTGTCAGGCAAGAAACACGAAGTGCCAGCGATCAGGAACGACGACGGGCACTCAAGAAGCCAAGGGCAACGAGTGCGGCGAGACACGCGGCCGACGGTTCGGGAACGCTTGCCGCCAGGGCGGCCCGCGGTCCTTGCTCAAATCCGCCATCCTGGAAAGCCGCGATGAAGTCGCCGCTGTTGAAATCGCGATCCGCGTTCCAGTCGCCCTCCGCCCAGCCGGAATTCCCGGCCACCGCGTCCTCGTACTCGCCTACCTGGAATACCTGCACGAAGTCGGTCGTGTTGAATTCGCCATCCAGATTGGCATCACCATACCAGGTCTTCTTGAGCGTCCGCACCCAGACCGGATGATCCAGGCCATTGACCAGGTTGTCGCCATTCAGGTCGTACACCTTCGGATCGCCACCCTGCAGGATGGCCACGGTCAACAGGTCCACATCGACGTCGGTTAGCTGGCTGTCACCATTGAAGTCACCCAGGACGGCAATCGTGGCGTAGGCAACGTTCACGAGATTCAGCAGTCCATCCGCAGTGCCGACGCGCGCGACCAGGTCACGCTTCCCGTTCGTCGCGAACACCTTGCCGAGATTGAACGACTGGCCACTTGCCAACCATGTGTCACTCTTCAGGTTCGATTCGACGAGCCGCTGGCTGGCATTCTGCGTTCCGAGGTTGCGAACCCACGGACCATCCCCGGAGACCGCGCCGTCGAGCCCCTGCCAGCCGTTGACATCGAGCGCACCGGATGGCGAGAGCAGCTCGTAGTAGTTCATCGGAAAGTTCTTGCCGGTATCGTTGCGAAGTGCGACGCTGCCGCTGGAGGGATCGACCTGCAGCGAAAGCCGCGGCACTTCCACGCGTGCAACGTCCTGCCACGACGTGCCTACGGCGACGTCGTCCCAGAAGACGCGCTGCGGCGCGCCAAGCAGTTGCAGCCCGCCGCCCAGTTCGCTGACGGCATTCACCACGTCGCCCACCAACTGCAGCTTCACGCCGCCCGTCTCCTCGCCGGTCGGATCCAGCCACGCCGTCAGTCGCTCCTGCGATCCCACGGCGTTGATCTCCAGCTTGCCCACCAAGCGATGCGCCTGCAAGTCGCTCGTGCTCGTGGCGTCGGAATCCGCTTCCGTGCCCAACTGCGCGCGGAAGCCGCCATCGGCGAGGCCGATGCCTATCTGTCGTCCGTCGACGCCGGGTGCGTTAATCTGCAGCAGCGTTGCGGGCAGCGAGTCCTCGGAGGTCGTGCGCGTGGTGACGGCGAAGTACAGCGTCTGTCCTGCCGGCACGCCGGCGTAGGATACTTCCCGCTGCAGGGCCTGCGCGGACAGTCCGCCCTGCGTCAACGCCCAGTGCTGGTCGCTGGCCGATTGCAGGTCCGGAAACTCCTCAGGCCGCGAAAGGACATCGCTGCCCACGATGATCGAGTTGCCGACGGAGATCCAGCGACCGGCCCAACGCCCGCTGCCGCCGTTTTGGCCGCCGCCGTAGTCCTGTCGCTGGAAGCCGCCGCCAGGCCCCAGCAACTTCGTAGGCTCCTGGTAGTAAAAGTCATCCGCGAACAGAACCTCCGCGCTCGCTTCACGACCCGCGAACACTCCCAAGGCCAGCGCGGCCATCATCCAACGAATCAGATTGCGTCTCATGGTTATCATCACTCTCGTTAGTTCGGTATGCTCATCGGGTTCGATTAACGGCGACCGCGGCGACGAAGCGTCAGCATCATCCAGCCGCTCGACAGGACCAACAGGCATGCGGAACTAGGCTCCGGCACGACCACCAGCGCCGCTCCGCCCTTCGCCGCCTGCTCGGCAATCACCTGGAAATCGAAGTAGTTGATGCGGCCATTCTGGTCGACATCGCCCAGCATCAGCGTCGTCGGATCGCCAAACCCGAACTGGTTGTCGAAGCCGGAGTTCTTGGACCAGATGTTGTAGTCCGCCTGCCCCACCTTGCCGTCTTGGTCGACGTCCCCCAGCACGCCCGAAAGCTTCAAGGCCGTGAAGAAGTCGATGTCCTCGGCCTCCACGAATCCGAATCCTGGTCCGCGGTACGCCGAGATGTTGAAGTCATCCAGCACGCCATGGTAGGGATCCGTTCCGCCAAGACCGGCTCCGACCGTCAGCGTGCCGACTCCTCCCCAGAATCCAGAGGACTCGCCGGCGACCTTGCCGTCGATGTAGAAGATCGCGCCGTTCCCGTGGCGACGCATGACAATCTGGCTCCACTGGTCGAACTTCACGGGGACGCCGGCCAGCTTGCGGTTTGGATGCACGATCTCCCAGTTGCCATCCGCCGAGATCGCGACGCCGCCGTTTTCTGGACCGACCGTCCAGAGCACCTGGCGTTTGCCGCTGCCCGAGGAACTGGGCTTCACCCACGCCTGGCTGACAGTGGTGTAGGAGAACGCCGTGGGATCGGCCTCGGTCCAAGTTCCCTTGGAATTGGGCCGCGGATCGTAAGGCACGCCTTCTAAGTAGTCGTCGCCACCGAACTGCAGGGACAACCCTGTCAGTCGGCCCGGCGCGTAACGAGGCGCCTCCATGTCACTCGGCGCGAAAAGATCCACGAACTCCTGCCCGCCCGGCATCGAGAACGGAGCATAGTCCGGACCGTCCGTGAAACCGTCCATGTAAGTCGGTGAACTCTGCGAGTCCTTCGTCATCAGAGCGACACCGCCCACGACGGCCCCCGTATCCGCCTCGCCCATCTTGTAGTAACGAATCTTCTCATAGGCGGACAACGTGCTCGAACTGACCAGGGCGAATGCCAGGGCCAGCACCGGGGCCAGCGTACATCTTGCCCACACGTCAACGGCGATCCTCAGTGGTCGTACCATCGGCTCATCCTCTCCAAGCATTTGCAGGAACCATCGGCGTGCAGTTTCGCCGAACGGGCAACGGACAGTCTACCGATCCGACGCAATCGCCCGAAAGAGCCGCTGACCGAATCGTCGCGTGGAATTGCAGTTCGCGTGTTCGAGCCGTTGAACATCTCCGCCGTTAGAACGACCGAGGACAGCCCATGGTTGAGTGCCCCTCGACACCCGACGGGGTCCTGTCGAAGCCCCCGCTTGCGCGACGCTTCGCTCCCTGGACGACAGCCAGCGACGCTCACCCACGATCCGTGCTGATCCCATTGGACAGGCTGTCAGGGTTGGTATAAAACCGAGGGCGACGCGACCCACCTGCTTTGCCCGGCGTCCTCCGCCGGATACCACCCTGATTCGATCGCCCCACGCCTGCCCTCAGGGAATGCCTCCCATGCCCGCCCGGACCACGGTCAACCACCGTCGCCTGCTCCTCGTCCTTCTCGCCTGCGGCTCGTTCCCCATGGCCCTCCAGCCCGCAGAACTCGCAGCCCAGGAAGCCAGCGTTCGTCCGGGGATCAATGACTCTTTCCGCGATCCGAACGTGGAGGAGTTCCAGGGTCGTTTCGAGATCGAGAGTCGCGAAGTGTATGCGCAGCGCGAAGCGATCGTCGAGGCGTGTGGGCTGCAACCGGGAATGACGGTAGCCGATATCGGAGCTGGCACGGGACTGTTCACGCGCCTCTTCTCGCCAAAGGTCGGCAAGGATGGACGCGTGATCGCCGTCGATATCTCGCAGAAGTTCCTCGATCATATCCGGGAACGCAGTCGCGAACTCGACCAGCCCAATGTCGATACGCTGCTCTGCGATCCCGACTCGACGCGTCTGCCGGATTCGTCGGTCGACCTGGCGTTCGTCTGCGACACCTACCACCACTTCGAATTCCCGCAGAAAACGCTCGCGTCGCTCCATCGCGCCCTAAAGCCAGGCGGACGCCTGGTGGTCATTGACTTCCGGCGCGTCGAAGGCGTCAGTACCGACTGGGTCATGACGCATGTCCGGGCGGGACAGGAGGTGTTCGAGGCGGAGATCGAACAGGCGGGTTTCAAGAAGGCATCCGAGAAGTCGGACCTGCTCCGCGAGAACTACCTGCTGGTATTCGAAAAGCCTTAAGGCCGCCGAACGGGGCGAGACCTCATTCCCGCCAGACGTCAGTTCAATGTCTCGGGGCCGCCTGTGTCCTTGTCGCCCACCGAGTCGTTGCCAAACCTCCAGAACCAGTCGAGATCCGCTTGGCCGAACAGCGAGTCGACGGCCGTTCCATCGGTGAGGACGGTCTGGCTGTTCACGCGGGCCGTCTCGTTCAAGCCCCCGCCCACGCGTAGGTTTTGAATCCGCGTCGCGTAGTCGGCATCCGGTCGGGTCCACTCGGCGCGAATCTGCAGCAAAGCCGTTAAGTCCAATTGCTTGGTGGTTTCAGCGAAGTACGTCAAGAGACCGGAAACCAGCAGGTCGTCCCCATCACCGCCGTGCATCGTATCGGCCAGGGATCCGCCGACAAGCATGTCACGGCCAGAGCCACCATTGAGCACATCCGCGCCTCCACCGCCCAGCAGGACGTTGTCCAGCGCATTGCCGAGCAGCGTATCGTTCTTGGCCGAACCCACGACCATTTCGAACAACGCGGGTCCGCCAAGGTTCAGCGTCAGGTATCCATTGACCACCTGGGCCGTCGACCTCGCGAGATCGACCGCCACGGCGGCAGCCGTCGTCGTCGAGAAATCCAGCAGGTCCACTCCGCCAGCCTCTGCCTCGACCAGCACGTCACTTCCCAACGCCGCGTTGGCGAGGAAGACGTAGCGGTCATTGCCGTCTCCTCCATCCAGCACATCGTTTCCTGCATCGCCAGAGATCGTATCCGCGCCGCTATACCCGCGCAGCGTATCCGCTCCGGCGCCGCCGACAAGACGATTGTCTCGTGCATTCCCCAGGAGCGTATCGTCCAGGACACCGCCCACGACATTCTCGAACACTTCACCGTTGCCAAGCAGGAGCGTATGGAGGCTGGTGCCGGGAACCGTCGACTGGGAGCTGGCAAGTCCGAGGTTCACGGCCAGTTTCTTGGAGCGGGTGGCACTGAAGTCCAGCGTGTCGACGCCTTCTCCATCCGCTTCCACCAGCGTGTCCATGCCAATCGCGAGATCGGCGTCGAACAGGTAGACGTCGTCGCCACCGCCGCCGCGCAGGGCATCGTTGCCGGCGAGACCCGTCAAGCGATTGGCAAGCGAGTTTCCGATGAGCACATCGGCCAGCGCGCCGCCGACCACGTTCTCCAGGACGCCTCCATCGCCCAACTCCAGGGTCAGTCCCGCGTTGACGACCTGAGCCGCCGACGCGGCCAGGTCGACTTGGATGGACCGGACCGTGGTGGGCGTGAAGTCCAGCGTATCCATTCCTCCGCCCGTCAGCTCCTGCACTGCATCGACGCCGAGGCCCAGGTCGGCATCGAACCCATAAATATCGTCCCCATTCCCACCCACGAGAGTATCGTTGCCGGACTCCCCTTCCAGCACATCGTTGCCATCAAGGCCCCGCAGCAGATCATCACCGGCACCGCCCGAAAGCCGATTGACCGCCGAGTTCCCGATCAACGTATCGCCCACCGCGCCGCCGACGGCGTTTTCAAAGAAGCCGGGACTGGCCAGTGTCAGATGCAGGTTGGCATGAACCACCTGCACTCCGCTCTTGCCCAGATCCAGCATCGCGGGCTGTCCGGTAGTCGCGGTAAAGTCAAGGACGTCGGCCCCACCGCCACTGAGTTCCGTGAGAGTATCCTGGCCCTGGGGTTCATCCAGGTCGAACACAAACGTATCGGCGCCTTTGCCTCCGGCCAACTGGTCGTTGCCGCCACCGCCCGTCAGCGTGTTCGCTCCATCGTTGCCCGTCAACGTATCGCCTTGCGAACCGCCGATGACCGCATCGAAGGCCGAGGCCGATCCGAGCGTCAAGGTGAGATGGCTGTTCACCACCTGCGCCGCGGCGACGCCCAGGTTGACAGCGACAGAGCGAGTCGTGGTCAGGGAGAAGTCGAGCCGGTCGACGCCGCCAGAGTCGGCCAGCGTATCGCTGCCCAGCGCCGCGTCGGTGTCGAACTGAAAAGTATCGTTCCCGTTCCCACCCGATAG
>CAZUJM010000138.1:11432-15489 GCA_964620405.1 uncultured Pirellulaceae bacterium | reverse complement strand
TTCGTCACTTTGGCGTGCCCGTCGGGGTGAGCGTCCCGAAGACATTGTCGGCCTCGGTCGAGGCTTCGTTGGAATGGCTGCCGCGGCCCAGGGCCTTCTGCGTGAACGAATCGACGCTGAACGGTCCCGTGGTGTAGATCCCGCCGCCGATGCCCGCCCCCGGGCTTCTGGCGACGCGTGACGCGCCGCCTTTCGCGACATTGTCCTGGATCGTGGTCCTGGTGGCCTGCACGACGGGCAGCACCAGCGGATTGGGGATCACCGAACCGTTGAAGATACCTCCGCCCAGAGCCCTTCCGCCCTCGCGTCCTCGTCCGCCACGCGCAAGGTTTTCCGCGATCTCCGTGTACATCAGTCGGAGTGATGTGAGGATGGCCGGATCCGACTGTTCGTTGAAGATGGCGCCGCCGTACGCATCGCCGCCGTCCGTGAGGTTGTCGCCTTCGCCTCCCAAGGCGAGGTTTTCCTCGATCTTCGTTCGTGAAATAATCATCATGGAGTCGTAGTTGTAGACTGCTCCACCGCCCGCGTTGGCCCCCAGTCCCGCCTGGGCCGTATTGCGTCGCAAGGTCGAATCCTGGATCAGCGTCGTGCTTCCCTGGGTGTTCACGGTGCCGCGACTGGCCGCGATGGCGCCGCCAAGGGCAAGGTCACCGTCCAGCAGACCGAGCGCCTTGTTCTCCTCCATCTTGGTACGATTCACGGTCAGGCTGCTGGACCCGAAGTTGGCGACGGCACCGCCGTAGTTCACCGCTCCACCGCGTGTCAAATTACCGCGGAAGTCACTGCGGTCGATACTCAGCACGGAGTTCGTCACGCTCGCGATCGCCCCGCCGAACGAATAGCCATAGCCGCCGGAAGCCAAATTGTCCCGAAAGGTCGATCGCGTCACGGTCAGCTTGGCACCCGTGGAATTCGCAATCGCTCCACCACCCACCACGCGCGACGGATTCGCGGAGTTCCGGTCGTTGATTGCCACATTGTTTTCCATGCGGACATTGTCGAGCAGAAGATTGCCGCCATCGTTCAAGATAGCTCCACCGCGAGTAACGACGATCCCGACGTTCTCTTGCCCGGTGTGGCGCCCGTCCGCGATCCTGAGGTTGCGGATCGAAACCTGCGTTGCCGAACTGTCCAGCGTGAACACACGACTGGCCTTGTTGCCGCTGACTGTCAAACGCGACGCACCAGGGCCCTCGATGGCCAACTGCCCTGTCAGCGGAAGCGAGCCGTTCGTCAGGATGATGGAGCCAGTCAGGCCTTTCCGGAAGCTGATCACATCCGCCCCCGCCTGCGCGTTGGCCGACTCCACGGCAGCCCGCAGCGACCCCTCACCACTGTCGGCCAGATGGGTAACAACGAACGTGGCAAGCACCTTGCGTGACTCGAGCGATTCCACGTCGAGCGTGCGGCGATCCAAGTCCCTGGCCGTGCGAGAGCCGCGCCGGTCACCGGCGGCCGGTTGTGCCTGCAGGTTGGCAGTTTCCGCAATCGCCTTCCACACCCGCATAAGCCGCTTCGTCATGTTGCCTTACCCTCCCGGGGACAGTTGCATGTTCATGGGATCCAGGATGCCGGGCGACCTGGACGCGAGCCCGGACAGCCCCTTCTAGATGAAACCATGCCTCCCCGCGATTCAAGGGGCCAAGCCAGTTTTGCAGTCCTGAGCCCCCCGAAAGCGATGGCGGTCGCTTGGAGGAAACGAAGAGCGGGCGTTTTGCCCTCCAGGGCGGTACACGCGAAGGCAGGCCTGCCGACGGGTCGGCTAGGCCGCGCCGGCGAGCAGCACCAGGGAGAGGACCGCGAGCACCAGGCCGGTGAGTTCGCGGGCACTGAGCGTCTCATCGAAGAAAAGGACGCCGATGGCGGACAGGAAGACCACCATGGAGATCGAGTAGACCACGCCGATCGTGGCCAGCTTCAGGTGCTTCATGACGTAGACCCACGCGAAGGCGGTCGTGGCATAGAGCACGAAGCCGATGTAGAACCACTTGGATCGAAGCGAGTCTTCCTCGCGGCTCGCCAGTTTCAGATAGTAGTCGCCCAGGATGCCAACCAGACTGAACGCCATGGTGATCATCACGGCCAGCGTCTGCTGTTTCATCAACCTCTCAATGGGAAAGGGCCGTGGTTTGGATCGGTCCGCGGCGGGCGATGGAGCGATGGCCTCCCGCCTCGGGTGCGGGCCGGCGGCTTTGTCATCCGGCCCGCGTTGATTTGCGATCTGGACGGCTTAGAAGATCGCCTGCAGCCGTACGCCCGGAATAATCGCCGTGTCGTAGTTCACGACCGCCGGCTCCACCACCTGCAGGTCTGCCGTGAGCATGACCGCTGCGGAGATGGCGTAGTTGTAGAACAGCTCCACGCCATACTCATCCTGCAGGCTCACAACGCCCTGTGACTTCAACTCGTCACTGAGTCCGTTATAAAAGAAGCCCGCCCCGAAGCGATCCAGGTCACGGCCCCGGATCATGCTGCGACCGCCGATGCCGGCATTCGCCACCCACTGGATCGGGTTCGGATTGCCATCGGACAGCCCAAACTGGCCGAACACACCCCAGGATCGTTTCGCATCGCCGGCATCCGCCCAGAGTGCTTGGTAGAAGTTGGAGTAGACGCTCCACGATCCGGTCTCGCGCGGCAGGGTCCCAAGGCTTGGCAACGTCAGCCACGCCGATGGGTCAACGGACGTGTAGTCGGCGTTGCTGTAGGTGCCTCCGAAGTTGTAGATGCCGGGAAGTCCGAGCATTGTCGTGTGGAAGGTCAGGTCAGGCACGAGGACAACCCCGCGCTCGTACAGGTCCTCCATGCCGTCCGTGGCTCGCTCCTGTGGGTCGAAGACCGTCAACGCCAGGAACGGCTTGCCGCCCCGCAGCACGGCGGCACCGACACCGGCCGCGGAGTACGGTACGGTGCGCGCCATGATCGGATTGAAGACCAGCGCGGTGTTCATGAAGCCGCCCAGGCCCGGTCCGCCAAAGTACTGCAGTCCGTAGCTGTCCAGCGTGTTGATCTTGCCACCGTAGACGGCAAATGTTTCGCTCAACGCCTGGGTCACGGTCAGTCCCGTGATGGAAGTCACATGGCGGTTCGGATCGGGGAAGTTCATTGCGATGTTGGACGGCAGCAGCAGCCCGTCGATCGGATTGACACTCGAACCCAACCGGGTCTCGGCGTGGAAGTCCACGAACAGACCGGGGTTCAGGCCCAGCTTGCCGCCCTCGACCTTCATCAGGTAGTCCAGCTTCGTGCCGTACTCCCAGTCCTGCAGGCGTCCGCCATCAGCGACCCCTTGGTAGAACTGCGTCGCATACAGGTTGAACGTCACGCCCTTGTCAGCCAGCGACGTTCTCAGGCCATGCCAATCACCCGTCAGCTGGTCCCGGCACAGCAGACACTCGCAGGGCGTCGGAACCGCGGGTGCATCGCAGTCGCTGGACAACGCCTGCTCGAAGTCACACCCGAGCCCCAGCCCGCAGCAGGACTCCGCTTGGACCGTCGCCGCCCCCGACGCGATCGCCAGCGAAAGGCACGCCATTCGCCACCACTTCATCGACCGCATGAACTCACTCCTTTGTGTTCCTGCCTGGTGTACCGTCTGGTCTGGAATCACTCGACGACGCAGCGGCGAGGGACTGGGCCATGCGTCGTGGATCGCCGGAACGACTCCTATCCGTCCCGACGGCCGTTCCCGATTCCGGCTTGGAACTACAGCCCGCACCATCGTGAACCGCTAACTGACCGCTTTGGCCTTTCAATCTTCGACGCATCCAGAGCCGTCGCTGCATTCGGTCGCCTGTCGATCGCCAGTCCCCTCCTGACCCGAACGCTTTATCAGGCCCGGAGCCGCTAGCAGCGTGCCTCAGGCCAAATTTTCAGCCGCGGCGATGGTACGCGGGAGTGAAACTACCCGACGACGCGCGTCGCCAGCGTTCCACAACCCAACAGGAGTTTTTCGCGCGCGGTCCGGTAACGACCGGCACGCGCTGTCGGGTGGCGCTTCCCCGCACTGCGTGGCGGTGACTGCGTGCACTGTTGGGTGGCAAGGCATCTCGAG
>CAZUJM010000138.1:5584-11332 GCA_964620405.1 uncultured Pirellulaceae bacterium | reverse complement strand
GCGGCCCTGGCCGTCTGCCTGTTTCACTTTACAAGCGGTTCCACGGACCTGCCTAATCAACTGGCAGCATCCGACCCGCTTCGATGGCTGGGTTCCTTCGGCAAGTATGGCGTCGAGGCCTTCTTCGTCATCTCGGGATTCATCATCCCTTACTCGCTCTACCTGCGAAGCTACCGGCTCCAGGACTCCGGTCAGTTCCTGCTGCGACGCTTCAAGCGTATCGAACCTCCTTATTTCGCGGCCATACTGCTTGTGCTCGGCATGCACTGGCTGGCCACGCAGTCGGGTGGTTATCGTGGCGAACCGTTCCAGCCGCAATGGGCGCAGTGGAGCGCGCATGTGGCTTACCTGAATGCCTTCCTGGGATACGAATGGCTGAATCCGGTATTCTGGACTCTAGCGCTGGAATTCCAGTTCTACCTGCTGATCGCGGTCGCATTTCCACTACTAAATCACCGCAACTCCACGGTGCGCATCGCGACGCTGCTGGGAACCATTCCGCTGGCCGTTCTTGGCCAGAACCAGATGGGACTTCTTTTTCGGTGGCTGCCGTTGTTCGCGATGGGCACCGCCGCTTTCCAGGGACGGGTAGGAACACTGTCGCGGTCGCAGGTAGGTTTGATCTACGCCTGCACCGGTGCCGTTTCCTGGTGGCTGTTGGGGGGAGTCTCGACGACAACAGCACTCCTTACCGGCTGCATCATCCAGGCGTGCGCCCAGCGTCCGCTGCCCTCGCTGCTGAAACCATTCGCCTGGGTGGGAGCGATTTCGTACTCCCTGTACCTAGTCCATGTGCCCATCGGCTTGCGGGTACTCAACCTCTGCACGCGGCTGCAGGATTCTGATTTGATTCGCTACGGTTCGGTGGTCGCCGCCCTGCTCCTGTCACTGGCATTCGCCTGGGGCTTCTGGTGGAGCATCGAGCGTCCCTCGCAGGCGTGGTCCCAAGGTTCGCGTCGCACGTCCAGTAGCCGAAGGGTGAGGCCCATCGACGCTGCCCGAGAAGCTGATCGCAAATCGTCGCTCGTATAACACGATTCGCGGGTGGGACGGAAGAGTCTGCGGCGTGTCCAGCATGCGAATGCGACCTACGCCTAGGGCTGGAGATTCGGATAACGGGGACCTGCAAGCGGACGTTCCAATCGGCGAGAAATGAGCACATTTCCTTGCCATGGCGAAATCACGCCGTACGTTTCCGAGGCATAGATCGCCTTCGTCGGGCGCTGGATCGGACTTCGTCGAGTTGGTCGCTCGTGAGTCACCGGTCGCAGGGTCGCCACCCACGTTGTGGTCACGCTCCGCTGCATCGTTGGATCTCGTCCGTCATTCGTACCACGGTATTTCGTTCCATCCATCGGTGGACTGGCCTGTACCGAGATGCACAGGCTGCTTCGACGCCACCAAAGGCCCGTTTCAGAGAAGGATTACCCTTTGAGCACTGCACTTCGATTCCAGACCGCTCCAGCATGCCGATGGCTGCTGGGCACGCTGTCGGTGGGGCTTGCCCTCGCCGCGGCGTCACCCTTTACCGCACGCGCGACGTCGCCGGACCAACCGGAGGCGGAACAGTTTGCGAACCTTGAAGACGAGGAACTGCAGACAGAGTCCGCACCGGGCCCCTTGAGCAGCCAGCCGATCCCGATGCCCAAGGATCTGTCGAAGTACATCAAGAATGTCAATGCGGCCAAGGTGCTGGGCAAGGCCTTGTTCTGGGACATGCAGGCGGGCAGTGACGGCCTGACGGCGTGCGCGACGTGCCACTGGCACGCCGGAGCGGACGTCCGGCAGCGCAACCAGATCGCACCGCACGGGCCGGGCAAACCCGACAATGACTCGTTCCGCGGCACAAACTACACCCTGAAAATGGACGACTTCCCGCTTCGGAAGCTATCGGACCCTCGGAATCGCAAGAGTTCTGTGGTGCGCGACACCAGTGAGGTTGTCGGATCGCAAGGGGTCATCAAACGCGACCTGATCGCCATCCGTGACGGCAATCCGCGCGACCTGGGTACGACGATGGCGGACCCGGTGTTCCATGTCAGCGGAGCCAACGGGCGCCAGGTGACTGGGCGCAACGCGCCCACGACCATCAACTCGGTCTTCTTCGACCGACTGTTTTGGGATGGTCGCGCCTACAGCAACTTCAATGGTGTGAATCCGTTTGGCGAAACCGACCCGGATGCCAAGGTCTGGTCTTATTCAGCCGCCGAGGGGCTTAAGCAAAAGCGAATCCTGATTGAGCGTGCCGCGCTGGCATCCCAGGCAGTTGGACCGGCCAACAACAGCGTCGAGATGTCTTGGAATGGGCGAGCTTTCGCGGCATTTGGACGCAAGATGCTTTCCCTGCGACCGCTGGCCCTGCAGTCTGTGGCCGTCGATGACAGCCTCCTGGGTCCTTATGCCGTACCGCGCGGCAAGGGCCTGAAGGACTCGCTCTCCTACGCCACGCTGATCAGCGATGCTTTCCAGCCCGAATGGTGGTCTGCCTCGCAACCCGTCGATGGGGAGTTCACCCAGATGGAAGCGAACTTCTCCCTGTTCTGGGGCTTGGCGATCATGATGTATGAGAGCACCCTGGTTTCCGACCAGGCTCCGTACGATCGCTTTGCCGCAGGCGACGCGAATGCCATCTCGGCGAGCGCCAAGCAAGGCCTGGAGATCTTCATGAACCAGGGCAAGTGCATCAACTGCCACAGCGGTCCAGAGTTCGCTGGAGGCACGATCAGCACGCTGCGTCCCTCGGGGCGTACGGAGAAGCGGATTGAGTTCATGGTCATGGGCAACAAGAAGCCGGCCTTCTACGACGGCGGTTTCTACAACATCGGCGTGCGGCCCACGGAAGAGGATCTGGGCGTTGGAGCGGATGGCCCCTTCGGCCCGTTGTCGCTGACGGCACGGGAAGTGAACGGGACCTACCGCCATCCAGGTCACGACATCTGTGACACGGACCGTATCGCAATCAAGGGATCTTTCAAGTCGCCAACCCTCCGCAACGTCACGTTGACGGGGCCGTTCTTCCACAACGGAGGAACCGCGACGCTGGAGCAGGTCATCGAGTTCTATGCACGCGGAGGCGACTTCCATGAACGGAACATCGATGACCTCGATCCAGACATCGAGGTCCTGGATGAGATCGTGGGCAATCCGGAGCGGATCCAGAACCTCGTCGACTTCCTCAAGACGCTGACGGATCCGCGCGTCGAGTACCAGCGACCGCCGTTCGATCACCCGGAACTGGTGATCACGAATGGCCACCAAGGTTCGAGCAAGGGCGTCGCGCTCGACAAGCGAATCAGCTTGCCGGCCACGGGTGCCAAGGGCGGAGCACGCCTGAAGCGATTTGAGGAAATTCTGGTGGACGGCGTGCCGAACTAGCGTCCTCCGGTCTTCCAGCTTCGCGGCAGTCGGCCGTGAAGCCACTGGACATGCATGCGTCTGGACTCGATGTTTTCATCGGGTCCAGACTTTTTTTTTGCGCCGAGCGGTTGGCGTCATCATCGGCCCTGAACGCAAGGGCGCGCACGCTGCATACGATTCGTCTTGGATCAGGACCGCTTCCCCGTGCCTGACACATCAGGATCCGGTGGCGGGACGTTCACGTCTTTTGGCCGGACGTAGCGTCCAGTTCGTTTCCGTGGAACTCTCAGGGGATTCTCGTTGGCGTTCGACGGGGACGCGTGTAGGATGATCGATCCGGCTGGGACCGGTGGATGGAATTGCCCGACGGGGCATCCGGGTCCGAGCCGCATCGGTCTGCATATCGAGCCGTCTCATGCCTTGCGACATGCTTCCCCAAGGTACGCATCCGGGAACGCCAGCCTCTTCGAGGCTCGCCCGGATTGCCCTTTGTTATCGGTTCCTTTGGCTGCTCCTGCCGCTCCTTGGGACACTTTCCGGCTGTGGCCCCTCAAATCCTGCGCCCGATGCTGCCGCACTTGGCAAGGACACTTCATCGTCCGGTGAGAATATCGGGGCGGCGGCACGGAACCAGGACGCGACGAGCGGGCCGACCGAGGAGTCCTCGGCTACATCACCAAGCAGGGCGATGTTTACGCGGACCCTTCCCGCGGAGACCGGCGTGGACTTCAGCAATCGCATCGAGCCCGACCATGCGATGAATCGGCTCTATCACTCCGGGTTTGTCTGCGGTGGCGTGTCGATTGGTGACGTGGACGGCGACCAGCGGCCGGATCTGTTTTTCGTGAGCGGGTCGGGGCCCAACCGCCTGTACCGAAACCTCGGCGGTTTCCGCTGGCAGGAGGCCACGTCGGGCAGCGGAGTGGACGGGGGCGATGCGTGGGGCACGGGCGCGGCGATGGTCGACATCGACAACGATGGGGACCTCGACATCTACGTCTGCAACTACGACCATCCGAACGCCCTTTACATCAACGATGGCCAGGGGCGATTCAAGGAGCGGGCGAGCGATTGGGGCCTGGACCTTGTCGACGCGTCGTTGATGCCAGTGTTCAGCGACTACGATCGCGACGGCGACTTGGACGTGTACCTCATCACGAACCGGTACTATCAGGAAAACGGACGTCCCGCGAAGCCTCCCTGGAAGACGCTGCCCGACGGTCGCGCGGAAGTGCTTCAGGAGTACGAACGCTACTACGCCCTCACCGAGATGCAGCCCGGGCGTTATACGATCGAGGAGTACGGTCGCGCCGACTATCTTTTTCGCAACGACGGTCGAGGACGATTTGAGGACGTTTCCTTAGCAGCGGGAATCCAAGGCATGGGCTTTGGACTCTCCGCGACTTGGTGGGACTATGATCGCGATGGCTGGATCGACCTCTACGTCTGCAACGACTTCGACGATCCGGATGTACTGTACCGCAACCAAGGAGATGGCACCTTTCGGAATGTCTTGCGCGAAGCCATCCCGCACACACCCTGGTTTTCCATGGGTTCCGACTTTGGCGACATCAACAACGACGGGCGATTCGACTTCCTGTGCGTCGACATGTCGGCGCGCACGCATTACAAACAGAAGACAACGATGGGGGCGATGAATGCCGAGAAACTGCGGAAGGTGTCCGGTCCGCCACCTCAGTTGATGCGCAACGCCCTGTACCTGAACTCCGGCACCGGTCGCTTCTGGGAACTGGCCTACCAGGCGGGGGTGGCCGATTCCGACTGGTCGTGGGCCGCGAAATTCGCCGACTTCGACAACGACGGCTGGCTGGACATCTTCATTAGCAACGGGATGGTGCGCAACTTCAACGATTCCGACGTACCCATCCAGCAGAACATGCTCGTTGGCAAAACGCATTGGGACTTGTACCGTCACTTGCCCGAGCGTCCGGAGCAGAACCTGGCTTTTCGCAACGACCGGCGCCTGCACTTCGAGGATGTGAGCCACGCGTGGGGACTTGCCCATGTGGGCATGAGCTACGGAACGGCAACGGGCGATCTGGATGGCGATGGTGACCTCGACTTGGTGGTCGTCAACCTGAATGAACCGGCAAGCATCTATCGAAACGACGCCGACAAGGATCGCCCGGGCATGATGGTGCGATTGGAGGGACGGGACAGCAACCGCTATGGAATCGGGGCGATTGTGACACTGGAAACTTCAGCGGGTCGTC
The DNA here is from genome assembly GCA_964620405.1 of uncultured Pirellulaceae bacterium. Taxonomy (GTDB): domain Bacteria; phylum Planctomycetota; class Planctomycetia; order Pirellulales; family Pirellulaceae; genus CAZUJM01. The sequence goes on along the minus strand of CAZUJM010000138.1, from coordinate 5,741 downwards.
AGGTTCGACAGTTGAGTCCCCATACTGGCTTTCTATCGAGCAACGAACCAGCGGTTCATTTCGGCTGGGAAGCGGCGACGGTGCCGCGAAGCGTACGAGTGGAATGGCCGAGCGGTCGGGTGCAGGAGGTCGCGGTGGGACCGGAAAGTCGCCCGAT
>CAZUJM010000138.1:0-5574 GCA_964620405.1 uncultured Pirellulaceae bacterium | reverse complement strand
CAAGCGGGAACATGACGACGAGTTTGCAGGACGGAGAGTCCGTCGGTCGCGGGGCGGCGCCATGGTACCGGGCGATCGACTTACCGGTCGACGCGAGGCACCAGGAGCGGCCCTTTGACGACTTTCGCGCGCAGCCGCTGCTACCGAACCAGTTGTCGCACTTTGGTCCGGGATTGGCTTGCGCGGATGTGGACGGCGATGGCGATGAGGAGATCTATCTGGGTGGCGCTGCAGGCTCTCGCGGGGGACTGTGGCGTCAGCGGGAGGGTGGACAATTCGAGCGGATGGAGTCACCGGCGTTGGATGCAGATGCGGGTGCGGAGGACTTGGGCGCGGTTTTCCTGGACTACGATGCCGATGGCGACATGGACCTGTGGGTCGTGAGCGGCGGCGTGGAGGCATCGACGGAGGCGGAGCTAGCTGATCGTCTTTACACCAACGATGGATCGGGGCGGTTTACGCGTGCCGGAGAGCAGGTGCTGCCCAAGGATTCCCAAAGCGGAGCGGCGGTATCGGCAGCCGACTTTGATCGCGATGGGGACTTGGATGTATTCGTTGGCGGTCGCGTGGTGCCAGGTCAGTATCCGAAGGCTCCTCGAAATGCGTTGTGGATCAATCGCGACGGCCGCTTCTCCGACGAGGTCGCGAGCCATGCGGAGACGCTTCGCGAATCAGGCCTCGTCACTGGTGCTGTCTGGACCGATGTGGATCGAGATGGCTGGAGTGACTTGGTATTGTCACATGAATGGGGGCCGGTGAGGCTCTACCACAATCGTCAGGGCGTGCTGGAGGATCGGACGAAGGAAGCGGGACTGGACCGCTGGAACGGCTGGTGGAATTCGCTTGCCGCCGTCGACCTAGACTCCGACCAAGACATTGATTTCGTCGTTGGCAACTTCGGCCGCAACACAAAGTACCATGCGTCCGCGACGACACCTGCGGTCCTCTACTATGGCGACTTCGATGGCAGCGGCCAGCGGCAGCTAGTGGAAGCCGAGTACGAGGAGGGGCATCTATTCCCGATTCGCGGTCGGAGCTGTTCAAGCCAGGCGATGCCTTTTTTGAAACAGAGATTCAAATCTTACCATGAGTTCGCGCAAGCGGACCTGGGAAGGCTTTATACGGAGGAACGGTTGAAGGGTGCGGAGCGTTTCACGGCGGACACTCTGGACTCCGGCATGCTGCGAAACGATGGTCGGGGTCGTTTTCAGTTCGAGGCGTTTCCGGAGCTGGCCCAGGCATCGCCCGTCTTTGGCATGGTGATCCTAGAGGCCAACGGAGACGCGTACCCGGACCTCTACCTGGCTCAGAATTTCTTTCGAGCGCAGGCGGAGACGGGACGGATGGACGGAGGAATGGGTTTACTGCTGGTGGGATCAGCCGAGGGTATTTTTCGAGAGGTGGAACCCTCGACGTCCGGACTGGTTGTCACGGGCGATGCGCGGGCAGTCGGGGCACTGGACTGGAACGGAGATCACTGGCCTGATCTGTTGGTGGCGCAGAACGATGGACCGCTGGTGGCGTATGAACACCGAAGTGACGCCGAGGCCGTACGACCGCTCGCTTTGACATTGCAAGGGCCGCCGGGGAATCCCCAGGCGATTGGAGCGCGGGTGACGATCGAGCGAGCGAATGGATTGCGGCAGGACATGGAGGTTTATGCCGGAGGCGGTTACTTGTCGCAGGGATCGTCGCGGATCTGGATCGGACGCGGGGCATCGCCAGAGCCTTTCCGTGTGGTGATACGATGGCCGGATGGGACGGAGCAACGGGAGGAGATTGCAGCGGACGTCGAGGGGAGGAAGGTGACTTGGGGTTCGGCTGGATCGTCGACTGCGGAGCGCGGGCGGTAGGAATCGTCGAGTGCTCAGGTGGTTCTTTGCCGGCTCTCTTGGTGACCGAGTGGACGCCCCAGGTCTGGCGGAGACTTAAACGAACCGGCCCGTGCGTGGACCGGACCGCTCCGCGTGTTTCATCCATGAAACACGACGAACCCCGCGTAGGCCGGAGGCCATTTTTTTCTTGTTCGAGCCTTACAAAACTCGTACACTCGGTCCCGCGTCACACTCGCGGAACGAGTAGGGAAGAGGCGGCGGTGCCGACATGACGCCTGTCGGTTGGGCTTTCAGCGACTTGAGCGCGAAGCATCTATTGGATTGGGAACAACTTATGCGAGTACATTTACAACGTTTGGGGGCGGTCCTGATTGCTGTCCTCGGAGTGTTCGCATCGGCCGCGTTTGCGGCACCGAACGGACCGAGCATCGGGATCAAGTTTGCGGTCGAGGAGCCTGAAGTGGGTGGCGGCCCGGAGCGTTCCGAAGTGACGGGACCAGCGGGGGTTTTGAAGACCGCGAAGTGGAACAATTTCGAGGGGATGGGATCGTTTGAGCCGAACGCCTTGCAGAAGGACGAGGCGGGCGTGGCGAAGCCGACGAACACAACCGCGGAGTGTTCGCCTTCGAATACATGGTCGAGCGACGGCCGTGGCGAAGAGCTGAACGAGGCTCCGGAGGGTCCGGATCGCAGTTTGATGCTCGGATACCTCGACAACAATCCGAACGTCCCGGTGATCATCAACATCGAGAACTTGGGCTCGGAGTTCACGCAGAACGGTTACGACGTTTACGTCTACATCCTGGGTGGCGTGACGGGCCGAGGCGGCGACTACACAATCGGCAGCAAGACGATCGAGCATGACGTGTTGGAGATCTTCGACGGCACCTTCGTGGAGGGTGGCGAAGGGAACTACCTCAAGTTCGAGAACTTGAATACCAAGAGCTTTGAGTTGTCGGCGGTCGCTCTGCGTGGCAGTACCCAGCGAGCGCCGATCAATGCGATTGAGATTGCCGCGCGGGTGGCTGCGGGTCTTCCGGGTGATTACGATGGCGACGGAGTGCTCGGGGTAGCCGACATCAACATCTTGGCGGGAGCGGTTCTCAGTGGCAAGACCGAAACCAAGTACGATGTCAACAAGGATGGTGCGGTGAATACATCCGACCATTCATTCTGGGTGGCATCCTTGAAGAAGACTTGGATTGGCGACGCGAACTTGAATGGCACGTTCAACTCCAGCGACCTCGTGGAGGTGTTCACGTACGGCAAGTACGAGACGAATGGAGCGGCATTGTGGCAGGAGGGCGACTTCAACTGCGACGGCAAGTTCACGAGCAGCGACTTCGTGGCCGCATTTTCGGATGGCGGTTATGAAAAGGGTCCGCGTGCAGCGGTCGCGGCGGTGCCGGAACCTACGGCCGGCGTGTTGACGGCATTGGCATTGGCCGGAGTTGGCATGTTCCGACGCCGCCGCTAGGCCAGCGGCCAGGAATTTGTTTTCAGCTAGGCAGCAGAGCCTCCGGCGGTGGTAATCCGCCGGAGGCTTTTTTATTGACCGGGTGGAGTGATGGATGAATGCAGGGTGGTGAACACTAGGACGGAGGTTCTAACAAGCAGCGATTGCGAGTGGGCATGGGTGGGGCATCGGATGAGTTGCACGGAGGATGGTGAAGATTTGGCCGCGAGGAGATATTGGCAGGCGAACTTGGAGTTCCCAGGGAGCCAGGAGGTGCGTTATGCCGAGTTGCCCGCGGAGCATGATTGTGGCGAAGGGAGAGATTGGCATCTACCACTGCTGGAATCGCTGCGTGCAGCGGGCGTGGCTTTGTGGCAAGGATCCAGCGACGGGAAGGGACTACGAATACCGTCGGGTGATCATTGAGCGGGTGGAACGGTTGTTGGCTCGGTTGTTTGCGATCGACGTCTGCTTTCAGTCGGAAATGGCGAACCACATCCATCTTGTGCTGAGGACTCGGCCAGACATCGCCGCAACGTACAGTGACGAGGAGATGCTGCGTCGTTGGTGGATCGTTGCCAGACTCAAGCGAAACGGCCGGGAGGACGCGGGGGAACCGACGCCGGAGGACTTGGAGGAGGAGCGATTGAATTGGCCGGACATGGACGACTTGCGGAGTCGCTTGTCGGACATATCGTGGTTCATGGGTGCCTTGTCGGAGCATCTTTCGCGGCGGTTCAACCGTGAGTCGAGCACGAGCGGGACGTTTTGGGAGCACCGTTTCGAGTGTCGTCGGCTGGAGGATGTGGGCTCGGTGCTGGTGTGTGGGATGTATGTGGACATCAACCCGATCCGTTCGGGTGAAGCAAGAGTACCTGAGGAGGCGAGGTACACATCGGCGTACCATCGGATCCAAGCGTTACTACGGTCGCCAGGAGAGTCGGTCGGCGAGCCATCTCCGGACGCCTGGCTTTGTCCCCTGAGTCTATCGGACAATGACGACCAGCTAGGTGCGGTACCGTCTCGCGGCCCTTGGCGAGCGTCGGACAAGGGTCTCCTGCCGATCACGCTGGCGCAGTATCTTGAGCTTTTGGACTGGACGGGTCGACAGATCCGCGATCCGGGGCAGGGATCGATTCCGGAGTCGATGCCACCGATTCTAGAGCGGCTTGGAATTCGTCCGGAGAACTGGCTGGTGGCGGTGACGGAATTCGGTCGACGTTTCGGGCATGTGGCGGGAGCCAGGGAGCGGATGAGGGCTGCGGCTCAAGCCGTAGGGCGTCAGTGGTTCCGAGGCACGGGATCCAGCGACGAGTTCTTCCTCTGAGTGAAATAGGCGGGGGCGACGCGAGGTAAAACGCTGACCCGAGTGAACCTAGCGTGCGGGACCGAGAAGTCGATGCCGATGTGATGTACAGCAGTACCGCATGACAGTTATTGATATAGAGACGGACACATCTTGGGGCCCAATCCAGGCTACTGGCATATTCTGTGAGCAAGCAAGCTCGATCGAGGAGATTGTCGCCACTACGCTTACGCCGTTTCTTCTCGAGCGGGGCTCCATATCTCACCGATGCCCCCATCCCCCGCCGCCAAAACCAAGCTCCCCGAGGTTAGACTCCCCGAGGTTAGACGGTCTAAGTGCTGTCCCTTCCGCACGAGCCCCGCCCCAGCATCGAGCCGGTCTAATGCAAAACGGATTACTCATAGACCGTCTAGATTTCGCGCCGTCGGCATAGACCGTCTGGATTTCGCCGTCCCGACTGACTTTCGACCGCCTCCTTGAATCTCCTTTGGTTGCGTTAGACCGTCTGCTCATGAGGCGTCTGCCCATGAGGCTCTTCTGTCCCTGGAGGCTATTACGCAAGCCCGTATGCGGACTGCTCCTGTCCTCCCACGAGACCTTCGTCTCGCCGATCGCCTCCTACACAATGACGACGCCCCGCTGTCTCATCGCCTCGATGGCTCGACCTACATCTCCGGCCGCCATCTCCACCCCGCGACATGCCGCTTCCAGCACGTAGGCGCGAAACCCCAACTGCACGGCATCTAGTGCGGTGTGTTTCACACAATAATCCGTTGCCAGTCCTCCGATGAACAACTCGGTGACACCATGGCCCTTGAGATAGTCGCCAAGGCCCGTCGAATGACGATGGCTATTGTCGAAAAAACCGCTGTAGCTATCCAATTCCACGGCCGTTCCCTTGCGAAAGACGTGGGCAATCCGAGACCGATCGAGTCCCGGATGTAACTCCGCCCCCACCGTACCCTGCACGCAATGGA
>CAZUJM010000137.1:10183-15534 GCA_964620405.1 uncultured Pirellulaceae bacterium | reverse complement strand
CGTCCACTAAGCGCCCGACGCTCCTTCGCGTTGGTCTTCCTGCTGCAGTTCGCGGAGCAGTTCCACCAGTTCGCCGAGGATCATCAGCGACGCGCCCCACAGGCGAGTGTCGCCGCAGGGCAGGCAGGGCGCCTCAAACCGCAACGCTCCACGCTGGATCGTCATGGTGCCCGAGGTATCGTAGGCAGGCAACGGATCCAGCGGTAGTTCCAGCAACCGAGCGACCTCGGCGTCGTTCGGTTCAAACGCCGGCCGCTCGGACGTATGCGCCAGCCAGGGACGCACATCGTAGTTGCTGTGGAAGATGTAGAGGGGCGACATCGGCCCCAGCAACTCGCAGCTTGCCGGGTCGATGCCCAGCTCTTCCTGCGCTTCACGCAACGCCGCGGCCGCCGGCGTCTCGCCTTCATCGACGCCGCCCCCCGGAAAACTCACCTGCCCCGCATGGGTCGGCAGGTGGCCCTGCCGCACGGTCATCGGCAAGTGCCAGCAGCCCTGGTGCGGGTAGAGCAGCACCAGGACGGCCGCCATCTTGGCGTCGTGCCGCGGCGGACCGGCGTGGCGTCCGTAGCCCATGGACGCGACCGCTCGATGCCGCCGGGAGCCGACGGACAGACGCGGCCCCTGGGCCAGATGGTGCGCCAAGCGATAGGGCAGGCTGGGATCGAACGGATCGGTCATCGGGCAACTCCCCGTGCCTGCGTCTTGGGTTCCTTGACGGTTGTGTCGTGTTTGCCCGCCTCGCTGCCATGCAAGTCGGCGTCCGAAGTAGTGTCCGACGTAATGTCCGTGGACTCGGGGCTTCGTGCGCTCGTGTTCCGTTCGCCCGTGTTCGCTTCAGCCGCAGTTTCCGCCGGTTGCTGCGAGCCGGGCGACTCGCGCGGCACGACCAGCAGCAGGTACGACGGGTTTTGGTGGGCGATTGCGAGCCGCGGCACCAGCGTGCCGGGGACCTGGCGCAGCAGGACATAGTCCGGCTCGTAGGCCGACAGCAGTTCGTTCAAGCGTCGGTTGGCGTCGATCGCCTCGGTACTCCGCTGCCACTGTCGGACCTCGGTCAGCCGCTTCCACCACTCGACGAGCGCCTCGGCACTCTGCGGTACATCCTTCGACGTCACCAGCTCGGAACGTTCGGCGTACCACTTGAAAGTCTGGTGGTCGGGAGGAGTCAGCAGCAGGGAGTCGCGTGGAGTGTGCTGGCGAATCCAGTCGCACATTTCGATCCAGTCGTTCAGCTGACTGTCGCTCCAGATCGCTCCCTGCCGGTTGCCCTGGGCCATGTTCTGCCGCCACTGCTGCCCCACGAGACGCGCGGCGGCCACCAGCACCAGCAGGCTGATGACGGACGCGACCGTCACGACGCGGCGGGGCTGCATGGCGTACCGCTGCCGCAGTTGGGCGAGGCCCAGCAGGCTCACGCCCAGCGGCACGAGGACGTCGGTGGACCGAAACCAGTAGAACCGCAAGAGCGACGCGCCTCGCGGATGGGCTCCCAGCGTCGCGTCCAGGAGAGCTCCCACCAACGCCAGCCCGATGGCTCCCCAGACGACGCGTCCCAGCCGCGACGCGCCGGCAGACCGAGGACGCATGCGCCAGATCGTCATGAAGACGGCAATCAGCAGCACGTGAATCAGGATCGCTTCGTGCGGGAAGTTGCGCAGGAGCAGGTGGTGCGAAAGCCGCCCCCAGGTGTAGATCTGGTGCGCGGCCTGGGCGACGACGGGGGAAACGCCCGATTGCAGCTGGAGCGCGGGGACCAGTCCGATGGCGGCCAACGCGAGGCCGGCGATCCAGGGGGTCGCGAGCTCGCGGGCCTGCCGCCACGTCGGGCGGCCCTCCGCGAGCCACGCCAGGGCAACCAGCAGCCAGCTCCAGCCTCCCACCAGCACATGGAAGGCCGTGGCCGCTCCCATCCAAAGCCCCGCCCTGCCCCAACGCTGCTGCACCACCTCAGCCAGCCCCGCAAAGACGAGGGCGTAGGACAGCACCTTGGCCTCCCAGCCGCCGATCACCCACTCGCCAGACATCTGCGTCGTTTTCACCAGCACGGCCCACGCTCCGGCCGACAACAGGCTCGCACCCGCCACCGGGACCAGGGCGGCGCTGAGGCGTTGCCAGGACCACGCCAAGGCCAGCCAGCCAATCGTTCGGCCCACCCACGCGGCCGCCGGCAGCGAAAGCCCTTGGGCAAGACCGCCAAAAAGGAAGAAGAAGCCGTAGTGACCATCGCCTGAATTCAGGAAGAGATCACGGCTGCAGAAGGAGGGGTCCCAGAAGTGGCGGGCCTTCGTCAGGTAGTGGGCTTCGTTCACCTCCGGCACCGGTCCGCCGCCCAGAATGAACCACAGCAGCATCAGCCAGCCGATCTCGACCGCGACCAAGCCGCGGGAGCGCACCGCGCCGCCGAGCCACGAGGTCGGGGTGTCGAGTTGCTCCATCCTGCTCGCTTCGGCGGCTCTGTCTGCGGCCACCGAGAGACCTGACCCCATGGCTTGGCCTTTCGCCGTACCTGACGTTTAACCCATGACGTCCGCGAATGCCTGCTTCAGGCATTCCAGACCAGCCGCTCCATCTTTGCCCGCGAGCACCACGTTCACGCGGACTTCGCTGGTGTTGATCATCGCGATATTGATTTTAGCCTGGGCCAGCGCGCGGAACATGCGAATGGCCACGCCCGTGTGGCTGCGAAGGCCAATGCCGGAGACCGACAGCTTGGCGACATCCGGACTGCCGCTGACACGGAGGCTGGGAAACTTCGTGGCCAGCTGCTGGACGACGGCCACGCTGCGATCGACGTCGGCCTTCGGAACGGTGAAGCTGAGGCTGGCGGCTCCATTGCTGGGAGCACTCTGCACGATCATGTCCACGAAGATGCCCGCCGCGCCGATCTCGCGGAACACCTGCTCCGCCACGCCCGGCAGGTTCGGCACGCCGCGGATCGTGACACGCCCCTGGCTCGCGTCCAGCTGGATGTCGTCGATCGTCAGCTCCTCCATGCCCCGCAGGCGTTCCACCACGTCCACGATGCGACTGCCGGAACTCGACCCACGCGCGGCCTTCGCCACGGCGTCGGCGTGGGCCGACAGCGGCGTGACCTGCGTCGGCGCCTCCTGCAGCTCGAACGCGCGATGCACGGCCCGCAGCGCTGACAGCGCTTGGTCGCGGGCCACCAGCGTCGAGATCTTGATTTCGCTGGTCGTGATCATCTGGATGTTGATGTCCTCGGCCGACAGCGCCGCGAACATCTGGTCGGCCACGCCGGACATCCGAGCCATCCCCTGGCCAACGACGGAGACCTTGGCGACCTGGTCGTCATGCGAGATCTCCACGGAGCCCAGCACGCTGCGCGCGTCCTGGACCGCTTCGAGTGTCGCCGCCAGTTCGTTGCGTGGGACGGTGAAGGAGATGTCGGTGCGACCGTCATCGCTGACGTTTTGCACGATCATGTCGACCGTGATGTTCCGCGCGGCGACCCGCGAGAAGACTTCATGCAGGCTGCCCGGCACGTCGGGCACCTGGCTGAGCGTAATCCGCGCCTCGTCCTTCGTGACCGCTGCGCCGGTGACCGCACGCTCGGCCGATTCCGACACGGCCACGATCATGCTGCCGGGAATGTCCGTGAAGCTGCTGCGGACGTGAATCGGCACGGAGAACTTCTTGGCGAATTCGATCGAACGACTGTGCATGACACCCGCGCCCAGGCTGGCCATCTCCAGCATCTCGTCGTAGCTGACGTGGGACATCCGCCGCGCTTCGGGGACAAGCCGCGGGTCGGTCGAGTAGACGCCGTCGACGTCGGTGTAGATTTCGCACGCGTCGGCTTCGAGCGCCGCCGCCAGCGCCACGGCCGTGGTGTCGCTGCCGCCGCGCCCCAGCGTCGTGATGTTGAAGTCCTCGTCGATCCCCTGGAAGCCCGCCGCGATCACGATCATGCCGGCGTCCAGGTGGCGGCGCAGGCGTTCGGTGGAGATCGACTGGATGCGGGCCTTGGTGTGCGTGCTGTCCGTGCGGATGCCGATCTGCGCGCCGGTCAAGCTGACCGCCCGGTGTCCCAGCGAATCGATGGCCATCGCCATCAACGCCACGCTCACCTGCTCCCCTGTCGACAGCAGCATGTCCATTTCCCGCGCCGGGGGCCGGTCGCTGATCTCATGCGCGAGGTCCACCAGCACGTCCGTGTTTTTGCCCATGGCGCTGACGACCATGACGACCTGGTTGCCCTGCTGCTGCGCGCGGATCGCCTTCCGCGCCGCCGCCAGGATCTTCTGGCTGTCGGCCACACTGGTGCCACCAAACTTCTGAACGATCAAAGGCATGAAGAGTTCACCTCGGCTGCTAGAACCCCAGCGGCTTTCTCGCGCACGGCGGAAAGTCGGAAGAATCAAAGGCTTCGCGCGACACGTCCGAGCGACCAGCGCCCGGTGTCCTCCCCGGACCGCGTCGTAAACCGTGAATTTAACGTAATTTTGTTTTCGCGGCACTACCCGCCTGTCCGGAAGCAGGCCGGCTTTGCACCGCCCGCTGCTCCCACGATCGTCGACGGAGAGCCACCGAGCGTGCGCGGGCCAAGTCCGCGAAACGTCCCGTGCCAGCAGCAGCCGATCATGCGGAACTGGCTCTGGGCGGTTGGAGAGGCACGCGGGTTTCAAAAGTTGAGCGGCCGCGCGCGGCAGACCAGCGCGGTTCGAGCAGGTCGCCCGGCCTTGCCTAAGCCCCGGTCTTTCCCAGGAAGAACGGCATGAGGCCGCAGCCGGGATCAAAGACGGTCGCGCTGGCTCCGGCCTGTGCTTCGTCGTAGGACGTGGCCTGGTCGGGCGCGATTCCCTTGCCGGCGATGACGAACGGCACGAAGCCGTGGCTGTGGGTCTTGGTGCGGATGGGCGTGGGATGGTCGGGGCTGACGAGGATCCGGTGATCGCCCCGTGCCCGCAGGGCTTCGTGGAGCGGCCCGACGATGTCGCGGTCGATCGCCTCCAGGGCCGCGATCTTGGCGGCCGCGTCGCCCTCGTGGGACGCCTCATCCGGCGCCTCAATGTGGACGCAGATGAGATCGGATTGCTCCAAGGCTTGGATGGCGTAACGGCCCTTGGCGGCGTAGTCGGTGTCGGTGTAGCCGGTCGCGCCGGGCACTTCAATGCACGGCCAGCCGATCAGTTTGGCGATGCCGCGCAGCAGGTCCACCGCGGTGATCATCTGGCCTTGGACGCCGTAGAGCGAAGCGAACGAACGCAGGTTCGGCACGCGACCGAGTCCCCAGAGCCAGACGTTGGTGGCCGGGCGTTTGCCGGCGGCGACGCGGCGGGCGTTGGTCGGATGGTCGCGGAAGACGTCGACGCTCTGCGCCATCAGTT
>CAZUJM010000137.1:0-10173 GCA_964620405.1 uncultured Pirellulaceae bacterium | reverse complement strand
TCAGTTCGCTGAGCAGATCGCTGCCGGGGCCGCGGGGGAAGTCGTCGGCGACGGACCGGTCGGTGAGATCGTGGGGGGGAGTGGAACGAGTTTCGTGTGAGAACGGCGGCGGGCCTTCCGCGCCGGGACGGTACAGCAGCAGGTTGCGGTAGCTCACGCCCGCCACGAATTCCCAGGGCCCGCCCGCCACCATCTGCTGCATGGAAGCCAGCAGTTCGCGGGCTTCCTCGGTCGAGATGTGGCCGGCCGTGAAGTCGCGCATGATCTGGTCTTCGATGGTGACCAGGTTGCAGCGAATGGCCCAGTCGTGGGGACCGAGCTGGATGCCTTGCGCGGCGGCCTCCAGCGGCGCTCGCCCCGTGAAGTACTGCGTGGGGTCGTAGCCCAGCAGGCTGAGATTGGCCACATCGGATCCGGCAGGCAGGTGGGCGGGCACGTTCGTGGCGCGGCCGACCAAACCGGCCCGAGCCAGCGCGTCCATGTTCGGCGTGTGTGCGGCCTGCAGTGGCGTGCGGCCTCCCAGCGACTCCTGCGGCTCGTCAGCGCACCCGTCCGGAATGATGATGGCGTATTTCATGGTCCCGCTGTTTCCCTTCTGAGGACGGCGTGTCCTGTCGATGTTTCGTGCTCGGCGGAGCGCCGCGCCCGCGGGCGTGGCGGCATCCGCCGGTGTCCTGGGGCCGGGCGATCAGGGCGATCAGCCGTCCACGACGCGCATGCAGACGCTGCCCGCGCGCACGGCCTCCAGTCGTTCTATTTCCGCCAGGGCGCCCTGCAACGCCTTCTCGTCGGCTTCGTGCGTCATGATCACCAGCGACACGCCGGTCGTCGAGGCGGCGGTCGTCGAGGCGCCGGGGCTTGCCGGAGTCGTCGGCGGCAGTTCGCGTTGGATGACCGAGGAGATGGAGATCCCCTGGCGACCGAGCGCACCGGCGATCTGCGCGAGCACTCCCGGGTGATCGTCGACCGTCCACCGCAGGTAGAACCGGCCCGCCGCTTCGGCCCGCTCAGACAGGGCCACGCGCGGCTTCGTCTGCGACCACAGCTCCAAGGTGCGGAACGTGAGGGCCGTGCGGCCCACGGCGGTATCGATCAGGTCGGCAACCACCGCCGATGCCGTCGGCATGCGGCCTGCTCCCAGTCCCTGGTAGAAGACGCGGCCGACCAGGTCGCCGACGACGTTGATCGCGTTGTTCGCGCCCCGGACCTCGGCCAGCGGCGTCCCGATGCGCACCAGCGTCGGCGACACGCGCAGGTCCAGACGCTGCTGGTCGTCGCTCAGACGCGCCTCGGCCAGCAGTCGGATGCGATATCCCAGATCCTGCGCCCACTGCAGGTCGGTGGTTTCGAGCCGGTCGATGCCGACCCGCGGGATGCGGGCCCAGTCGACGTGCGCGCCGAACGCCAGATGGGCGAGGATTGCCAGCTTCTGGGCGGCATCGGAGCCGTCGACGTCCAGCGTCGGATCGGCCTCGGCGTAGCCCAGCTCCTGGGCCTCCGCCAGGGCAGCCCGGTACGGCACGCCCTGCTCCTCCATCTTCGAGACGATGAAGTTGCTGGTGCCGTTGAGAATGCCGCTCAGCGAAAGCAGTTGGTTGGCGGAGAGGCACTGGCTGATGTTCGTGATGATGGGTACGCCGCCCATCACGGACGCTTCGAAGGCGATCGAACGGCCCAGCGCGCGGGCTCGATCAAACAGCTCCGGCCCGTGTTCGGCGAGCAGCGCTTTGTTGGCGGTCACGATGTCCTTGCCGCTTTCGAGCAGCTGCAGCATGATGGTGCGCGCGGGCTCGAGGCCGCCCATCAGCAGCGCGACGACGCGGATTTCCGGGTCTTCGGTGATCTGCCGCAAGTCGTCGGTCACCAGTTCGTCGGGCAGCTGGTACTGGCGCGGTTTGCGGAGGTCGCGGACCACGACCTTGGCAAGCCGCAACTGGCGTCCCGCATGCCGGGCCACGCGGCCCCCCTGCTCCTGCAGGATCTCGGCCACGCCCGAACCTACGGTTCCCAGACCGACAATCGCGACTTTCGTTTGAAGTGTTGACACCGTGTCACGGCTCCCCAACCCGCCTGCGGACTGCTTGTTCATGATCCCGGTTTGTGCATGCTTCCCGGTCTAGCGGTTCCAACCCTTCGCTTCGGCAACGAACTCCCGCGTCGTCCTCCGCTCGCGAAGTCGACGCTCCGTCAGGCCGCCGGACGCAACCTTCCCCGCTCGCAGGCAAGCGGGCTATGGTAGGTCCGACCGCTTCAAACCGTCAAGGCGAGCCCCCGCCTCTTGCTGACCGGGGACTCCGCCGATAGCTTCTTCTCGCGACGTGGTCCGCAAGAACCTCGCCGCGGGCCGCCAGAGCCCGTTGCGTCGGGATGGCCCGAGGAACGGTTTCCAGGAAGCATCGAGTCAGGGGCTTGGCAACGTTCCGGGGCGGTTTCCGGACGGTACGACTTACCCTGGTCAGCTCGAATACGCACCTTGAGAGCCCGTTCATTTCCCTCAAGGCGCCTAGTTACCTACTTTGAGACGCCCACTCACTATCTTTAAGTCGAAGGACGGATCGCATGGAGTCTAGCTCGCTGGAGTTCCTCAAACGGTTGGTGGAAACCCCAGGCCCCTCGGGATATGAGGAGCCGGTGCAGGAGGTCGTCCGCGAGTATGCTCGGGCGTTCGCCGACCAGGTGACCACCGATTCCCACGGAAACGTCCTGCTCGCCGCCAACCCCACGGCACCTTTTCGGGTCATGCTGGCCGGCCACTGCGACCAGATCGGCATGCTGGTCACCTATATCGACTCGGAAGGTTTTCTCTATGCCCAGACCATCGGAGGCTGGGATCCGCAGCAGCTGGTGGGGCAGCGGATGACCGTTTGGACGGCCCAGGGGCCCGTTCCCGCCGTCATCTCCCGCAAGCCCATCCACCTGCTGACGGAGGAAGAGCGGAAGCAGGTCGTCAAGGATCGCGACCTGTGGCTGGACATTGGAGCCCGGTCCAAGGAAGAGGCCCAGCAGGTGGTGCGGATCGGGGATCCCGTCACGCTGCAGTTGGGGTACCAGCCACTGCGGAACAACCTGGCCAACGCGCCGGCCATGGATAACCGGACCGGCCTGTGGGTGGTGGTCGAGGCTCTCCGCCGCTGCCGCAAAGGCCCGCTTCAGTGCGCTGTCTACGCCGTCTCCACGGTCCAGGAGGAGATCGGGCTTCGCGGCGCCATCACCAGCGCCTTCGGCATCGACCCGCAGGTGGGCATCGCCGTGGATGTCACCCACGCCACCGACTGCCCCACGATCGACAAAAAACAGCAGGGCGATGTGGCCCTGGGCAAGGGTCCGGTGATCTATCGCGGGCCCAACATGAACCCTCGCGTGACCAGCCGATTGCTGGACCTGGCCTTGCAGAAGGCGATTCCGCACCAGCTGGCGGCCATCGGCCGGGCCACTCCCAACGATGCCAACACGCTGCAGATCACCCGGGCCGGCGTGGCGACCGGCCTGGTCAGCATCCCCAACCGCTACATGCACAGCGCGGTGGAGACCATTTCGCTGGATGATCTCGATTGGGCCGCTGACCTGCTGGCCGCCTTCCTGAACAGCCTGTCGGGCAGCGAGTCGTTTGTTCCGTAAGGCAGGCGTTCCGGAGCGGAACGGCCGGTCAAATCACGGAGCGACGAGGGTGCCTGCGGGCAGGCCGATCGTGGATGGGCTCGGGGAGGGGGCGAACTGGGCGGCCTTTCCGGCCAGTTGGATCGGTCGTTCTGCCAATTTGACAGGCCGCCGGAAGCTGCCTGTCGGGTGTGGCAGATCGAGCTCTGTTCCGCAAGTCTCATCGTGGCAGTGACTTGCGATTGGTTTTTGAGTGTTGGCACATCAGTTGCTTCATGGGAGGGCACGAAAAAGGCTGGACTGCCATTTCTGCCTGTTTCGAGTCGAGTCGTCCCGCGAGGGGGCGAACGACGGACGCGGAATGGTCGACACGAAACGATCCGTGAGAATTCCCGCGTTCGGGGCTGGCTAGATCTGGCCTGGACGCATGTCGGACAACTTTGCAGGAGGAAACCTGTCGTGGCAAAGCAAATGGTGTTTGATGATGAAGCTCGCCAGCCGTTGCTGGCGGGTGTCTCGAAGCTCGCCCGGGCCGTGCGCAGCACGCTGGGCCCCCGCGGCCGCAACGCGGTGCTCGACAAGGGCTGGGGTTCGCCCAAGGTGACCAAGGACGGCGTCACCGTGGCGGAAGACATCGAACTGGAAGATCCGTTCGAGAACCTCGGTGCTCAGTTGGTGAAGGAAGCGGCCAGCAAGACCAACCAGGTCGCGGGCGACGGCACCACCACGGCCACCGTGCTGGCCGAGGGGATCTTCCGCGAAGGCCTGAAGATGATCGCGGCGGGCGCGGATCCCATGGCCCTCTCGCGCGGCATCAGCCGCGGCGTGGAAGCGGTCACCGAAGCCATTCACAAGATGGCGACCCCGATCGACGCCAAGAGCAAGCGTGAGATCCAGCAGGTGGCCACGATTGCCGGCAACAACGACCCGTCCATCGGCAGCGTCCTCTCGGATGCGTTCCTGAAGGTCGGCAAGGACGGCGTGATCACGGTCGAGGAAGGCCGCGGCAGCGAAACCACGGTGGAAGTTGTCGAAGGCATGCAGTTCGACCGCGGCTACCTCTCGCCGCACTTCGTCACTAACCCCGACGAACAGATCGTCGAAATGGAGAACTGCCTCGTACTGGTCTTCGAGGACAAGATCTCGTCGGCCAAGAAGCTCGTGCCGCTGCTCGAAGCCATCAGCAAGGCCAACAAGCCGCTGCTGATCATCGCGGAGGACGTCGAGGGTGAGGCTCTGGCCACGCTGGTCGTCAATAAGATGCGGGGCATCATCAACTGTGTGGCCGTGAAGGCTCCCGGCTACGGCGATCGCCGCAAGGCCATGCTCGGTGACCTCGCCGTGCTGACCGGTGGCACCGCCATCTTCAAGGATCTCGGCATCGAGCTGGAAAGCGTCAAGCTGAGCGACCTCGGAAAGATCAAGCGGCTGAAGATCACCAGCGAGAACACGACGATTGTCGGCGGCGGCGGCAAGAAGGACGAGATTGCCGGTCGCGCGGAACAGATCCGCGCGGAGATCCAGCTGACCGATAGCGACTACGATCGCGAGAAGCTGCAGGAGCGTCTGGCGAAGCTGGCGGGCGGCGTGGCGCAGATCAACTGCGGCGCGGCAACCGAGACGGAGATGAAGGAGCGCAAGGCGCTGCTGGAAGATGCCAAGGCAGCCACGCAGGCCGCCCTCGAAGAGGGCATCGTCCCCGGCGGCGGTGTCGCCCTGCTCCGCTGCGAGAAGGCCCTGGAGTCCGTGAAGGGCTCGGCCGACGAACTGCTGGGCGTCCGCATCATCCGCAACGTGCTGGACTACCCGCTGCGGGCGATCGCGAACAACGCGGGCGTCGATGGAGCGGTCGTGGTCAACCGCGTGCGGCACATGAAGGGCAAGTTCGACGGCTACAATGCGGACAGCGATGCGTACGGCGATCTGGTGAAGGATGGCGTCGTCGATCCCGCCAAGGTGGTCCGCACGTCGCTGCAAAACGCTGCCAGCGTGGCTCAACTGCTGCTCACCACCTCCTCGCTGGTCACGGAGATCCCGAAGGAGGAAGAGCCGGCCGGCGGCGACCATCACCACGACCATGACATGGGCGGAATGGGTGGTATGGGCGGCATGGGAGGTATGGGTGGCATGGGCGGCATGCCTGGCATGATGTAGTCGATCGCTTGCCCCGGAAGCCCGCTCGGGCCGTTCGCCGGACTTCGGAGACGGCTCTCTGGCCGGGCAGCAGGTGGCAAGCAGCCATGCAACGAACGGTCGGGCCCAGCCATGCGTCCGGCAGCCGTTCCCACAAGGCTGGCAAGCAACTTCAACAATTCGGAACAGGCCGACATAAAACGAAGGCCCCAATCAATAAAGGACTTAACGATGGCTAAGAAGATCAAGATTCGTCCGCTGGATGACCGTGTGGTGGTGGAGCCGATGGCGGCTGAGGAAGTGACGGCAGGCGGCATTGTGCTGCCGGACACCGCGAAGGAGAAGCCGCAGCGCGGCACCGTCCTGGCCGTGGGCCCCGGCAAGCTGCTGGAAAATGGCACTCGTGGTGAGCTGTCCGTGGCCGTGGGTGACCAGGTTATCTATGGCAAGTACGGCGGTTCCGACATCGAAGTGGATGGCGAAGAGGTGAAGATCCTCCGCGAGAGCGACATCCTGGCGAAGGTCGTCGGCTAACCGCTCCGCCTCCGCGATCCCTGGAACGGGCTCGGGGAGGCATCCGGGAACCAACCCGGGCCGCGATGGGAACGATCGCGGCCGGGGGCCCCCTGGCCTGCCGAGCCTATCCCGCAGCCCGAAGACCGATTCACACATAAGGAATGATACGCGTGCCTAAGCAACTTCTTTTCCAAGATACGGCCCGGGCCAAGCTGCTCAAGGGCATCGACAAGCTGGCGGATGCCGTGGCGGTGACCATGGGGCCGACCGGCCGCAATGTGATCATTGACAAGTCCTTCGGCGGCCCGACCGTCACCAAGGACGGCGTCACGGTGGCCAAGGAAGTCGAGCTGGAAGACCGGTTCGAGAACATGGGTGCCAAGCTGGTCAACGAAGTGGCCAGCAAGACGTCGGACCTGGCGGGCGACGGTACCACGACGGCCACCGTGCTGGCGCGGGCCATCTTCCGCGAGGGTATCCGCAACATTGTCGCCGGCAGCAACCCGGCGGCCATTCGACGCGGCATTGAGAAGGCCGTGGCGGCCGCCGAAGAGTTCCTGCTGGGCATGGCCAAGCCCGTGTCGAGCAAGGAACAGATCGCGAACGTCGGCGCCATCAGCGCGAATAACGACCGCGAAATCGGCGACCTGCTGGCCAACGCGCTGGAGAAGGTCGGCAAGGACGGCGTGATCACGGTCGAGGAAGGCAAGACGGCCGACACGACGCTGCAGCTGGTCGAAGGCATGCAGTTCGACAAGGGCTTCATCTCGCCCTACTTCATCAACAAGCCGGCCGAGATGGAGTGCGAGCTGACCGACGCGTTGATCCTGATCCACGAGAAGAAGATTGGCGGCCTGCGTGAGCTGGTGCCGCTGCTCGAGAAGGTCAGCCAGTCGGGCCGCCCGCTGCTGATCATCGCCGAAGACGTGGAAGGCGAAGCGCTGACCGCCCTGGTCGTCAACAAGCTGCGCGGCATCCTGAACATCTGCGCCGTCAAGGCTCCCGGCTTCGGCGATCGTCGCAAGGCGATGCTGGGCGACATGGCGGTGCTGACGGGCGGCACGCTGATCAGCGAGGACCTCGGCATCCAGCTGGAAAGCCTGACGCTGGAGCACCTGGGCCGCGCGAAGAAGATCACGGTGGACAAGAACAACACCACGATCGTCCAAGGCGCCGGCAAGACGTCCGACATCCAGCAGCGGATCGGCCAGCTCAAGAAGCAGATCGAGCAGACCGAGAGCGATTACGATCGCGAGAAGCTGCAGGAGCGTCTGGCGAAGCTGACGGGTGGCGTGGCCATCATCTCGGTGGGTGCTGAAACCGAAGCCGACATGAAGCAGAAGAAGGCTCGTGTCGAGGACGCGCTGCACGCCACGCGGGCAGCGGTCGAGGAAGGCATCCTGCCCGGCGGTGGTGTGGCGCTGGTGCGAGCCCACGACGCGGTCGCCAAGGCCCGCAATTCGGCCAAGGGCGATGAGAAGATCGGCGCGGAAATCATCCTCAACGTCCTCTCCGCTCCTCTGAAGCAGATCGCCGACAACGGTGGTATCGACGGGTCGGTCGTGGTCGACGAGGTTCGCCAAAAGAGCGAGAACATGGGCTACGACGCCAACAGCGGCCAGTACGTCGACATGCTCAAGGCGGGCATCATTGATCCGGTGAAGGTGGTTCGCACGGCCTTGACCAACGCGGCCAGCATCGCCGGCCTGCTGCTCACGACCGAAGCCTTGGTCACCAACCTCGAGAAGGAGGACAAGGGCAAGCGGATCGAAGGCAGCGTCCGCTAGGACCTGTCCGGGCCGGTATTCCCCACGCGGGAAACGCCGGTCGGAACGCGAACCGAAGTTCAACCACCAGCGGGCCACTTCCCCGGAAGTGGCCTGTTGCATACGGTGACCTTCGCCAGGTTGCCGGCAGTACCGCGAGTGTGGGCGGCCCCGTGTCCGTCGTTGCGTCGTTCACGAGCCCGCCCGCGGGCGGGACGGCCGCGAACATGCGACGCGAAGCCCGCCCTGAACCTTTTGAGCCGACGGTGCAGACGGACGGTGCAAACCGACGGCGGCGACGGCACGCCCTTAACCCATGATGGCCTCCATGGCAGCGAAACGCGACTACTACGAAGTGCTGGGCGTGAAACGCGACGCATCCGAGCGGGACATCGCGCGAGCTTACCGCCAGCTGGCCATCAAGTACCATCCGGACAGCAACCCGGACGACGCCGAGGCGACGGAACGCTTCAAGGAAGCGGCCGAGGCGTACGAGGTGCTGAGCGATGCCGAGAAGCGGGCCCGTTACGACCAGTTCGGCCATGCCGGCATGGGGCCGGGCGGCGGTGGCGGCGGGGCCGGCTACTCCGACATGGAAGACATCTTCGACGCCATGGGGGATATCTTTGGCGGCGGCATCTTCGGTGAGATCTTTGGCGGTGGGCGTGGCCGCCGGCGGACGCGCGCCCAGCGCGGCGGCGACGTCAAGTGCGAGGTCTCGCTGACGCTGGCCGAGGCGGCTTCGGGCGTGACGCGTCGCGTGCAGTTTGACCGCAGCGAAGCCTGTGGCAAGTGCCGCGGCACGGGTAACAAGCCCGGGTCCAGTGCCGAGTCGTGCCGTCGCTGCAGCGGTCGAGGCAAGGTCGTGACTTCGGCCGGCATCCTCCGTGTCGAGACGGTGTGCCCGGACTGCCACGGCGCCGGCCAGGTGATCGTCGATCCCTGCGATGGCTGTCGCGGCCGCGGCTTCGTCGCCCGCAAGGTCGACCTCGATGTGGCCATTCCCGCTGGTGTCGATGAAGGCATGCGGATTCGCATCGCCGGGGAAGGCGAACCGGGTGCCAACGGTGGCCCGGCCGGCGACTGCTACTGCTTCATCCGCGTCCTGCCGCATTCACTGTTCCGTCGCGAAGGCATGCATCTGTACGTCGAAGTGCCGATCTCCTACACGCAGGCCGCCCTCGGCGCCGACATGGAGATCCCCACGCTCGATGGCAGCTCGTCGCTTTCCATCCCGGCGGGCAGCCAGTCCGGCGACGTCTTCCGACTCAAGGGCAAGGGCATGCCCGATCCCCGCGGCGGCCCCACCGGCGACCTGCTCGTCCAGGCGCACATTGAAGTGCCCAAGAAGCTGCAACCCCGGGAAGAAGCCCTGCTTCGCGAACTGGCGGAACTCGAGCACAAGAATGTGAGTCCGCGACGCAAGGGGTTTCTTGATAAACTGCGCGAATACATCAGTCCCTCGGAATAAGCCGACGTCCGTCGCGGCCCACGCCGCACTGCCGCTCGCCTTCTGGAACCTGGAGACCATTCCCGATGGCCAATTCACCTGACAACCTGCGGCCCGACGATGCCGACGCCGCCTTCCACGATCCGAACGCCGCCGCCGGGTCCGCCAACGCGGGCGGCGGAGACTCCAACGCGATCGAACAGCTCCGCCGGGAACTTGAACTGGCCAACGAACGCTGTCTTCGCGTGCAGGCCGAAATGGAAAACTACCGCCGCCGAGTGCAGCGTGAGATGCAGGATGAGCGTCGGTATGCTTCCCAGGCCCTGCTGAGCGACCTGCTGCCCGTGATGGACAACATCGAGCGGGCCATCGAAGCAGCCGACCAGAAGAGCGAATCCTCGGGCCTGCAGGAAGGCGTGAAGATCGTGCAGCAGCAGCTGCTCTCGATGCTCGAGAAGCACCAGTGCACGCGCGTCCCCGCCGCGGGCCTGGAGTTCGATCCGGCGATCCACGAAGCCATCGCCCAGTTCCCGCACCCGGACCATCCGGCCGGCTTCATCACGCACGTGAGCCAGCACGGATACCGGCTCCACGATCGCGTCATCCGGCCCGCCCAAGTCGTCGTTTCCGCCGGCCCGCCGCAGGCGTAGACCCAGCCGCCGCAGGCGTAGACCCAGCCGCCGCAGGCGTAGACCCAGCCGCCGCAGGCGT
>CAZUJM010000136.1:4156-15547 GCA_964620405.1 uncultured Pirellulaceae bacterium | reverse complement strand
GCTGGACATCGATCAGGATATTGTCCATCGGATCGACATCGAGCGCCCCGAGGCCCACCTCGCGATTCTGGCTGGATGCCAGCAGGTGCCACTGGCCGCGTCCGTCTTCGCGGCTGTCGTCCGCCACGAACACGCGGAACGTATCGCGGCCCGGCGTGGCGCCCTGGCCCTGTCCCTCTTCCGTGACCATGAAGTAGTTGAAGTAGACGAACGGATCGTTGGCCGCGTCGTAGCCTTCCAGGCTGAACGCATTGGTGACGATGCTGCCCTTGGCGCCGCCCAGGTGGTCGTAGTACCGCGGTGCTCCGCCGCCCGGATTGATCTCTTCGCCAAAGTAGAAGCTCGCGCCGCCCGGCTGCGGATTGGGGAATAGACGGCCGTGGCCGTCGTCACCGCCGCGCTGCTGGGTCACGTGCCAGAGGTTCGTGTCGAGCGTCCCGAACTCAAGGCCCGTCGCGCCACCGACGCCCGTCGCCACAAACGTCTTGCCATCGACGAACACCGGTTTGAGCACCCCGGTGGTATCGAAGGCCACGAGCGTGCCACGATTGTCGATGCCGAACAGCGTGGTCCGATACGCGCCGGCTTCCGCCGTCTTCGGCCCCGCCGTCAGGCCCGCGAACTTCACCGGCACCGGCGGATCGGCTTCCGTGGCGCCCGGCAGGCTGATCGTCGCGATGTAGGTCAGTCGAGCGCCCGTGCCACTGAAGCCGTTAATGCGGTACAGTCCGCCCTTGTCGGAGACGGCGTAGAGCGTCGAGCCGATGAAGTCCATGCCCGTGATGTTGCCGCCCGGACCACCGCCCACGGTCGTGTCGAGCACGCCCTGTTCGATGATGTCCAAGCCGCCGTTCGGCTGCCGAGTCGGCACCTGCGGCTTCGGAGTCGGCACCGGGTTCGGCACCGGCAACCGTTCGGCTTCATCCTGCGGATCGCCCAGCACCTGGCCGGTGACGGCGTCGAACTTGAGCAGGATATTGAAGAGCCTCGAGGCGGGCCGCCGTCCAATCGCATACCCCGCGCTGATATCCACCGAAGTCGGATCGAACACGATCGCGTCGTAGTAGATGCCCTCGTCCAAGGGGACGACTTCCGGATTCGTCGGATCCTCGCTCTCCGGGTCGGGTCCGAACGTCAGCACCGTGTCGTCCGTCACCGCCCCATTCTCGCCCACCCCGCGAACCACCACGGCGGGCGGCGGAGCCAGGCTCTCGTCCTGGACGTCGATCCAGATGTAGTTGCCCAGCGTCGCGTCGCTCGGCTCGGCTCCCGTGCCCCGGTCGTTCGCGAACGCCATCAGCCGCTGGCCGCGGGCGACGTTTGGATCGGGCGAGGTCGGATCGAAGAACGGATTATCCCGCAAGGCGAAGTCGCCGATCGACGGTCGGTAGCCCGCCGCGCCGTCCACGCCCGTCAGCGCCCCGAACGCGACTTCCCGCGCCCCCGTGAACGCGTCCACGGTGAAGAGCGAATTGGAGTTGCTCACGAACAGTTCGACGTCGCCCAGGAAGTACGGCACGGCAGCTTTGCCCGGGTCGAGCAGCAGCGGTACCTGCGGCGGATTGAACGTCGTGCCCTGGCCGTCCTCGGTGATCGGCTCGGCAATCCGGTCCTCCGCGATCCGCGCGATCGACTCCACCGGCTCGAACCGGATGTACGGATTCGGCGCCAAACGCTTGGAGTACTGCTCCCGCTCGAACTGGTTCACGGCCGGATTGGTGATCTGCATCAGGTAGAAACCTTCCCGCAGCGAGATCGGGCCGATGAACGGGTCGGCGTTGCCCACCGAGCCGCGCGACAGGTCGTCCATGTTGGCGCCCTGCAGCGGAGCCGGATGGTCGTCCACGCCTCCACCCTGGAGACTGTGGTACACGAGCGTCCCCGGCGACACTTCGGGCGTCAGCACCGGCGGCACGGCCGGCGGCGGCGCCGCTGGATCGACCGGAGGCGGTTCGGCCAGGAAGTCGGCTTCGTAGATGGCCAGCGTGAAGTCCGGACGCGACAGGCCGTCGGCATAGTCGAGATCAAACGTGAACTCGCCCGTGTGGCCGCCCGGCTGCTGGATCGACGCGAAACGAACTTCGAACAGATACCAGTCGACGTTGTCCGAACGGCCCGTCGACGAACGCACCGTGTTGTCCATCAAGCCGGCCACCGAGATCGCGGCCCGGTCGCTCTGCAGGATGTTGCCGATGTACTGGGCATCCTGGAAGCTGTCCACGAACACGGGCGGGATGTTCGTCGGCACGGCATTCGGGTCGGTCGGATTCGGCGGATTCGTGGGATCCAGCGGCAGGCCTGGCACAGGCCGCAACAGCACGCGGGAATTCTCCGGCAACGCCAAGGCGTCGTTGTTGTCGATCGGATTGCCCGATTCGTCGTACCACACGTCCTCGGCGATCTCGCCTCCCAGCGGCGAATGCCCCGGCAAGCCCCGCGCCCGGATGCCATTCATGGCGTAGCGGATGTCGGCGTAGAGGATCGTCGAACCGCCATACTCGTCGACCTCGTCGAGCCGAACCTCCAGTTCATACATGCCCGACGTCTTGCCGCCCGAGATGACGTCCAGGTTCTCGCTCGCCGATCGCACGCGGACGAAGTAGGTGCCGACGGTCCCCGTGGCACCCGGCAGCGTCACGCGGAGCCCCGCGTCAAAGACGTTCGTGGTCCCGAAATCCTGGTCGTAGAACAACGACTTCTGCAAGCCGGAGACGAAGACGCCCGACGCGCCGTACAGCGTCTTGGCACCCTCCGATTCGGCATACGAGTTGTCAGACCGGGCCAGGACGGTGCCGCTGGCGTCGATCAGTTCGACCACGCTGTCCAGCTTGTTCGCCGTGCGGTCGATATCCAGCCAGACCTCAGTGCCGGCCGTCGCCACGAAACTGTAGACGTCGACGTCGGTGGCGTCGCTGACATAGCCGTGGACGGTGAAACCGAGCCGCAGGTTCTCGTCGCTGTCCTTCTCGCCGCGTCCCACGCGTCCGAGCACCTGAGCCGTGCTGGGCAGGCTGTTGAGGCCCGGAGCCACCGTGGACGGATCCTCGTATTCGGTCACCACCGATACGTTGCGGTCATGCGAATACTGTTCCAGCGTGACGCCACGCCAGTCGCCGGCAACCGGATCGCCGAGCACATCCCAGCCGATCAGGTCGAAGCCCGTGCGGTCGGCTTCCGAGAACCAGTCTTCTCCGCCGGCGGCGGAGGGGTTCATGATGCCCAGCGGCGGAAATGCCTCCAGCCAGTGCGATGCGTTCTCGCTGGCCAGCGGAATGTCGCCGCGGCGGAGGTTCGGGATCGGCAGTCCGAACGGATCGTAGACGCCGCCGTCGTAGAAGACCTGCGTGATGGTCGGGTCGAGCACACGGGCGGCATCCTTCATCCCGTAGTCCGCGCCGTCGCCGGGCTCCATGCGGAACATATCCACCGTAGAAATGGAGATCGCGCGCGGCGCGGCCGGATCGCCCAGAGCGGTCACGACATCGTCCACGCTGCTCACCCAGCCCAACGCATGACCGATCTCATGGATCGCCGTGCCCACCAGATCGATGAACCCGGGGGTGACGCCATCGAGCCGATCGACGTCGAACATCTGGGGCAGGGCCGGAGCTTGGAACGAGTAGGGATTCGGCGCGAAGGTGATCGACGCATCGCGGACCTTGGTGGGATCATACTGCGACGGCACGGAGGGCAGACCCGTCACGTCGATGCCGAGCGCCTTCGCATTCGCACGCGTGATCCGCATCTGGCGCAGCACCGAGAACGGATTCGCCGGATCGTTCGGCAGCGTGAACTCCGCTTCCGTGTACCGCGGCAGCTCCTCGAGCGTGCCTTCCTCATGCAGGCGGGCGTCGGAGATCATCGACTGGCGGACCTGGTCCCAGTCCAGCGTGACATACTCCGGCGCGGCCAGCCCCAGCGTGCCCGTGTTGAACAGGGTCGGGTCGATTTCCATGTCCAGCGAGACCACGATCGGATCCTCGACCCAGCGTTCCCAGAAGCGGGCGGCGAGTTCCATCGCGGCGACGTACTGCGGACGGGCCTTGATCAGCGGGCCGTAATTCAGGTCCAGCTGGAAGCTGCCCGACGGTTCCCGGGCGCCCTCGCGGCGGAAGCCGTCGGTGTCGGTCTGGGGACTGCCCGACGGATCGAACCCTGCTCCCACCGTGTCGTCGTTCAGCGCGGTCAGCACCACCGGCATGCCGGGCTGTCCGATGATGTGCACCGTGCCGCCGATCCGGTCCTCGATGTCCAGCAACGTGCCCGTGGCCGTCAACCCCGCCGTCGGACCACCAAACTTCACCACCAGGCTTTCCGACGGACTGCTCTCCAGCCGCAGGCCGCCAAACGAGTGCAGGTTCGGCACGTTGATCGCGTCGAACACCACATGCACGATGTCCGTGTCGTCCCACACGCCTTCCGTGTTGAGCACTCCGCCGCGAACCAGCATGCCGTTCACGGGGTTGTTGCTGAGCTTGTTCAGCCGCACCAGCGGACCCTGGTTGTCGCCGAAATCGCCCACGAGGTCGACCAGCCCCGTGGATCGGCCCGGGTCGTTGACCAGGAAGTAGTTCAGCGAGTTGAGGTTGATGCTGATCGCCGGCGCGTTGTAGCCGGTCGTGTTCTTGATGACGTTGTTCAGCACCACCGGCTGCGCGCCGCGGACGAAGATCACCGCCTCGTCGTTCTGCCCGCGACCGCCGCGCGTCGCGTCGGCCTGGCCACCGCGGCCGTTCTCGTTGTCCGTGAGGACGCTGTTCGCCAGCCGCAGCACGGCTTGGTGTGCTTCCAACACATTGAAGGCCGCGAACGTGCCTTCAACTCGGGACAGACCGCCGCCATAGGCGAGGAAGATATGGTCCAGGCTCGCGCGGGACGTCGGGGACAAGCGGATGCCGCTCCAGTCTCCCGGCTTGGCCTGCGCCGCCGAACCCGAACTGTTGCCGTTCGTCTGGAACGTGCCGCCCGCTCCGTAGCGTCCGTCCTGCAGCGAGGTGAAGACCACCTCTCGCCCCGCCAGGCCTTCGGCCAGCAGCTGCGCGCTGAACTCCACCTCGACCCGCGTGCCATCCAGCTTGACGACGACGCTGGGGTCGATCTTCAGCTGGGCATCGGTGCGTGCCACCAGCGTGCCGGTGGTGCGGTCCTTGGTGGGACCGCCGGGCGTACCCTGGATCACCAGGTTTTCCGTGACGACGTGCACGATGTCGGTATCGTCCCAGCGGCCCGAGACCGTCATCTTCTCCAGCTGGTCACCCGCTGGTGTGTCGATGCGGACGAACAGACCATTGATCGAGTTGCTGACGAGCAGGTTGGAGCGGATGTCCGGTCCGACGCGATCGTAGTCGGCCGTGAAGGGCACCTTCTGGTAGTCGACTCCCAGCGAGTCGACGGCGTTGAAGTTGGTTTCCTCGAAGCTGTCCGGGTTCGCGGAGATGGCGGCGTCGGCGCTGAAGCGGATGATGTTGTTGCGGATCGTCGGACGCGCATCCACCAAGTGGACCGGGTTCACCACCTGCTGGATCGAATCGATGGTGACATTACCACCGCCGTAACGGATGTCCGTTTCGCTGACATAGTTCAGGAACGCGCCCTGCTGCTCGTAGTCGCCGCGGCGCTCCGAGCGGTCGACGTCATTGCGGAACAGAAGACCGCCCCAGTCGCCCGGGTCCGGCGTCGTCTGCAGCGGGTTGGTGTCGACGCCCGTCGCCTGGTCGTCGTACGAGGTGAAGATCACATGGCTGGCGGGAGTGCCCAGCACCTGCAGCGCAGCGCCGCTGGCGTCGATGTTGACGGAACTGCTGCCGACCTGGACGATCGACTTCGCCATCTTGAAGATGGCCCCGGCGTCCACCATCATCGTCACGTTGCGCGGCACCTGCAGGTTTTGGCCATCCGACAGGACCTTGCCGCCGCTGAGACCGATCTCGTAAGCCTTGTTGTCCGCCAGCGTGCCCACGTTCCCGTCGGCGCCGCCGTTGCCGAGCACGCGAAGCACACCGCCGCTGGCGATGCGCGGGCTGGCCAGCGCGGCCTTGAGGTTGTTGTAGGGTTTCGCCAGGCTGCCGTCACCACCGGCGGCCGCCGACTTGTCGACGAATGCCGTCTTCTCGGCGCTTTCCACGCGGAACCAGAAGTTGTATTCGCCGCCCGGCGTGCCGTCGGCATCCCCGTCCAATGCCACGCCCGTGTTGTCGATCAGGAAGTTGTCGACCCGCTTGCGGAAGTCCAGTCGAAGGTCGTACTCGCCTTGGGTCGTGCCGCCCAAGCCCGTGCCCTCGACCGTGGGATCGAACGCCGTGTTCCCGGTGGAAGTCACGACGATGAAGTAGTCGCCGGCATCCAGGTTCAAGCCGATGAAGGAGTCTTCGCTGAAGTAGTCGTCATTCCGCGCGATCAGTTCCGGCTGCCCCGACGTCGCCTTGTAGAGCGTCAGCACGGCATCCAACTGGCTGACCTTCGTCCGTCGCTCGGCCAGGATCTCGGCGGTCATTTCGCCCGGCGCGTCCAGCCGGAAACGGTAGACGTCCAGGTCGTTGCTTTCGGGACGGTGCAGGTACTGCCCGTGCACGATGTCGTGGTCGCCTGGAAAGACCCACTCGGGCTGCGTGCCAAAGCTGGTCGACGGCTCCTCGCCCATCAGCGTGAAAGGCGGCAGGTCGTAGGTGTGCCCCAGGTCCAGCAGGTGGCCGATCTCGTGCATCGCCGTGTCGTACCACGAGAACCGCGCGGGGTCGACCGTCTCCCCCGTCTTGTCATCCCACAGTTCGGCCGCGTCCATGATGGCGGTCGGCCAGGTGATCATCGGGTCCGGATTCGCATCGCCGGCGATGCCCAGGATCCCGCCCGGCCCCACTTCCGCCGTCGGATCCAGCGCGCGGATATCCCCCGTCACGATCGTGAATCCCTCGTCGGCCGTCTCCACGAACTGCACGCCCAGGTAGAACCCGTAAGTCTCGAAGATCTCCCGAGCCCGCTGCTTCTGCTGCTCCGTGATCAGGTTCGTCAGCAACCGGCCGCTGGAATCAAATCCATACTGACGCTTGAAGTTGTAGGGCTGGACCACAATGCCCGGCGTCTCGTCCGCCTCGCCGTTCAGGTGCGTCTCCACCTCGTTGATCACCCGGTGCCCCGGTTCGGACAGCGAGCCCGGGAACTGGAGCGGGTAGTCCTCGGCGCCAATTCCCGAGGAGATGATGCGGGCTTTGTCCAGCGAGCCCAGGTCGGTGGCCTTGGCGAAACTCGAGCCCGGGTCGGAACTGACCTGCTGGAACGTGGGCTGGACCGGCAACGGCTCGTCGCTGCCGACGCGCAGGCGATAGACGCCCGCGCCGGTCGACAATCCCTCCAGGTTCGAGGCGAAGGTCAGCGTGACCCGGTTGGCGGAGGCGTTGTACTCGACCTTCGTCGGACGCACGATCGCGTCGTCCGTGTTCGTCGCCGAGCCGCCCGTGTAGTAGAGGCGATAGAACGCCGGATTGGTGGCCGAAGCCCGATCCAGCGTATCGTTGTTGAAGTAGACTTCGATCTGGTTGCGCGCCTGCACCAGCCCGCTCGCGTCCCGCCGCACGGGCTGCGGGACCACCGCCAGGACCTGGGCTCCCAGGTTCAGCTCGAAGTTCACCGTCGTCCGGTTCGCTCCGGGAAGAGCCGGCTGGAACGCCGCTCCGTCCTCGTTGCGCAGCGCGACCCAGCCCTTGCTCGGATCGTCCACCGCGAACACGTCGATCCGGTACAGGTCGTCCGGCAACGTCTCCGCAAAACGCACGATCACCGCGTTCAAACGGTCGTCGGCCACCCCGACATAACCGGGCTGCACGAGGATGTCCGACACTCCATCGAATGTGTTGTCAAACCCGGCTCGCGTCACCCGGATCCCCGCCAGCGTGTCGGCGTCGATCTTCTGCGCTTCGTCAAAGACGAACGTCAGCTGGTGCGGAGCGACGTTGAGCACCGCGCCGTCGCGAAGCACGTCCCCGGCGTTCGGCTGGATCGAGATCAGCTGCGGTCCAACCGCGAAAAGATCGCGGCGTTCCAGCGACTCCGACTGCAAGGAACGACCCGAGCCAGCCTTCAGGCGCTGAAAACGACGGTGGGGGAGACGATGGGGAATCAGGACCGATGGGTACTTCATAAACCGTGCGTGCCTTTCGCCCATGACCAGGAGAAGTCGATTCGCTGCGGAGAGCAATCCGGCACGAACCAACTCAACCGGCCACGCTGCAAAACGGAAAAGCGGCTGACTGAGACGAAGAGAATGGGACCACTACGGCGGACAAGTTCACGGACAAATCAGACAGGACCTCGCTCGGTCACCCCGGGTCGCGGCCACCGCGAAACCACCGCCATTCCCCAGGATGCAAACGGAACCCGATACGCAGCACGCCACAGCCGGATCCGGGGCCTCCCGGGCCAGCATGCAACTGCCGTACCATGCACTCCTGCACTCGCGCAAATCGCCAAATGCAGGGAGATCAATCACTTACGGCCAACGGCGTGAACTTCGAGCAGTGGACGATAACGCTGCAGTCGCCCTAAATCGCATCATCGTTTTAAGGCGGTCGACTTGCCCTTCCTCCGCGTCTCCCGCACTCTGGAAACCCAGATCCCCAGCCAATCTCTTCGCCCCTTCTCTCGCTGTTCCGGCACGATGGCCCCCAGTCCGCTCCACTCGCGCGCGCTCTCCTGAACGCACGGTCCAAGCCGACCGAGACAAGGTCTGATTATAATTGCCCCGCCACCCTTCTCAAGCTCGATAACAACGCAAACACCCCAGCCAACCCAAGTTGAACACCAAGAAACGATCAGCCGTCGAAACCAACCGACGAGCCGTGTTCGGGAATTGAAACGCCAGACACCCCCGAAACCCCTCGGCCAACGCCTCCAGAACCCGGGACCCGCATCGCCGCAGACGCGATGCGAGGCGTACGCCTGACCTGCCGATCGCTGCACTTACCGCGGCAGGAGCGGTTGGCCATGAAGCGACCGGCCCCGCGGCCAGTCGCCAGGTTCACGCCGCCGGGTTCCTGAAAACCGGCAAAGCCCACGACCGTGGACCCAAGCGATTCTTCCCGAAACAGAGGCGGGAAGTGAAAAGAAGAACTGGGGCGCAGGGACTTGAACCCCAACTAACGGGACCAGAATCCGTCGTGCTACCATTACACCACGCCCCATCCGCTGGCGCGAATCGGAATCCGCTCCAGTGAACGATGGCGGGAGTTTACCACGAAGGACGTGGAGCGCACAGACCGGAACGCGAAAATTTGGAGCGGTGGACTGGGGCACGGTGCGTGTGTCGTGCGACCGCTCGGCCGCGATTGCGGCGCGGTACCGTGGCGTTCCTGTCCGTTGACGCCCGTACCAACGGGCATCTAGAATCGGACGGGCCCTGGGTCGTTTCCCTACCCATCTCTACTTTCGCATCCTCACGAATCGGCCCTCCGGAAACGGTGGTGCTTCGGTCCCATGGCATTTCTGAAGGCCGAGAACGGTAGTTCGTCCGGACGAAAATATCTCCTCGACCGCGTTCGCCATGTGATCGGTCGTCGCCCCGACTGCGACATCATCGTCGACGACAATTCGGTGAGCCGCACCCACGCCCAGATCCTGAAGAGCGGCGAGGAGTTCTTCGTCGAGGACATGAACAGCCGGAACGGCACGCATGTCAACGACCAGATGATCTTCGGCCGCCGGAAACTCCGCAGCGGCGATCGGATCCGAGTCTGCGACCTCGTGTTCGCCTTCCAGGACGATAGCGGGACCGTTCCCCGCGACGATCAGCCCGCCACGATCAACGCTCCGCGGCAGGTGCTGCTCGACGAGCCCAAGGCCTCCAGCGTGGCCACGATCATGTCCAAACTCGACATCAGCAGTCGGGAGGGCGGGGTCAACTACGCGACGAGCCCGGAAGTAAAGCTGAAGGCGTTGGTCGAGATCTCCAAGAGCCTCGGACGATCGTTGTCCCTGGACGAGGTCTTGCCGCAGGTGCTGCAAAGCCTGTTCAAGATCTTTGTCCAGGCGGACCGCGGGTTCATCCTGCTGCGGGACGAGAAGGGGGAACTGGTCCCGCGCTGCACGCGGCTTCGACGCGAAGATTCCAACGAACCCCTGCGCCTCAGTCGCACCATCCTCAACGAAGCGGTCACCAGCAAGCAGGCGATTCTCTCCGCCGATGCCGCGTCGGACGAACGGTTCGGCAGTTCCGAGAGCATGGTCGACTTCCGCATCCGCTCGCTGATGTGCATGGCCTTGCTGAACCAGGAGGAAGAGGTGCTGGGGGTGATCCAACTGGATACGCTGGACCAACGCAACCGCTTCCGGCAGGAGGATCTCGACCTGCTGGCGAGCGTGGCGACCCAGGCGGCCGGTGCCATCGACAACGCGGCCCTCCACGAAAAACTGCTCAAGCAGCAGGCGATCGACTTGGAACTGGCCAAGGCCCACGAGGTGCAGCGCAGCTTCCTGCCGCAGGCGCATCCCCAGTTCGCGGGCTTCGATTTCTTCGAACACTACCAGCCCGCAAACACCATTGGCGGCGACTACTACGACTACATTCCCTTGCCCGAGGGACGCTTGGCGATCGTCGTGGCGGACGTCGTCGGCCACGGCATTCCCGCCGCCCTGCTGATGTCGCGAATGTCCGCCAGCCTGCGGCTCTGCCTGTCGCTCGACATGGCTCCCCACCTGGCCCTGCAGCGTCTGAACGCCAATCTGGCGTCCGACGAATACGACGGGCGGTTCATCACGCTGGCCATGGTCATCCTGGATCCGGCCCGCCACGAGATCTCCGTCGTCAACGCCGGCCACCTGCCCCCGATCATTCGTCGCCAGCAGGGCGACATCGAGGTGGTCAGCAAGCGGGGCGGCCTGCCTCTGATGATCGACGCCCATCAGCAGTATCCGGTCGAAGTGCTGCCGTTCGCGCCGGGTGACTGCTTGGTCCTCTACACGGACGGTCTCACGGAAGCCATGAACCCCAGCGGTGATCTGTTCGGCATGACACGTCTGCTGGAGAACGTAGACCTCTTCGATCCTTGTCGACTGGGCGAGAAGATCCTGGCAAGCGTCGACGAGTTCACGCAGCGGCGTCCGGCGGCCGACGATATGTGCCTTGTGTGCTGCGCGCACACGTCGCCGCACGACTGACCAACACGCGTTCACGCAACCCGGCAGGACAAACTGCTGGTCGGCAGTCGTCCGCGGGTCCACTCCTCCGCAATACCGTTCAACTTCCATCCCCCGGCGGCTATCCCCACTGGATGCCGCGTGCCTGGTAACCGCTCCGCATCATCCACTTCCTTCACCAGAAAGCCAACACGCCATGGCGCAACGCACCCTTCTCCTCGGGCTCCTGCGCTTCACCGTCCTCGGCTGCGGACCTTCCGCAACCGC
>CAZUJM010000136.1:0-4146 GCA_964620405.1 uncultured Pirellulaceae bacterium | reverse complement strand
CCCGGCGGATCCCGCAGCGGCCTCCCCATCCGACGCAGCCCCCGCCAGTGAAACGCCAGCCGCCGAGGGCGCCAGCGAATAGCCGCCGGTGGCTGGATGCGAGTCGCTCCCGTCGCCGGGTTTGCAGGACGGTCGTGACCGTCTTCACCTGCCTTCGAGGGAGTGCTAGACTACGTCGGACTCGGGGCGAGGCGTGGCCGGATCAAAGATGTCCCCCGCGCCTGTTCGTGGGCGTGCTGTGGTTCCTCGTAGGTTCCCGATTCGCGACGCATCGTCGGAACCGAGGCCGGACCGGGACCAGCTTAAGGTTGAGCCAGAGTGGCGGAATGGCAGACGCGACGGATTCAAAATCCGTTGCCCGCAAGGGTGTGAGGGTTCGAGTCCCTCCTCTGGTACTTCTCATTTCGAGTCTTGAGCGACGCGGCGTTGCGGCCGTGCGATCGAGGGGCCCCACCTGACAGATCGAGCAGTCGCCAACGCCGGTTGCGACCGAAGGCTCCGCGGGAGCGAAGTCCCGGTAGCATCCCTCTGGCTTTCGCCTCCTATCTTCTTCCCGACATCACACCCGCAAGGGACCCTCGATGAAAACCGAAGTCGTGCACGCCGCCGATGTGACCGTTGTCCGCCTCGCCGGGACGCTGGACATGAGCACCTGCGGCGATACCGAAAAGCTGCTCACGTCTCTCCTCGATTCCGGCACGAGCAAGATGGTGCTGAACTTCGCGGATGTCGATTTCGTGAGCAGTGCTGGCCTGCGAGTGCTGATCTCGACCGCCAAGAAACTTTCCACGCAGGGCGGCGGCCTGCGGATCTGCTCCCTGCGAGAGCAGGTCAAACTCGTCTTCGATATCGCCGGGTTGAACGCGGTCATCCCCACGACGGCCGATGAGTCGGGCGCGACGGCCAACTTCTGACCCGCGTCGGTTCCGGGATGCTTTCCACCCCGGAGCACTCAAAGATCTCCGTGGCCTTCGTGGTCAGCCTCTCCCCAGGGGCATCCTCTCATCGAGGCGATCCACGGAGCGTTCCCCGATCACGGGTCGCGTCGTCGGCGCGATCCTCGCTCCTGCCGATTCCGGAACTCCTTCATTTCCGGCGGCAGCGGACAGGTGAATTCGAGCAGCTGGCCCGATTCGGGATGCGTGAAGCCCAGCGACTGCGCGTGCAGGGCCAGGCGTCGGTGGGGCCAGGCGGCCGTCATCCCGAGTTCACGACCGTAGCGTTCGTCGCCCAGCACCGGATGCCCGGCCTCCGCGAAATGCACGCGGATCTGGTTCCTGCGCCCGGTCTCCAACCAGACTTCGACGAGCGCCGCGTCGGGCCACTGCCGCAGCACCGAGTAGTGCGTGACCGCCAGTTCACCGGCTTCCGCATCGTCGGTCGAGAAACGCTGCAGCGTCTTGGGGTCGGTATCGAGATACGACCGAAACGTCCCGCGTGGTGGGTCGATCTGACCCGCCACGATGGCCAGATATCGACGCAGCGGCTTGCGCGCTTCAAACTGTCTACGCAACGCTTCGGCCACGTCCACCGATTTCGCGAAGACCAGCAGCCCCGAGACTCCCCGGTCCAATCGATGAACGCAGCAGGCGGTGCCCGCCTCCCCGTTCTGGCGCATCCAGCGTTCCACGGCGGCCAGCAGCGTGTTCTTTTCCTGGTAGTGCGTGGGCACCGTCAGCACAGCCGGCGGCTTGTTCACCACGATCAGTTGTTCGTCCTCATGGACCACCTGCAGCGGTCGTGAAACCGATTTGCCCTTCGTCGAAGGACGGCGGACTTCCGGTTCCAGGAACACTTCCAAACGGTCGCCCGGTTCCAAGACCCAGTCGCCGCGGAGGCACGGCTTGCCGTTCACCCAGGCGCGCGCGCCATGAATGGCTTTCATTGCCTGCGGCTTGCCCGCCTTCAGCAGCTGCTGCACGAGGCTCGCCAGGCGCCGCCCCGGTTCCGGGATCCGACTGGAAACCACCAGCGACTTTTCCTGCATCCTTTTCCCCGGCGAACTGAAGCCGATCACGAACCTGCGAATGGCTCCCGACAACGAGACCCGGTCGCTGTGCTGCCACCGGCTCGCGGCAGACGGCCCCGGCTGCGTCCCCTAAGGAAAAGGAACGCAACTGATGAAGGCGTCGAGTAGACCGAACCCGCAGCACCCTGTCAAACGAGAGCGTCCAAAGAGCGTATCCAGCGCGCGGCATAGGCTCACACGCTCGGTCGGTTTCGCATCCCCGGGGCCCGCACCAACCGAGCGATGTTCGCCCCCTTGGACAGGCAACGAGTTTTTCAGCGATCAGGCGTGGTCGCATCCCGCGCCGGTTCCAGCAGCGCGAAGGTGGCCACGGCAAGAAAGGCGCCGAGAACCGGAGCCAGCAGGTAGACCCACAGCGATTCAGTGTGCCCCGACACCAGGGCGGGGCCGAGCGACCGGGCGGGGTTCATCGACGCGCCGCAGATCGGGCCGGCAAACAAAGCCTCCAGCCCCACCACCGCTCCCACCGCCACGCCCGCCATCAGGCCCTTCTCCTTCGCGCCGGAAGAAACGGCCAGCACGACCAGCATGAGGAACCAAGTGAGGATCACTTCCAGCAGGAACGACTGCATGGCCGTCCCCGCAGGAAGCGTGGCGCCGAGTCGCGCGGCGAGCGGGAACTCGTCCAGCGAAGGCCAGAAGATGAACAGCAGTAGTCCACTGGCCAGTAATGCTCCAGCGCACTGACTGAGGAGATACGGAACCGTCTGCTTCCAAGGAAAACGACCGGCCAGCGCGAAGCCCAGCGAGACAGCCGGATTCACATGCGCGCCGGAGATATCGCCCAGGGAATAGACGAGTGCCAGGACGACCAAACCGAAGGTGAGGCTGATTCCGACATGGCTGACCGCGCCGCCCGATACCTGATTGGAAATGGCGGCCCCGGTACCCATGAAGACGAGAACGAACGTTCCGATCAACTCCGCCGCATATTTCCGCATCATTAAGCTCCTTCCGACCCGCTTCACCTGCCCGACGAAACGACGACTTCGGTTCGTGGCCCCCGGCAATCGCCACATCCGCCGGCGTGGTCGTACCGTGCGAAGGAGATCATCCATTGCCCCCCCCCTAAGGGCAAGATCCCCTTCTCCCGGACGACGAAAAAAGCGTCCTGCCGTTTACGTTTCGCAAATAGGCGACGACAGATGCAATTCCTTGCAGGCTCCTGCAAGTGGCTTCACGCGGTCGGTCGGGGGAGGTGGCGCGACGCCCGCTTGGTGCGAGAATTCTGGAAGTCTTCTCCATGCTGTTCCTCGCGAAAAAGCGTCTCCTTAACGACGCATGCCCGCGATCCGCAATGTTCGGCATCGGAAGTGCATGATCGAAACGGCGAAACCAGCGAGGGCCCAACGCGAGTCCTCACGCGTCCCCGCCGATTCTTCCAAGAACCCGCCTTGGCGTTCCTCGCAAACCGGTATTCACGAACGGAGCGAATCCTTGCAGACCATTGCAGACCCATCGACGCTTCCTGCCGAGACGCCCGCCGAAAACGGTCGCGTGAACCGGATCGCGGACGTCGTGCGACATGCGGCGCACTGGTTGCCAGCCCAAGGACCGATCACGGCGTTCGTGCACCATAACACGCTGCATGCGCTGGAGCATCTGCCTTTTGCGGAGGCGGTGGCGGAGTCCGAGAAGATCTTTGGCTGCCAGCCTTACCTGAGCGAAACCCATTATCGTCGCTTCCTGGAGCACGGCCGCATCCAGGGGCAGGACCTCGCCTCGACCCTCATGGAAGACCTGGGGGATCGGGCCGAGGAGTTGATCGGCTGCCTGGGCACTCGCTTCCACCTCCGCATGGCCATGCTGGAGCATCCGATTCACGCGCTCTCCGACTCCGAACTGAACTGGCTTGTCGCCGAGAACGACGAGTTGTTTCATTTTCGTCCTGGAGTATCGGAACGACAGCGGCAACGGGTCATCTCAAGCACCCGTCGTTGGGTGACTCGCGACTTCCACGGAGATCGTTTCGCGGACGGGCAGGCTCCGCCCGACTACCGGGGTCTCGTGGACGGTTTTGACACGCGATTGATGGATAAGTGGAGCGACAGTCGCTGGGAATCGTTCACGCTGCACCTGCTGTGGAAGATCTGTCGCGGAGCGATCGAGCGGCAGCC
>CAZUJM010000135.1:0-15577 GCA_964620405.1 uncultured Pirellulaceae bacterium | reverse complement strand
GCAGGAATTCGCGACCGAGCAGAACCCGCTCGCGAATCATGTCTTCGGCGAGATGCTGCCAGAGATTTCGAGGGCTATCAGCAAACATCCGCAGGATCTCGGTTTGCTGGTGGATGGAGTGACGCTGTACCACTTGATCGTCGAAGGTACGCTGTCGCTGGCGGCGCAGGTTCGCGTCATGCGCAGGTGCCGCGCCGCGGGTATCTTTCCGGGGTTTCTGGCGGGAATGATGGGGGTGGCACGGGATGAGTCGAGGCATGTGCTGATTGGCCTGCGGTTCCTCAGGGACATGGTGCGCACCAATGACCAATATGCTCAGCGGATCGTCGATTTCGTCAACGGCCTGTTGCCCGCCATGTATCTCGCCGGCAGGGTGCCTGCGGAGTTCCCGCCGCTGCTCGAGAAGTCGGGAGAGGATCCAGGTTTTGCGGCGAAGTTCTACGCTCAGTCGCTGCGCCGCCACCTTTACGCCATCGGCATCGAAGCGAGCATTCCAGATCCAGTGAGTGCGGCGTCTGCCCATCGGAATACGACGCAGGGTTAGGTCTCCTGGCGAATCTCGCGGGTGATCCATTCGCGGTAGCAGTTGGAAGAAGTGTCTTTCCAATCGAGTTGACCGGCGTGCAAGGAGTGAACCGCGAGGCGATCGCCATTCATCGCGCGAACCGAGCACGTATGGCTGCGTCTGCATGGGGCAAGTGCGGATGCCGTGTCAGGCGCGGTCGAGAATCGTGCTTGTCAACGTCTCGGGCAGGAACCGCTCTCGATAAGATACGAGCAAGCCATTCAGGTCGGCAGGGCTGAGGCCATACTGCGCCGCATTGTAGGCGTTCCGCCCATGGCGGTGCTGCTGGTGTTGCTGGAGGAAACGGCCAGGCTGGGTTGTCGTCGCCTCATCGCACGGAATCGCGAGTTGCTCGCTAAGTTCCTGCACGGTACGCAGGGGATCCATCAGCAGTTGGTGGTATTGGACGTGATGGATGCGGTGGGAATCGGGGCCCCGGTCGAAAGCCAGCGAACGGTCTGCGAACGTTGCCACCCGAGCGCGGATCGCATGGACAGTGCGCTGCGCGTCCAGTTCCTTCGTGGAAAGGGCCTGGAGCGAGAGGAAGAGCTTGCATTCCGACGGGACCGTGTCCCGCGGGTCGCGATGCATCTGCACGATGGTCGCTTCGGGAATCGCTTCGCACAACGCAGGAAGCCACGCCAGATGCTGCGGGCACTTGAGGATCAGTCGCTGCCGTGGATAACACCGCTGGTGAACGAGGAGCACCTTGCGATAGTGTTGATAGGTCTCTCGCAGGTCCTGGTGAAGCAGCCAGTCCAGGTAGGAGTAGCTCGCTGCGGTGGACCAGTAGACCATCGAGCGACCGCCGGATCGCATGCCGAAGTTGCATTCGTCGGGCAGGTTGGGACGCAGGAAGTGCATCGCGTCCACCTGGTAGGCTTGCGCCGCGAGCCGCCGAGGCAGGAATCTCAACGCGATGTCCGGTCGGCGGTAGTCCACGGGCCGGTAGGGAAGCGGCGCCAGGTGCTGCCGCAGCGTGATGCCGACGCAGCTCGGGAGCGTCGACAGCAGTCGGTGTAAAAAGGTCGTGCCGGAGCGGGCGAATCCGGTGATCACCAGCGGCGATTGCAGCCGAGTGTCGGCCAGCTCAGCGTCCGCGACAAAAGCCTCCTCCACTTGCAGCAGATTGCCCAGGCCAGTCACCAACAGGGCCTGTAGGTTGACCTCCCCGAATCGGTGCAGCTTGGCATCGTCGCGCAGCGAACGGCACAGCACCTCCAGAGCCTCCCCGATATGGCCTGGGTAGCGGGCGGGCATCCCGGCATGACGCGCACCGGCCGCCAGCAGGCGTTCCGGCGAATAGACGTGATTCGCTCGGAAGCAACTCGACAACACCTGGGCGAGTCGCAGCCAGCCAGGACGAGAAGCGAATGGCAAGCTCGCGGTGGAAGCGATGTTCGCCTCGCTTCCACCGTCGCGATCGGTCGTCTCGGGAGGGAATCCGGGATTCGCTTTTCTCGGCAAGGGCGGGCCTTTGAAAACAACGAGGGAGGCTCGAGAAAGGCACGGAAGCGACGGATTGGAAGTCGCCTTGCGGGCGGCCTCCTGCGACCTTCTCGCCACGTTTCCGTTCGTCCTCTGCCGTGCGGGCGGCTGCCGGTGACCGGGCAGTCTACCTGATCCGTCCGATCAACAAGGGAACCGAATGGTACCGATCCGCGGATTCGCCCCTGAATCCTGCGGCATGGGGCGGTGAGCTGGTGACCGAAGAAGCGTTCGCATGCATGAATCGGCATCGCGTGTAGCAGGTTGCCGGTCGCACCGCGAAGCCCCAGCAACTCCGTGCCCTCGGTGTCCTCCGTGGTTTTGACTCTTCCCCCCGGCGATGATCACCACGGAGGCCACAGAGTCCACGGAGAACCCAGAAGCCCGCCAGAAACGAAAACGCCTAAGTCAGCATTGGCTGCCGACTTAGGCGTTGGTGTGCGGTCCGGTGCGACGGACGGCGGAAGTGGATCCTCTGGGACTCGAACCCAAAACCTACTGATTAAGAGTCAGTTGCTCTAACCGATTGAGCTAAGGATCCAGCGGTAACGAACCTGCCTCGGACGCTCGCTCACGCGAGACGGCCGGTGTACGCTCGTTAGGCCCTCAAGTGTAACGGCAAATTTCCATGCGACAAGCCCACCCCAGGGGCTTGGTTGGGCAAAAAGAAACGCCGGACGCTTTCGCCGACCAGCGGTCCGCAGGAGTGGCTTCGCCAACCGGAACGACCGGCGGACCCGGCTGGGACGATGCGGTCCGGTGCCGAATCCGCAGGCCGCCGCCGTTGGTCGGCGACGGCCGTGGGATTGCCGCAGCGGCCCCTTGCTCCGCCGCGCCAGGGGATCCAGGAGTCAGGTTCAGACGCGGCGGCGACGGATCGCCAGCAGGCCGCCCAGGGCCAGCAGCGTTAAGCTGCTCGGTTCCGGCACCGCGGCGACGGCCGCTCGGGGGCCCGCCTCGAAACCGCCGTCCTGGAAGGCCGCCACGAAGTCGGCCGTGTCGAACTTGGCGTCCGCATTCCAGTCGCCTTCGCCCCAGCCGGCCGACTGGCCCGTTTCGAACCGGCCCGCTTGGAAGACGATCACGAAGTCGCCCGTGTTGAACTGGCCGTCCAGGTTCGCGTCGCCGACCCAGGTCTTGCGCAGTTCACGAACCCACTTGGCATGGTCCTGCGTGTCGACCTTGCTGTCGGCCGTTACATCGTAGGCGACGTCGTTATTGCCGGCGCGGATGGCGGCTGACAAGGCGTCGATGTCCGCGATGTCCAGCGATCCGTTGGCGTTGAAGTCGCCCGGTGCTCCGCCGCTCGACTTGCCTCGGACCACGATGTTGTCCACGGCCCACCACCAGTCGTTGTAGGAGGTCAGCAGGCCAAAGGTGAAGACAACGTTCTTCGCGCCGGCCGGGTTGTTGATGGACAGATTCACTTCCTCGTTCGGCGCATGGTCATGGTAGGTATCGCTGGCCGCGTCCGAATCCCAGTACATGACGCGCACCGGAGGTGCTCCATCGTACGAAGCCGTGATCTCCGCCGTCTGGTTGTTCAGGTTGTCGACATCATCCATGGCTTCCGGACGCCAGCTCGAAGCGAAATCCATGAGCAGCGAATTGGCCTGGATGCCGGCCAGCGAGATGGCCGGCAGCGTCATCCAGGTGTTGTAGAGGCCGTACTGCTTGGGGTTGCCCAAGTCGTCCCATTCGTCGG
This sequence comes from uncultured Pirellulaceae bacterium, assembly GCA_964620405.1. Classification (GTDB taxonomy): domain Bacteria; phylum Planctomycetota; class Planctomycetia; order Pirellulales; family Pirellulaceae; genus CAZUJM01. Next base: position 11,819 of record CAZUJM010000135.1, on the reverse strand, counting down.
GATCGGCGATGGCCACCACGCCTTCGCCCAGTTCGAACTCCGAACGTCGCTGGTCACCGGCCGCTTGAACCCACCAGTCCTTGTCAGCGAACGACCAACCCTTCCATTCCGTCACGCCGACGCCTTCGACGAAGTTGCCCTGGTCGTCGATGCCCGGCAGGTCGTTCTTGATCGAAACGCCGGCCGGCGGTTTGTTCGTCCACACGCCTTCACCGAAAAAACCCTCGTCGACGCTGTCGCCGAGCTTGACGCTCTGGAAGTTCTCCGAGTAGATGATCTTGCTTTGGGCCTGGGCCACAGAGGCTTGTCCCGCCACGAGGGCGACCGCGACCAGGAGTGCGGTTTGGCAGAGGTTGTACAGCTTCATGGAATTCCTTCGCTCCGTTTGTGCTTGAGGACTCATGGAACAGGGATGTATCTCGCGGGAGTCACCCGGCGACCAGGGCATCTGATTTCGATCGCAAGTTGCGTAGGTCGCATGGCCCTGGGCCGCCGCGGCGCCCTGATCTTAGCGGTCACGCAAGCCGTTGCAATTGTTGCCGTGAGGCAAACTCGGAGAACTCACGAGAATTTCAAAGAACGCTCGCAAACGCCAGTGCTCACGTGGTTATTGGAGGAAAGCCCCGGGTGGCTGGTGATCTTCTCCACCGGACCGCATTGGTGGTGCCTGTGACATCGACTTGGCACTTTCAGGCAGAGCCGTCTGTCCGGCAAGGGCGTGGGACGCGGACTGACCGTTGTGGTCGATGACGGGCTATTTCCTCATAAGTCGTGTGTTTTTAGCTCGTTGCGTCCGCGGAGGAAGCGGCCTTATACTGACTGTCCCGCCCGATAGCTGCTTCCCGCGATTCGCCCGCGTCTGCGTTTCCCGTTCTCGAATGCTCCCGCCCCGTTGTTCGTCCGGCAGAGGATCCCTCGGATGTCCGCGCCCCGTTGTCGCCGTGTCTGGCTGCTCCAGCGATTCGCCGGTCGAGCGGGTTGGGCGTGTCTGGCTGTGGCAACGCTGTTGTGGCAGGTGCTCGCTTGGCCGAACGTGGCGTGGCATGCCTTCGCGTGCGCAGCGGAATCGCCCGCAGGGACATGCGGAGCGGAGGCAGCGAGAACGCCGTACAAGACAAGTGGGCATGAGGGTGCCGCTGTCCCGTCGTTCCTCGAAGAAGTTGTCCCCGTGCTGACCCGTTACGGCTGCAACTCGGGCGGGTGCCACGGCAAGCTCGCGGGCCAAAACGGCTTCCGCCTTTCTCTCCGCGGGTACGCGCCGGAGATGGACTACGACTCGCTGGTGCGCGAGTCGCGCGGCCGGCGCGTGATGTTCGCCGCGCCGCTTGACAGCCTGCTGCTGCAGAAGGCTACGGGCATGGTTCCGCATGGAGGCGGCGCGCGGATTCAAACGGGAAGCCCCGCCCATCGCCTGCTGGCCGACTGGCTGGCCGCCGGTGCTCCCGGGCCGCGTTCCGATGAGGCCCGCGTGCAGGAGCTGATCGTGGAACCGTCCGCGGTCACGCTGCGGGCGGGCGATTCGCGGCCGCTGCGCGTGACGGCTCGTTATGACGACGGACGACAGGCCGACGTGACTTGGTTGTGTCAGTTTGCGTCCAGCCAGCCCGACCTGTTGCGTGTCACGGAGGACGGGCTTGTGTCGTGCCTGCGGAATGGTGAATCGACAGTGCGGGTGGCCTTCCAGGGATTCGTGCAGACCGCCATCTTCACCGCGCCGCATGAACGATCCATCGACGAAGGCTGGTACGCGCGGGCGAACAACGAAGTCGACCGCCATGTCTACGCCAAGCTCCAGCAGCTGCGCATCCGCCCGGCGCCGCTGTGCGACGATGCCACGTTTCTCCGCCGCGCGTCGCTCGACGCCTTGGGCACGCTGCCAACCGAAACGGAAGTCACCGAGTTCCTAGCCGATACCAACCCGGACAAGCGAAGTGTGCTCGTCGAGCGTCTGCTCGCGCGGCCCGAGTGGGTCGACTACTGGACGCTGCAACTGGCTGACCTGCTGCAGAACCGCCGCGAACGCGATCACGATGTGCGAGGGAGCAAGGGAGTGCGCGGCCTGCACCAGTGGCTGCATGCCCGGCTGCAGGCGGGTGATGGCTGGCGAGAGCTCGCCGAGGGCGTGTTGCTGGCCGAAGGCTCCAGCGACGTGCATCCCGAGGTCGGCTACTACATCGTGACCGTGGGCGAGCAGCCGGCTGAGCGTTCCGAAGTCACCGATTCCGTCGCCCAGGCCTTTCTTGGCACGCGCATCGGTTGCGCCCGCTGCCACAACCATCCGCTCGAGAAGTATACGCAGGACGACTACTACCATCTGGCTGCCTTCTTCTCGCGGACTTCACTCGATCGTCGTCCCCTGGCCGAAGGTCCCACCGAACTGGTGGCGGGTACCAGTGAGATGCTGCAACTGCGTAAACAGCAGCAGCAGTTGCAGCGCGAACTGGAGATGCTCGGCATGGACGAGGCAGCGGTGAAAGCGCGGGAGGAGAAGCAGAAGCAGTTGGAGGAATTGCGACAACGGTGGGAATTGAATCGCCAACAGCCCGCCACGGCGCAACAGCCGCGCACCGGACGCATGCTGCAACCGCGGCCCATCGACCGCGCGGAACTGACGCTCGACGTCGGACAGGATCCTCGCCGCGCGCTGGTAGTTTGGATGACCGGCCCCGGTAATCGGCTCTTTGCCGGCGCGATGGTCAATCGCGTCTGGAAGCACTTCCTGGGCGTGGGGCTGGTGGAGCCGGTCGACGATCTGCGAGCCACAAACCCTCCCAGCAACCAGCCGCTCTGGGACCTGCTGATTCGTGAATTCACGGCCAGCGACTACGATCTGCGCTATCTGATGCGACTCATCATGAACTCGCGCGCCTACCAGCATGCGTCCGACACCGATCCGGCGAACGTTCTTGACGATCGTTATTACTCAAGGTTTTACGCCCGACGTCTGCCCGCGGAAGTGCTGCTCGACGCGATCTCGCAGGTGACGGGTGAGCCGGAATCGTTTGCGGGGCAGCCGCTGGGTGTCCGCGCGATTCAAGTGCCTGATCCCGGCGCGGACTCGTACTTCCTGACGCTCTTCGGTCGCTCCGCGCGGACCACGGCCTGCGCCTGCGAACGCGCGGCGGAGGTAACGTTGCCGCAGTTGCTGCACCTGCAGAACAGTTCGTCGATCCTCGCCAAGATCCAGTCTCCCTCAGGCATGCTGGCGACCGCGTTGGCCGCCGAGGGCCAGAACGAACCGGTGGTGACGCGGCTGTTCCTGGCGACGGTTTCCCGCCAGCCGACGGAAGCGGAGCGGCGGTCGATTGACGCACAGCTGCGCGGGCAGGATCGCGAGGAAGTGCTTGCCGACCTGCTCTGGGCGCTGCTGAACTCCAAGGAGTTCACGTTCAATCATTAGGCAGGTGATGGAATCGGGCCGGGTCTTGTTGCATCGTTGGGGAGGTACGAGCCATGTTGAATGTCCATTTCGATGCAGGTCGACGGCAGTTCCTGCGTGTCGGCGCGCTGGCGTCGCTGGGGTTGACGCTGGAGGACATGTTGAGGCTTGAGTCTCGCGCGGCAATGCTTGGTGCGCGACGCGCGCGATCCGTGTTGCTCGTCTACCTTGGCGGAGGCCTTTCGCACCACGACAGTTTCGATCCGAAGCCGGAGGCGATCGAGGAGGTGCGTGGCAAGTACTCGACTATCTCCACGGCCGTGCCCGGATTGCGGAGCTGCGAGCACCTGCCGCAGATGGCACGCCTCATGGATCGCGGCTGTCTCGTGCGGAGCGGCGCGCACAACAACGACCACCACGAGACGGCCACGAACTGGGTGCTGTCGGGGCGTTTCGGTTCGCCGTTCGGCGACTGGCCCGCGCTGGGTGCGGTCGTGGCGCATGAGAGCGGTTTCCCGGGCACGCTTCCACCGTACGTCGCCATTCCGAAGAACCCGTCTTTCACCTGGGAGTTGGGCAAGAGTGCCTATCTCGGCGGGCGTTACGAGTCGTTCAAGGCGGGCGATCCGAACCAGGACGGATACCAGGTGCGCGACGTGGACCAGGGGCCGGTCGGCGAAGTGCGTGCCCAACGACGACAGCAACTGCTGGCCACGGTGGACCAACTGGCTCGGCGGGTCGAAGGAAGCGACCAGCTGGCCGCCTACGACCAATTCCGCCAGCGAGCCACGGACATGGTGTTGTCAGGACAGGCGCGGCAGGCGTTTGCGATCGACAAGGAGTCGGCAGCGCTGCGCGACCGCTACGGGCGGACCACGTTTGGCCAGAGCTGCCTGCTGGCCCGGCGTCTGGTCGAGTCGGGCGTGAGTTTCGTGACGGTGAACTTTGGCGGCTGGGACCACCATGCCAACATCTGGAACGGCTTGGAACGGATGCTTCCCGACTTTGACCGTGGTTTCTCCGCGTTGATGGAGGACCTGGGGCAGCGTGGCCTGCTGGAAGAGACGCTGGTGGTGGCGATGGGGGAGTTTGGACGCACGCCGCGTCTGAACAAGGATGGCGGCCGCGACCACTGGGCGGGTGCCGCTTCGCTGCTGTTCGCGGGTGCCGGGGTCCAGCCAGGGCGAGTGATCGGGAAGACCGATCGCAACGGGGCCCAGGTGATCGATGCGCCCGTGGCTCCCGCGGACGTGGCCTGCACGATCCTGACCGCGCTCGGGATTGATCCGCGCAAGCAACTACACACACCCGATGGGCGGCCGGTCGCCATCCTGGAGGAAGGATCCGTCATCGAGGCTCTGTATGCGTGATGCCGCCGCACGCCTTTCGAGCCGCGTGATCGCGGCGCGCCTGGCCACGATCGGCTTGGGGCTGTTGCTGCTGGCGACGCCGGCGTCGGCCGCTGAGGAGTCACCGCGCGCGGCGCTCTGCCTGCCGCTCGCCGTGCCTGTGAACGCGACGACACGCGTCGTGCTGCGCGGATGGGCGTTGGAACGCGTGGATGAGGTACGCTGCGAAGATCCGGGCGTGACCATCGCGATCGCCGGACGTGGCGAAGCGTCGTTGCCGAACCCCCAGGACCTGGCCCGTATCGGCAATCGACAACTGGAACTGGACGTCACCGTCTCGGCGGATCATGCGGTGGGGGAGGTTCCGCTGCAAATTGCCGTTGCGGGCATGTCCCAGGGGCCCCCATGTCGCCTTATGGTGGGCAGCCCGTTCTCCGCTCAGGCAGAGGCGGAACCGAACAACGGGTTCCGCGCCGCGCAGTCGATTGACTTCCCGCAGGTCATGGACGGCGCAATCCAAGCCGATCGCGATGTGGATGTCTATGCACTTCAGCTGAATCAGGAATGCACCGTGCGCGTCGCAGTGCAAGCGCGCCGCCTTGGATCGGCTCTGGATGGACTGGTGACGATCTACGACGCGCAAGGACGCCGCGTGGTTGAGAACGACGATCGACCGGGAATGGCCGATCCCCAGGTGGAGCGTCGACTGACCGCGGGCCGGTACTCGATTGTCGTGCAGGATGCACTGGATCGCGGAGGCCCAGGACACGTCTACCGTCTGCTGGTGGGGCCCGCCGAGTGACGGAGGCCGTCATCGTGTGAGTGCGCGAGGCGAGCCCGGGTGTTGCGTGCGAGCCGCCGCCTAGTCCTCGGACTCCTCCTCGAGCAGTTCCGCCAGTTGCTCCTCGTCCAACGTTTCGTGCGCGAGCAAGTGGTCGACAATGCAGGCCAGTCGATGCCAGTGTTCGTCCTGGCGAAGCATGGCATGCAACTGGCGGATGGTATCTTCCAAGAAGCGAATTCGCGCGCGTTCGTCGGCGACGAGTTGGCCGGCGTACTCCCAGGCGACGCGCCAGTCCTGCGACCACTCGGGAACGAAGCCCGGATGCAGCGGTTCGCCGCGATGAATCATCTCGGCGACGGGGCCGGCGAGAGCTACGCGGACGCAGCGCAGGTTCAGGTCTCGAGTTGACCAGCGGCGAGCGGGCCAAAGGATGGAGGCGTCGCCATAACGGGCCGGCCCGTCATCGCGGTCCGGTTCGATGGTGACGCCGAGGATGCGGGCGCCCAGCAGGTGGGCGAGGTAGACGTGCCCGCATTCATGATACGCCGTCTCTTCCTCGTCGGAGTCCCCGGCGTTCATGGCTTATCTCCGATCGCGCTTGCAACACTCCGGTTAGGAGCACCCGGCGGCTATTCAAGTCTGCGACGCGCGGCACCGATGCGAGGCTGCCCGTCGCAGTGGCTTCACGGGATCTACTGGATGTCGTCCTTCGCTCCGTCATCGCGAGCTTCCGATTCCTGGGTTGGCTTGGGGGCTTTTCCGGAGGCGTCGCGCAGGCGTTCGAGTTCCTCTTCCTCTTCTTCTTCCTCCTCTTCCAGGCCGGCCATGATGGCCCATTGGGGATAGGCCTTGGCAGTCCCCTGCATGGCTCGCCAGAGGATCCGGTTCAGCACATCCTCGGGGGCGCGATCGATCTCGCGGAAGTTCAGTGTTGAGGAGACCACGGCGTCATCGCGCAACTGGCGGTCGTTGATCGCCTTGGGATCGGGGTTCAGTTGGTCGAGTGCCACCTGGGCCGGCGCGACGGTGTAGGGGGTGAAGTCTGGCGTGTCGGTGAAGCAGTCGAACATCGGCTCAGCGCTGGCGTCAAACTGGTTCATGACGGGCATGCCGAGGATCTGTTCGATGGTGCGGAGGATGCTGGTGGTGTTGTACTGGGTGCTGACAAGGGCTCCGCGCTTGGCGTAGGGGCTGACGCAGAAGGAGATGGTGCGATAGCCGCTGACATGGTCCCAGCCCGCCTGGGGATCGTCTTCAATGGCGAAGATCGCCATCTCCTTCCAGAATCGGGAGCGACTGAGGCCTTCGATGATGCGTCCGAAGGCCAGGTCGTTGTCGGCCACGCAGGCGGCGGGCGTGGCTTCACCGGGCGTGGTTCCGCTGGTATGGTCGTTAGGCAGGCAAATGATCACGAGGTTGGGGAACTCACCCTTGGCCTCGAATTCCCGCAGTTCCCGCAGGAAGAAATCGGCGCGGTGCTGATCCGGCACGGACATCTCCCAGCCGACGTAGCCCGTGGGCGAGAAGTCCTTGATGCTCTCGATCATGGGATAGCTCTCGAAGACGACCTGGTCCGACTTCTCCTTCCATGCCCGGTAGCAGTCGCCATACGTGGGCTCGCTGGTGTTCGCAGGGTCCTTCCATCGCACCTTGGGCGCCATGAATTCGCCGTAGTTGCGAATCGTCTTCTGGTGCCGCAGCGCGTTGTCCCAGATGAAGCCGGCGGGCGAGTAGGCGAGCGCGTCATCTTCATCGACGCCCATGCCGTCGGGGTAGCTGCGCGGAAAGCTCGCGAAACTCTTCTCCATGTAGTCGGTGCTGAATGCCGTGGTGCTCCACTGGTGCCCGTCAGCGCTGAGGATCCCCGAGCAGTAGGTATTGTCGAGCAGCACGAACTCATCGGCGATCTTGTGCTGGTTCGGCGTGATATTCGGTCCGAAGATGCACAGTTCGGCGTCGCCGTTGCCCTTGCCGTGGGCTCCAAAGACCTGGTCGTAGGTGCGGTTCTCCTTGATGATGTAGACGACGTGGCGGATGGGGCTGGGCTCGCCGATACGCTGGGGAATGGCGCGCGGGGGCTGGTCGGCTCGGGCGGGCTTCATCGCCTGGTTGATCTTTTCGCGGCGCAGGTTGCGATCGACGATTCGCGACAGGGCGGGGAGTGCGTCGTCGGGTGGTACCGGCACCATCGAGAGGCTGCCCGCGTAATGGTGCGAGTTGAACCCTGACCCGTCCGTGTCCTCATGCTCCTTGGGGTCGAGCGGCAGGCCCTTGATGTTGGCCGCGATGATCGTCTGCCGCTCGGCGTCGTACGCGAGTGCTCCAGGATACCAGCCCACGGGGATCATGCCGAGCAAACGCGAATCGCCGAGTTCCTCGGGTTCGAAGTTGAAGACTGCGATGGCGTTTTGGGCACCGTTGGCTGCATACAGCCGCTTGCCGTCGGGCGAGAACAATACGGCGTTGGGCGAGGCACCGAGCAGGTCGGACGGCTTGGGCTTGGCCCAGATCGTTTCATGGAGCTTGTCCGCTTGCGCGTCGATGACGCTCAAGTGGTCGCTGCCCGCGTTCGCACAGACGACGTAGCGGCGGTCGGGCGACACGGCCAGTCCGCTGGCGTGGAGGCCGGTGAGCAGTTCACGCACGAGCTGGCCGGTGGTGAGGTCGATGATGCTGACCGAGCCTTCGCTGGCGATGAATCGGACGGGATCGACACGCACGACCGTGCCGCGTCCGGCGGGGCCGGTCAGGTCGCCAGGCCCCGGTCGGCGGCCACCCCAGTTGCTGACATAGGCCTTGCCGTTTACCACCACCACATCGTACGGTGCGACCCCCACGTCAAACGCTCGCAGCACCTGGCCAGACTCGGCGTCCAGTTCGAGGAGCTTGTTCGAGAGGTTGCCGCAGACGTAGAGTTTCTTGCCGTCGGCGCTGAAGGCGAGACCGCTGGGAATCTCTGGATCGCGGCGGGGCGCCTTGGCGAGCGGCAGCGGTATGGAGTGCGAAGGAGTGACCTTGCTGTTGGCGTCCACGTTGAACACCTTGATAGAACCCTCGACGTTGCTCATCAGGATGCGCGAGCCATCCGGCGAGAAGACCAGGCCTGTGTAGCTCAACTGGCCTTTCTCGTCGGGCTTGAGGATGTTCGGTGAAGGCGGTTCGACGCGCGGAGCGTTCTCGGTTTCGTTCGGCAGCAGGACGCGTTGGCGCTGGGCGCCGTCTTCGGCGTCGATCACCACCAGTTCGCTGGTTTTGCCAGAGACGACGAGCAGTTCACCGTCGGGGGACAGGGCCAAGGCCTGGGGCCGGAGACCGATCAGGTCGACCTGCCGGCCGGCTGGCGTCAGCACTTGGTTGACCGGTGTTACGATCCGGTTGTCGTCCGAACGCCCGACCAGTTCCTGCGTGGGGTCGATGGTCTCGTCCTGGCTGAACAACGAATGGCCTGGCGTCAGCCCGGTGGCAAGGGCCATCAGCAGAAGAAGATGTCGGCTGCGGCGCCGCGGGTGACTGGGCGGCGCGAGCTGGTCAGCGGGCATGGGGGAGGGCTCCTGGAAAAAGACTGAGGCTGCATCCGCGTCGGTGACTTGTCAACGTATGCTAACGACCGCAGCACGCCAAACAAGCCCGTGTGGGCGGCTCTTGACATCGTGGAGGGCTGTACGGATAGTTGGGGGTGTCGGATGGACGGTGGCCGAACGAGTCAGATGAGGGGGACCGATGCACCAGCGGGGACGACGCGTTTATTCGATCGCGCTGCTCGTCAGCTGGCTCGTGTCCAGTCTGGTCGTGCATGGCGTCCACGATTGCCGTTCCCATGGACTACCTGCCTCCCACGGGGCAACGGCCGATGCCGCTTCGGACGCTCGATCGACCCACGTCTGTGCGTTCCATCCCCGCACCGTCCGGCATTCGGCTCAACGGTCGGTCATCGGTCATGCCACGAGTGGTAGCGGGGCTTCGGCAAAGATCCCCGGCCACGTGGTCGGGGGAGCCCTGTCGGACGGCTCCTTCCATGATTCAAGCTGCTTGGCGTGTGCCTATCGGGCCCTGACCGCAGTGCACTCCGACCGGGACGCTCCGGTGACGCGTGACCGCGTCGTCGAGAGGTCCCTCTTGTTCTCCCGCGTGGAGGCTTCTGAGCCTCTGGCCGGCGCGGTGGTTCCCCGGGGGCCGCCCGCGCATTTCTTCGCATGAGTTGATGGTCCAACTCGGCATGGACGTGGACTTTCGTCTGCCGGGTGCGGTTCGCGACTTGCTTGCGCTTGTCTGGAGCGCCGTGTTGCGTTTTGTCGCTCTCGTTTACGCCTCGGGGTGGTTCTTTCTTGAAACCACGGGGTGAACGGAGAGGAACGGGCGTTCGTTGGGGTGGACATATCTGGGGAGTTGGATTCCATGGTGGTATCGGGTGGTGGACGAATGGCGTCGCGCAGGCGGGGGCTTGGTGCCAGGGCGTGGCGGGCATTGGTGTGGCTGGCTTGCCTCGTTGGCGTGGCGAATGAGCAGGTCCATGGCCAGTTCGAGCATTCCGACGTTTCGCTTCGTTACGAGAACCAGCGCGTGGTGACGGACAAGGATCTGTACACGGCCGTCTTTCCTCGCTCGGGGATTTCGCGTCAGTACTCCTCGAACCCAGGTTTTTCCTCGGAGAAGGACCAAGGGGGCGGAGTGCCGGCGGGAACCCAGATCGCGTACGACGTGCTGGGCGGCTTGCGTTACTGGAATGACGGCGCGATTCGCGAACCCTTGCCGGGGACGCGTATCCGCATCCAGAATAATCCGCCGACGGTGCCGGAGACGTGGGTGGGATGGGACAGCAGGCCGCAGGCGGGAACGTTTGAACCGCCCGCTAATCGAATCGGGCAGAGTTCGCCAGCGGGTGAAGTGCACGCGCACGTGAACTTCTTTTTGGAGCCGCTGGAGGCGACCGAGGAGGTTTCCTTGCCGGCGGCCGGCGCGTATGGATTGAGGCTCGGTCTGCGGACCAGCACCGAGGGGATCGAGCCTTCGGTTCCGTTTCTGGTCGTCTTCAACCACGGGTTGAGCGCGGCAAACTTCCTGCGCGCGGTCGACGCATTTCGTTCCGCATCGTGGACGAACGGGCCCGCCGGTGACTTGGATGGCAACGGCGTCCTGGACGCGAACGATATCGACCTGCTGACGGAGGCGGTTCTCTCGGGTGAGACGAATCCGCGTTTCGATCTCGACGCGAACGGCGTCGTCGCGGCGGGCGATCGTCAATACTGGGTGGAGGAACTGAAGCGAACTTACTTCGGCGACGCCAACCTGGATGGTCGTTTCGACACGGGAGACCTGGTGTTGGTCTTCCAGCAGGGACAGTACGAAGATTCGGTCGTCGGAAATTCGCGGTGGAGCGACGGCGACTGGGATGGAGATCGCGAATTCAGCTCCGCCGATTTCATCATCGCATTCCAGGGAGGAGGTTTTGAGCAGGGATCGCGCCCATCCGTTGCACTCACGGTTCCCGAACCGACGTGTGTGGCGCTGGTGCTGCCTGCCTGCTTTCTGGTCCATGGCCTTCGCCGAATGACCGGCACACGCGCCGGTTCACGCGGTTGGAAGGAGAAGCAGTCCTGATGCGTCTTCTTTTTTTCAACTTCGGTGAGGAGATTGTCATGATGAGTCTGAAGAAATGGTCGGTAGTCCTGTTGTTTGCGGCGGTCGTGGGAGGCCGTGAGGTTTCGGCGCAGGAGGATCCGCACGAGGGGCACTCGGATATCGAGTTTGTGCGGCGGAATGGGCGATTGGAAGTGCTGCCGACGGCGGAGGGGTTTGTTTTTGAGGGCGAGTTTCCGCTGGATGGCGTGGATCGGCAGTTCACGAGTGAACCGGGATTTGGGTCGGAACTGGAGGAGGGTTTGGGGATTGGTTCTGGCGCGCAAGTGTACTACGACGTGCTGGAACCGTTGCGTTTCTGGAAGGACGGATTCAAGCCGGTGCCGGAAGGCGTGCAGATTCGGGTCATCAACCAGCCGCCTTCGCCCGTGGTGCCTGACGCGGTGGTGACGGTGACGAGCGGAGTGACGTTGGGGAGTGTCGATCCGCCTCGGCAGCGTGTCGGCGCGGCCGAGGAGTCGGGCGACTTCCATGCGGACCTGCAGTTCCTGCTGGAGCCGAACTTGAACCCCGCGGCGGTTCCGGAAGCGTGGGTCGGCGCATATGGCTTGAAGCTCAGCCTGATGACCGATGAGGTGGGCGTGGAGCGATCGGCGCCGTTCTACCTCGTGTTCAACCTGGGGCTTGAGGAGGAACCGTTCGAGGCGGGAGTCGCGGCGTATGCGAGCCA
>CAZUJM010000134.1:6534-15578 GCA_964620405.1 uncultured Pirellulaceae bacterium | reverse complement strand
GTTGGCCTGTTATGATCGAAAGCTCGGACGGAGGCTGGGGAAAACTTGTTTGGGGGCGGTTCCGAATCCGAAGCAGTGGTCGACGCGACGGTGTGGTTTCGAGGAGTTGTCAGCATGAACTGGTGGCCTTGGAGTGTGCGGGCAAACTCGGGAGACTCGCGGACGACGCGATGCGCGTCGCGCCGAGGGATGCGGGGCGGGCGGCGGAACGGGGGACGTTCGACGCGGCAGGGGCAGGGCGAGCGACTGGAGTCGCTGGAGCCTCGTTGGGCGATGGCGGCGCGCGTGCTGGTCACGGAACTGGTGGCCGACAACACGCAAGGGCTCGAGGACGAGGATGGCAGTAACTCGGATTGGATCGAGCTCTTCAATGCGGGCGATGCGCCCGCGAACCTGGAGGGATGGCGGCTGACCGACGATCCCGCCGATACGACTCCGTGGACCTTTCCCGCCGTGACGCTGCAGCCCGATGAGTACCTGCTGGTGTTTGCCTCAGGCAAGGACCGTCGCAATCCGGCCGCTCCGCTGCACACCGACTTCCGGCTGGCGGCCGAGGGTGACCTTGTGCGGTTGTCGCGACCGGACGGAACGGTGGAGCATCAGTTGACGTACTCGTCGCTGCTGCCCGATCGCTCCTTTGGGCTGGTGCAGGGCACGTCGACCGTGACGCTGCTGCCCTCGACGGCTCCGTTCACCGCCTTCGTGCCGACCGCGACCAACGGTGGTGACAAGCTCGGCCGGTCCTGGATCGAATCCGGTTTCGACGACTCGTCGTGGCTTCGCGGCGCGGACGGTGTGGGCTTCGACGAGACGGTGGACTTTCGCGATCATTTTCGCACCGACATCAAGGCCGAGATGTTGGGCGTGAACGGGTCGATGTTCATGCGGGTACCCTTTGAAGTCGACAACCCGCGCGCGGCGGTGCGGATGACGCTGCAGATGAAGTACGACGACGGATATGTCGCCTACCTGAACGGCACGGAGATTTCTCGCCGCAACACGCCCGCGACCATCGACTGGAACTCGGTGGCTCCGACCACGCACCGTGATGCGCTCGCGGTGGTGTTCGAGGACGATGACGTTACGGACATGCGGACGGCTCTTCGTGCCGGCAAGAATGGGCTGGCGATTCAGGGCATCAACAACACCATCAATTCGGACGACTTCCTGATGGTGCCGCAACTGGTGGTCGATCGGCCCGCACCGCTGACCGACCTGACGGGACGTTTCTTCCAGTGGGCGACTCCCCGGGAGCCAAACGGCACGGTCTCCTACAGCGGCCTGGCGGGTCCGGTGGAGACGAGCGTCCAGCGGGGGTTCTTCGAGCAGGCTTTTGACGTGACGGTCACGGGCAAGACGCTCGGAGCGGCGCTGGTGTATACGACCGACGGCAGCACGCCGTCGGCGACCAACGGGAAGCTGGTGCCCGCGGCCTCGCAGGAGGCCGTCGCGAAGGTGACGCTGCCCATCGCGCAGACGACCACGCTGCGGATCGCGGCCGTGAAGGAAGGGTTTCTGACCTCGCCCGTGCTGACGCAGTCGTATTTCTTTTTGGCGGACGTGGTGAAGCAGGATGTGCAGGCGACGCTGGCGGCTGGGTTCGCTCCCACCTGGAAGACCGTCGCGCCCGACTACGGGCTGGATCCGGACGTGATCGGCCCGAACGATTTGTACAACGGAGTGTTCGCGCGGCAGATCCTGGATTCGCTCAAGGCCGCTCCCACCGTCTCGCTGGTGCTCGGGCAGGAAGACCTTACCGGCCCCAATGGCATCTATTCGAACTCCACGCGTGCAGGCGATGCGTGGGAGCGAGAGGCATCGTTTGAGTTTATCGAGACGGGCGGTCAGGCTTCGGTGCAGGTCAACGCGGGGCTGGAGATCCAGGGTGACAACGTCCGCAACCTGACCAACTCCAAGAAGCAGGGTTTTCGGCTGAGTTTCAAGGAGCGTTACGGGGCGTCCAAGCTGAACTTCCCCGTTTTCGGCGCGGAGAACCCGGACGCGGTGTCGTCCTTTGACGAACTGATCCTGCGCGGCGGCTACAACGATTCGTGGTCCCACACGCCGGACACAACGCAGTATATCCGCGACCAGTGGGCACGAACGACGCTGCGCGCCATGGGGCAGCCGCAGGTGCACGGACGCTGGGTGCACGTCTACCTCGACGGGTTTTACTGGGGTGTCTACAACTTGGTGGAGCGGCCGAACGCGGCGTTTTCGTCCTCCTACATGGGTGGCGACAAGGACGAGTGGGATGCGCTCAACACGGGTGTGGTGCGAGACGGTACGCGGGATGCGTGGGCTCTCATGCAGGCTGTTGCGCGCGATGCCGGATCAACGGACCCTGCCATTGCCAACGCCGCGTACTTGCGTCTGCAGGGCAAGAATCCGGATGGCACTCCGAATCCGCAGATGGAGAAGCTGCTTGACCTGGACAACTACATCGACTACCTGATCGTGAACTTCTATGGCGGCAACACCGACTGGCCGGGACGCAACTACTATGTCGCTCGCCGCCGTGGCCTGGAGAGCGAGGGGTTCAAGTCGTACGCCTGGGATACCGAGAAGATCCTTGACCATGGGGAGGGATCGACGGTCACGACGAACCAGACGAACGTGACGGAAGGTGTGGCGGCCATGTACCGCTACCTGCGAAGGCACGAGGAGTTCCGCCTGCGGTTCGCCGATCGCGTGCAGAAGCACTTCTCGCCGGGCGGCCAGCTCTATGTGGATCCCGCCAGTCCGGCTTGGAATCCGCAGACGCCGGAGAAGAACGCGCCGGCCGCGCGATACGCGGAGCTGGCGAACGAGTTTGAACTGCTGCTGGTGGCTGAGTCGGCGCGCTGGGGCGATACCCAGCCGTCCGGCACGCGTCCCGACCATCGCATTTTCACGCCCATCGAGTGGGCGAAGATGCGCGACAACATCTTCCAGAACTATTTTCCCAAGCGATCGGCCATCGTGCTCCAGCAGTTCGTGGCCGGCGGCCTCTATCCGGCCGCCGCCGCGCCGGCCTTCAGTCGCTCCAGCGGGCAAGTGGAGGCCGGGTTCTCGTTGGGGATGTCGGGACCTGGCACGATCTACTACACCGTGGACGGATCCGACCCACGCCGCAGTGCGCTGGACCCCGGTTCGCCCGGTACGGGAGTTGCGCCGACTGCCAGCGTTTACAGCGGGCCCGTGACGATTCAAACCGCGACGGTCGTGAAGGCCCGCACGCTAGTGGATGGCCAGTGGAGTGCGCTGACGGAGGCTTCGTTCGTGCTGCGGACGCCGCCTGTGCGCGTGTCGGAACTGATGTACCATCCGCAGGATCCGCCCGCGGGCAGCCGGTACGACGCGGAAGCCTTTGAGTTCCTGGAGCTGACGAACATCTCGGCCACGGAAAGTGTCGATCTGGCCGGCCTGCGGTTCGTGGATGGCATAGGTTTCACGTTCCCGGCCGGAACCCTGGCGCCGGGCAAGCAGGTGGTGATCGTGCGCGACGTTGCCGCGTTCACGGAACGGTATGGAAACCAAGTTCCCGTCGCCGGCGAGTATGGCAAGACGCCCGAAGACTACAAGCTCAGCAACGCCGGCGAAACGCTCAAACTGGTCGATCGCTTCGGCACGGTGATCCAGGAGTTCACGTATCGCGACAGCTGGTATCCCCGGACCGACGGACAGGGTTACTCGCTGAACGTGCGCAATCTATCGGCCGACGTAGCGCAGTGGAGCGATGCGTCGAACTGGCGCGAGAGCAGCACGGTGAATGGGACGCCGAGTCGCTCGGACGTCGTGGAGATACCGGGGGACTTCAACCAGGATGGGCGCCTGGACGCGGCCGACATCGGCGTGTTCTGCGCGGGGATGAAGGCCGGGGACCTGCGATTCGACGTGACGGCCGACGGTCGCGTCGACCAGAAGGACCTGCGGCACGTGGTCGAAAACTACTTCGGGACCGTACTGGGCGACGCGAACCTGGACCGTCGGTTCGACAGCCAGGACCTGGTCGAGGTGTTCCAGGCAGGCCGTTATGAGGACGCAGTCGCGGGGAACGCGTCCTGGAGCCAGGGCGACTGGAACTGCGATGGCGAATTCGATTCGCATGACTTCGTGGAAGCCTTCATGGCGGGCGGCTACCTCGATACACCGGGAGCCGCGCGAGCCATCGCGGATGTGGCCGCGGCACTGGCCGGTCGTTCCGATCGCAAGGAGTCCGTCGACGCGTAGCGGGCGATGAGGTGCCGCGTGGGAAATGCGGCGCGAGTGAGTTAGACCGTGGACCGCGACGCCGACAGCATCACCAGACCAGTTCGGTTTCGAAGGGAAACAGCGGCCGGCGACGGTGATGGAACGTCAACTGCCGCAGGTCGGCGCAGGTGCAGCCGGGCGTATTGACGCGGAGGAAGGAGCGGCAGACGGGGGCGTAGGCGGCGAGCGGCGCGTTGACGCCCTTGGCGACGAGGACGTGATAGGTTGCCGGGTCGATGCCGAAGGTGGTCAGCTGCGAGAGGCTGAAGGGCGGCGTGCGTCGCGAGGTGAGCATCAGGGTAAGCGGGCCGTCCTCGTCGACGATCGCCGTCGCGCCCTGGTCGAACTCGGCCGCGCCGCCGTGGCGGGCCTGCGTCTCGCGGAAACGTCCTTCATGCAGACTGCGGACGCGAAACGTGCCCACCAGTGGCGGGCCGTGCAGGTCGTCCGTGTGTCCGCCGATGCGCAGGGAGACCATCTGTCCGGCTCCCGCTTCCGCGCATGCCATGACGGCGGCCGGATCTTGGATGCAGGCGAACGCGACGCCGGAGCCCAGGTCGCGCAGTTGCTCTCGCAGGGCGTGCGCGAGCAGCGTTCCATCGGCGGGCGAGCCGCCGCCGACGTTGTCGCCCATGTCCAGCAGGCAGATGGGGCCGGGCAGTTCACGGCATTGGGCGACGGCCGTCGGAATGTCGATCAGTTGCCCGACGAATGAGGCTCGATCGGCCCACATCGCGAGGCCAAGGCGATCGGCGAGTTGCTGGGCGCGGGCGGAGTCGTTGTTGGTGACCACGATCGTGGCGGCTCCCATCTCGGGGACATCGGCGTAGGGGAAGCCCAGGATGATGCTGGCCGACAGCACGTCGGGTTCGCGGCGCACTTCGTCAAGCGTCTCTTGCACGGCGCGCCAGTGGGGGGCAGCGGTCTCCTGGCGTTCGATGTTGATGACCATCGGCGGGAAGCTGGCGGCCATGGTGGCGCGTACTTCACCCCGCAACTGGCGGGCGATTAGCCGGGCGGCTTCGAGGCCTCGGTCGCGTTGGTCGAGGTGGGGGTTGGTGCGGTAGGCGATCAGGGCATCGCTGCTGGCCACCATCCGCGGCGAGAGATTGGCGTGCGGATCCAGCGTGGTGAGGAGGGGGCGTTCGGCGCCGAAGTGCGCGCGGAGTTCGGTGAGCCAGTCGCCGTCGGCGTCCGCATGCTGGCCGCTGACCATCGCTCCGTGGGCCGCGACCAGCAGCCCATCGAGCGGTCCGGCGGTATGCAGGTGTCCCAGGATCCGCTCCAGCAGCCCGCGGTGACACTCCTTCGTCACTGGGCCATGCGGCACGGCACGCGCGGCCAGCAGCGGGACGGCCTCGATGCCCGCTTCCTCCAGGCCGCCGAAGAATCCGCCGATCTCATGCTGAGTCGACGCCAGACGTGCGCGGACGGCTTCGCCCTCCACCAGCAGGTCCTGCTCGAAGTGACCGATCGTCGTGCCGTCGGCGATGAAGGTGTTCGATTCGTGCAGCCAGCCAAGGATGCCGACGCGCATGACGGGTTTTCTCCCCGGGGGAAACAAGGTTTAATGACGGCCCATGGTGGTTCTTGCGTGTGGGGCCTCCGAAGGGCGAGTGCCGCGTTTGCCTGCTCGACGATTGTAGCGACCTGCGAGGAGTTTTTCCGTAATGAACCCGTCCCGCGAGCCCGCTGGCCTGACGTTTGCCCAGATTCGTGAGTCGCTCTATTCGGCCGTGGTCTGCGACGCGCTCGACAGCCTCGGGTATACGCGGCAGAGTCCTCGGGTGGCGTTGCCGGCGATGACGGACCGCCGAGTGCTGGCCGGACGCTGCCACACGACGCTTTGGGCCGACATGTACCACGTCGACCCGCGACCGTATGACCTGGAATTGCAGGCCGTGGACAGCTGCGAGCCGGACTCGGTGCTGATCGCGGCGGCGGGGGGATCGATGCGGTCGGGGATCTGGGGCGAACTGCTCTCGACGGCCGCTTCGAATCGGGGCTGCGTGGGCGCGATCGTGGATGGCGCGGTCCGCGACGTCACGAAGATGCAGGCCATGGGGTTTCTCTGCTACGCGCGTGGCACCTGCATCTACGACAGCCGCGACCGGCAGCGGGTGATTGACGTCGGCGTGCCCGTGGAAATCGACGGTGTCGTCTTCGCGCCGGGCGACCTCGTGCTGGCGGACGCCGATGGAGTCGTCGTCGTCCCGCAGGCGGTGGAGGCGCAATGCCTGCAGGTGGCTTGGGAGAAGGTGCACGCCGAGAACAAGGTGCGCGACGAGATCCGTGGCGGCATGCTGGCGGTGGATGTCTTCCGCAAGTATGGCGTCCTCTGATGCGGAAGCAGGACGCGCATGGCCGATCATGATCCGTACGCCGCGCTGCGGCTGCCCAACTTCCGACGCTACTTCCTCGGCAACTTCATGGCCGCGGTCGGGCTGCACATGCAGAGTACAGCGGTCGGGTGGGACATCTACGAGCGGACCGGGTCGGCTTGGTCGCTGGGCCTGACGGGCCTCGTGCAGTTCCTGCCGGTCGTGCCCCTGTTCCTCGTGGCCGGGCATGCGGCCGATCGTTACAGCCGGCGCGTGATCGTGATGCTCGCGCAGCTGCTGGTAGCGATCGCCGCGCTGGGCCTGACCTGGGTCGCCTGGCGGCGGGCCGACGAGCACTTGATCTATGGCTTCCTGCTGCTGGTGGGAGTGGCACGCACGTTCCTGCAGCCGTCGAAGGCGTCGCTGCTGCCGCTGCTGGTGCCGCCGGAGCAGTTCACGAACGCGGTGACATGGAGCACCAGTGCGTTCCACATGGCGTCGGTGCTGGGGCCGGCGCTGGCGGGGGTAATGATCGCCACGACAGGGTCCGTGGTGGCCGTCTACCTGTTCGACGCGGTGGTGGCCCTGGTGTTCGTCGGATCGCTGTTCTTCGTCCACACGGTCGTGGACGCGCCCCGCAGCTCGGCGACCTCGCTGAAGGACCTGGGCGCGGGATTCTCGTTTGTCTGGAACCATCCCGTGATCCTGGGCGCGCTGTCGCTGGATATGTTCGCGGTGCTGCTGGGGGGAGCGGTGACGCTGCTGCCCATCTATTCGGAGGAGATTCTCCAGGTGGGGCCCGAGGGCCTGGGCTGGCTGCGGGCCGCGCCGGCCGTGGGCGCGGTCGTCATGGGCATGCTGCTGGCCCATCGGCCGCCAATTCGCCGCACGGGCCGCGCCCTGCTGGCCGCCGTCATCGGATTCGGCGTCGCCACCATCGTCTTCGGGCTCACCAAATCCTATCCGGTCGCGCTGGTGATGCTTTTCCTTACCGGCGCCTTCGACAATATCAGCGTGGTGATCCGCCACACGCTGGTGCAGACGCTCACTCCCAACGAACTGCGCGGCCGCGTCTCGGCAGTGAACAGCCTGTTCATCGGTGCGTCGAATGAGCTGGGGGGCTTCGAGTCGGGCATGGTGGCCGGCTGGTTCGGGCCGGTCGTGTCCGTCGTGAGTGGCGGGGTCGGGACGGTGCTGGTGGTGCTGCTGCTGGGTTGGTGGCTACCGCCCCTGCGCCGCCATGGTCAGCTGGTCGAATCGGCTGCCAAGCCCTAAACTGACGCGGAACCGTCGTTCGGAAGCGGGGCGGTGGAACGACGTACCTGCCGTGTTTTCGCCGACGGCTGGTCGGGCTGGCGGGACAGGACTCTTTTTCACGTGGAGAAGTTGGCATGTACGACGCGGTGCTGTGGCTTTCGTTCGGGGGACCGGAAGGCCCCGACGATGTGATGCCTTTCCTGGAAAACGTGCTCCGTGGTCGCAATGTGCCGCGGGAGCGGATGCTGGAGGTGGCGGAGCACTACCAGCACTTCGGGGGCGTCAGTCCGATCAACGCCCAGAATCGCGAACTGATCGCGGCGGTGGAGCAGGAGTTCGCTCGTCGTGGCGTGAAGATGCCGATCTACTGGGGCAACCGGAACTGGCATCCGCTGCTGACCGATACGATGCAGCAGATGAAGGCGAAGGGCGTGGGCCGCGCCCTGGCCTTCGTGACGTCGGCCTTCAGTTCCTACTCCGGCTGCCGGCAGTACCGCGAGGACGTGCAACGCGCGCAGGCTGCCGTGGGCGAAGGCGCGCCGCATGTCGATAAGATCCGCGTGTTCTACAACCATCCCGAGTATGTCGGCACGATGGTCGAACGCGTGCAGGATGCGTTGGCGACCATCCCCGCCCCACGCCGCGCGGCGACGCGGCTGGTGTTCACCGCGCACAGCATTCCGCAGGCCATGTCCGACAACTGCCGCTATGTGCTGCAGCTGCAGGAGTCGTGTCGGCTGGTGGCCGAGGGCGTGGCGCAGGCGACCGGCGAACAGACGCTGGCGTGGAGGCTGGTCTACCAGAGCCGCAGTGGTCCGCCGACGCAGCCCTGGCTGGAACCGGACGTCGTGGAGTACCTAGAGGAGTTGTCCACGAAGGAAGGCGTCCAGGATGCGGTGGTGATTCCGATCGGCTTCATCTCGGACCACATGGAGGTCCTTTATGACCTCGATACGGAGGCGGCCGATCGGTGCCGTGAATTGGGAATGAACATGGTCCGCGCGGCGACGGCGGGCACGCATCCCCGCTTCGTGTCGATGATCGCGGACCTGATCCTGGAACGCATGAACCCCGGATGCGAGCGGCCGGCACTCGGGCCGCTGGGGGCATCGCATGATGTCTGTCCGGTGGACTGCTGCCTGTCCGGCCGCCCGGCTGGTCCCCCGGGCGCCGCCGCCGGAGGCCCGCCCGCTGGCCCGCCGGCAGGGCGCCCGTCGTAACAGCCGTCGTAAC
>CAZUJM010000134.1:0-6434 GCA_964620405.1 uncultured Pirellulaceae bacterium | reverse complement strand
CCGTCGTAACAGCCGTCGTAACGGCCGGCCCACTCTGGCGGCTTCGCTGCTGGACGCACTCTCTTTCAGGCTCCTCGTCCGCGAAGTTGAACCACGCGCGGACGAGCGTCTTCGCGCGAGCTTGCCTGGCCTTCGACCAAATCCTCGCTCCGTAACGCTATCCGAGGTTTATAATGGGCGAAGGGTCCTCCCGGCGCCGAGCGTGCGGCGACTCTTGTTTTCTCTCTACTTTCTTCTCTCTCTTCCCTCGCACGGAGCGCGTCCCATGCCCCAGGCCGTGGTTGATCCCGACGAGTTGCGGCAGTTCGCGCAGAAGCTGAAGAAGTTTAACACCGACGTGCGGGACCGCATGGTGGCGCTCAACAACCAGTTGACGGCCCTGGGGGCGACCTGGCGGGACCAGGAGCAGAAGCGATTCGCGGAGCAGTACGACGAGCAGATGAAGTTGATGATTCGGTTCTTGGAGCAGAGCGAGCGGCATGTGCCGTACCTGCTGCGGAAGGCCGACCAGATTGACGACTACCTGCAGTCAGGGGGTTGAGCGTCCGCTGCAAGGCGTGCGTAATGTTCAACGCCCAGGGCAAAGACGTGCGGCACGAAATGACGTGCGGCACGCACAGGCACGCGGCATGGGGAGGCGACCATGGGACGCCAGGTGAGTGTGACGTCGATCGAGGTGCTGCGCCGCTTCCAGGCGGCTCTGCGCGTCTATGCGGAAGCGGTGCAGGAGGTGCAGGAGACGCTGCTGCTGGAGACGCAGCACGCCGTGGATTGGGTGGAGGTCGATCGAGCGACGCATTGGCCTGCGGTGGCTCGGCGGGCATCCGACGAGCTGATCGAGGCGTTGAACGCTTTGGAGCGGAAGCAGTTGACGGTGGATCGCAGCGACCCGCCGGCGTGCACGGAGGAGAAGGACGCGGTGCAGCACGCGCGGAAGCGGCTGCAGCATGCCGAAGGCAAGATCGCGGCGACGCGACGCTGGTCCCATGTCGTGCATCACGAGGCGGACGAGTACCGTGGAGTGCTCGCGAAGCTCTCGCAGTTGGTCGAGACCCAGCTGCCGCAGGCCCATGCGTCCTTGCAGCGAATGGCGACGGCGCTGGAAAAATACGCCGCCCAGTCCGAACCGGGACCGGCGGGCGGATCGCTCGAACGGAAGGAATCGCCATGAGCCGCCCCGCCGACATCGCATCGCCCCTCCTGCGACTCAAACGCGCCACGCGTGAACTGCAGGAACGCTGGACGGAGGCCAAGCAGGAGTGGAACGACCAGACGGCGCGGGACTTCGAAGACCAGTATCTGGAGCCCATCCTGCCGCAGCTGCGGCTGCTGCTGGCGGCTTCGACGGACTTCGAGGAGACCTTGCGGCAGGTGATGCGGGAACTGGAGTAAGCGGAAGGGAGCGGACCATGGCGGGGCAGTGGCTGGCCGAGTCGGCGCGACAGCTGGAGCGGATGCTGGAACTGAAGGCGATGTTGCGCGGCGAGTTGTCGGCGTGCCGGGAGCGATCTGCGCGCCAGCGCGAGACGCTTGTGCGGTGCCATGAGATTTCGGTGGGCGAGCGGAAGCAGCAGTTCCAGGACTGGCTGGCGGCTCAGGAGACGGAGTACACGCAGCGGCTGGAGACGGCGCGGGTGGAACTGGATCGTGGCTGCGAGGCGGAGGAGCAGCGACGATCCGAACGCGGCGACGAGTTATCGCGGCAGCGGTCGGAGCGACTGAAGGCGGCGCGGGATGACGCCGAGCAGACCAGCCTGGTGCTGGTGGATGAGCAGGCCCTGGAACTGCGACGACTGGGATCGTTGCAGGAGCAGTTCGCGGAGCGTTGCGGCGTCGCCACGGAGCAACTGGATGAGCTTTGGGAAGCCGCTCGCGAGCAGCTCGCGCGGCACGGCGTGACGCTGCCCGACGGCGCTCCGCCCGCCCCGGATAAACGCTGGCGGCAGGCGGCCAGTACTTCGCTTCTGCAGATGCACGAACAGGAACTGCAGCAACAGATCCATGCCATGGCCGATGCGCGGGCCTGGCCAGCCGCGCGGTTCCTGATCGAACACTGGGTGGTGTTGATCGCGTTGGCCCTGATGGGCCTCGCCGCCTGGCCGCTGGGATTGATGACCGATTTCCAGCCACTGACCTGGGGACTCAGCGACCTGGGAGTCGGTGTTACCTTGGCGGTGATGGTCGGTTGGCTAGTGGCGCGCCATGTGCGCCAGCGACTGCAGGCCCAGGTGCCTGAGTGGCAGCAGCGCCTGCATCGCAGCGCGACCTTGCTGGCCCTGGCGGAATCGGCTTCCCAGCGCGAACTGGCCGCGGCCTCGGAAGCCGCCCGTGACCGCGCAACGCAGGCGCGCCAGCGGGCGGTGAACGAAGCCGCGCGATTGGTGGAACAGGCGGAAGCCGACTACCGCGCGCGGCGCACCGAAACGGACGAACGCTACCGCACGCTTGTGACCCGGTTGCAGGCGGAATGGGAACGCAAGACGGACGACATCCGCGCGCACTACCTGCCGGTCATGCAGCAGCGGCGGAACGAGTTCGAGCGGGAGACCCTGGAGGAAGTGAAGCAGCATTCGCTGGCTCTGGAACGCGAGCAGTTGCTGGAGGCGATGGACGTCGCGGCTCTGCGCCAGCGGTGGCAGGCCGCGGTGAAGGAATATGACACTCTGGTGTCACAGATCGAGCAGTTGCCGGCCGCCCAGCCGGGGCTGGAACGCATCGCCGATTGGCGGCCTCCGTCCCTGCCTCCAAACGCCCTGGCTTTCGGCCGCTACGCCTTTCCGATTGAGCAGGGCGACCGGGAATGGGCCGGCGATTTGGAGCCGCGTTCGATGCCGGCGCTGCTCTCGTATCCGGAGCGTGGCTCGCTGGTGTTGGAGGGGGCGGGCGTCGACTTCTCGCGGGAGGCGATCCGCGTGCTGCGGCAGGCCGTGCTGAAGCTGGAGGCTTCCTTTCCTCCCGGTGCCGTGCGGCTGACGATCTTCGACCCCCAGGGCCTCGGCGAAAACTTCTCGGGACTGATGCACTTGGCCGATTTCGACGAGCGGCTGGTCAGCCACCGGATCTGGACGGAATCCTCGCACCTGCAGCAGCGACTCGCCGACCTCACGGAGCACATGGAGCGGGTGTTGCAGGACTACCTGCGCAATCAGTATGCGACGATCGAGGACTACAACCGCCAGGCGGGCGAGGTGGCCGAGCCGTTTCGCGTGCTGGTGGTGGCCGGCTTTCCGCACCAGTTTTCGGACGAAGCGACGGCGCGGCTGGTGCGCATCTTCCAGAAGGGCTGGCGCTGCGGCGTGCATGTGCTGATGAGCGTCGACACAGACGCAAAGATGCCGCGCGGACTGCTGGCGGGCGACTTGGAATCGCATGCCCAGGTGCTGCGGTGGCGCGACGGACGATTCCAGCACTCGGAGCCACCGTTTGGCCTGCTGCCGCTGTCGGTCGACGAGCCCGTGGACGAGGCCACGGTGACGCGGTTCCTGTCGGAAGTGGGCGGACAGGCGAAGCAGAACCGGCGCGTCGAAGTGCCCTTCAGCTGGCTCGCGCCGCCGCCCGACCTGTGGTGGTCGAGCGACTGCGCGGAGGAGCTCTATGTGCCGCTGGGGCGTGCCGGGGCCACGCAGCAACTGGCGCTACAACTCGGACGAGGCACGTCGCAGCATGTGCTCGTGGCCGGCAAGACCGGTTCGGGCAAGTCGACTCTGCTGCACGCGCTGATCACGAACGCCGCCTTGCGCTACTCGCCCGATCAGCTCCAGTTCTTCCTCGTGGACTTCAAGAAGGGCGTGGAGTTCAAGCCTTACGCGGCGGCGCGCCTGCCGCACGCGGCGGTCGTCGCCATCGAGAGCGAGCGGGAGTTCGGTCTGAGCGTCTTGCAGCGGCTGGACCAGGAGTTGAGGCGGCGCGGCGACCTCTATCGCGAAGCGGGCGTGCAGAACCTGGCGATGTACCGAGCCGCGCGGCCCGGCGAGTCGATGCCGCGCATGCTGCTGGTGGTGGACGAGTTCCAGGAGTTCTTCGTGAAAGACGATCGCGTCTCGCACGAGGCGGGCCTGCTGCTGGACCGGCTGGTGCGGCAGGGCCGCGCGTTCGGAATCCATGTCATCCTGGGGTCGCAGACGCTGGCCGGTGCCTATTCGCTGGCCCGCAGCACGCTGGGCCAGATGGCGGTCCGGATCGCGCTGGAGTGCAGTGCGGCGGACGCGCATGTGATCCTCAGCGAAGACAACACGGCCGCGCGGATGCTCGGACGGCCGGGCGAAGCCATCTATAACGACGCGAACGGCATGGCGGAGGGCAACCATCCGTTCCAAGTCGTCTGGCTCGCCGACGCCGAACGCAACGAATACCTGCGCGGCCTCGGACACCTGGCCGTGGAGCGTGGACGGCACGATCCCCCGCCGATTATCTTCGAGGGCCAGTCGGCCGCCGACCTGCGCGACAACGGCGAACTGGATGCCGTGCTCCAGCGGACCGTCCAGCCGGACGCGTCGCGCGTGCCACGCGCCTGGCTCGGCGCGGCCGTGGAGATCAAGGAACCGGTCTCGATGGCCTTTCGTCGGCAGGCGGGCACGAACCTGCTGCTCGTCGGATCCAGTCGCGACCTTGCCACGGGCCTTCTTGCATCCAGCGTCGTCAGCCTTGCCCTCGCCGACCGATACCGTGTCGCCGACCGATCTCGCGCCGCCGGCGCGGCCCGGTTTGAGCTGCTGATGTCCGACGAGCAGGAGGACCTGCCGAACGATGCATGGATCGCGGCGCTGCGCGACACGCTGCAGGTCGACCTGCGACAGGCGGGGCCTGCCGAGGCGGCTTCGCGGGTGGCGGCGGTGGCCGCAGAAGTGGACCGACGCCTCGCCGACGCCGCGTCCGCGGTGGGCGATGTCTATCTGGTGATCCACGACCTCGGACGCTTCCGCACGCTGCAGCCGAGCCCCGACGATTATGGTTTGGGAAGCTTCAGCGCCGAACAGGCGGAAGGCAACGCCGCGGCGCAGCTCGCGCGGATCCTGCGCGAAGGACCGGCGGTGGGCGTCCACACGCTGGTCTGGGCCGATGGCCACCACACCCTGTCGCGCTGGCTGGAGCGTGGATCACTCCGCGACTTCGCCCATCGCGTGCTGCTGCAGATGAGCGCCGTGGATTCGAGCCACCTGATGGATTCGGTGGCCGCCAGCCAGCTGGGCGGTTTTCGCGCCCTGTTCCACGACCACGAACGCGGCCATGCGGAAAAGTTCCGCCCCTACGGCATGCCGGACGCCGCCTGGCTGCGATCGCTGGCGGCACCGAAGAGTGCGTCGCCGAAGAGTGCGTCGCCGAAGAGTTCGGCGACGGAGAAGATGTCGTCCCGCGATGACGGATGACCACGGGCGGGCCGAAGGGAGCGCGAGCGTCGTCGCCCGCACTCCCGCGGGTTCCTTGCCTGCCCTTCGCGATCAGCCGGTGAGGCCTTCGAACAGCGCGTTCAGCAGTTCGACAAGTGCTGGCGCGGGCGTCGACAGGTAACGCTCGCCAAGGCTGCACATGATGGTGACGATCCGCTTGCCCTTGAATTCGGGCCGCGCGGCCACTTGGGCGGCCGCATACATGTTCGCTCCGCTGCTGATGCCGGCCATGATGCCCTCTTCCTTGGCCAGTCGTCGCGACCAGGCGAAGGCCTGTTCGTCATCGACCTTGATCACCTCGTCCAGCAGCGTCGTGTCGAGGTTCTTGGGGATGAAGCCGGCGCCGATGCCCTGGATGCGGTGCTTGCCCGGCGCGCCGCCGCTGATCACCGGGGACGTGGCCGGCTCGACGGCGATGGCCTTGAAGTTCGGGTTGCGGGCCTTCAGGAACCGGGTGACTCCGGTGATGGTGCCGCCGGTGCCGACTCCGGCGACGATGGCGTCGATCTGCCCCGCGCTATCCTCCCAGATCTCGGGGCCCGTGGTCGCTTCGTGGATCGCCGGGTTGGCCGGGTTCTCGAACTGCTGCGGCATCCAGCCGTTGGGGTCCTTCTGGACCAGGTCGTGCGCGGCCTGGATGGCGCCGCGCATGCCGTCGGCGGCGGGCGTCAGCACCAGGTTCGCTCCCATCGCCCGCAGCAACGCCCGGCGTTCCAACGACATCGACTCCGGCATCGTCAGCGTCAGGCGGTAGCCCTTGGCGGCACAGACGAAGGCCAGGGCGATGCCCGTATTGCCGCTTGTCGGCTCAATGATGTGCGAGTCCTTGGTCAGCCGACCGCTCTTCTCACCCGCTTCAACCATGGCAACGCCGATACGATCCTTGACGCTGTTGAGCGGCTGGAAGAACTCGCACTTCGCGAAGACCGCGGCTTGGCCGGAGTCGACGAGGCGGTTGATTCGGATCATGGGGGTGTCGCCGATCGTGCGCGTGACGCTGTCGTACGTTTTTCCGCGAGCCATTTCACTGGGTCCTTATAACGAAAC
>CAZUJM010000133.1:14815-15712 GCA_964620405.1 uncultured Pirellulaceae bacterium | reverse complement strand
TCCTGTTCGTCGTCAGCAACGACAATGCGAAGCGATCGGCTCATGAGACCACCTTGGGCAGCGTAATCCGGACTTCCAATCCTTTTCCTGGGGTAGAGGCGGCCAAGATGGTGCCTCCATGGGCTTCCACGATACGTCGACTGATCGCCATGCCAAGTCCAGTTCCCTTGGTTTTGGTGGTAAAAAACGGTTCAAAGATCCGTTCGGCCGCACCCTCCTGGAAGCCGGGCCCGTTATCCAGGAAGGCGACCTGCACTTGCGGCGATCGTTCCTCTCCCTGTTCGCTCCACAACACTTCCACGCGCACCCGCGACCGTGGGGACGGTCCATCGAAGCTGGGGCCGAGGGCGTTATCCAGAATGCAGCGAAAGACCTGGCGCCTCGCGTCCGGATCGATGGCCGCCCGGCAGTCCAGGGGTTCACTGCCCCCACCCGCCGTTTCCGCGATCTCCACGATCTCTGCATTCCGCGCCGCGATCGTTGCTTCCAGGTCCTCCAGCGTCGTTCGCAGCACCTGCCGCAGGTCGCACACGATCGGCTCCAGCTGCAACGGAGCCGCGTAGCCGCGAACATGCTGGTAGAGGTGCTGCAGGTCGCGCAGGGCGGCTTCGATGCGCTGGACCAGCGGCGCCGTCTCGGGCTGGCCGGCTACGCGAATGGCAAGCATCTCCAGGCACGCCTGCGCGCGCTGCAGCGCGTTGCGGCTCTCGTGGGCCAGCCCCGTAATCGCCTCGCCGATCGCCGCCAGTCGTTCCGACTGCAGCACCTTGCGCTGCGACTCCTTCAGGTCGGTCACGTCATCGGCGATACCCGCGTATCCCGTGACCTCGCCGGAACGACTGCGGATCGCGAAGCCGACATCGTGAATCCAACGCAGTTCCCCATCGGCCCGGCGGA
>CAZUJM010000133.1:0-14805 GCA_964620405.1 uncultured Pirellulaceae bacterium | reverse complement strand
TCGACTGCAACCACAACTCCGCGGCATCCTCCGGCTTCGCGGCCTCCCGACCCCAGATCGACGCGAAGGCCGGACTCACATACGACAGCCGTCGTTGCGAGTCGCCCAGCCAAAACACTTCGGGAATCGCCGCCGCCATCTGGCGGAACCGCGACTCGCTCTCGCGCAACGCCTGCTCCGATTCTTCCCGCGCCACGGCCAGCTTGGCCAGTGCCGCGCTCACCGTGACCGCCCCCGAAAACAACGAAACAGCGAGGGCCAGGAAACCACGGCGGGTCGGAGCGAGGTACTCCCGCAGCATCGTGCTGGAAACCCGCGAAACCACCAGCCAGCGGATATCGCTGCCCGCTGGTCCCGCCCCGGGCGGCGGATCGCCCGCGTGGGGCGCATCGGTCGCCACGGGTGCGTTCATCTCGGCCTCCCGCTGCGCGACCCGCGCGTCCACCGGGCCCGATGTCGGAGCGTCCTCCACCGCAGCCGGTGCCAGGCTACTCGGGCCGGCCAGGCTACTTGGGCCGAACAAGCCACTCGAAGCCGCCAAGAATGGCTGCACCGCCTCGAAAAAAAACAGATCGCCCCCGCTCTCCAATCGGCCACGCTCGCTTCCCGACACCGTCGACCAAGGCTCCGGATAGGAGCGATCGAACCGACGACCGCGCCGATCGTCGATCATGAACCCCCACTCGCGCGCCGGCTCGCCCGCGTAGAGCCAGTAGCCAGCCGCGTTGAGCAGCATGGCTTGGCCCGGCGAGTCGGCGTCGATCCGCGCGAACCGGTCCAGCATCCGCTGCCCCAGGTAGTTCAGCACCAGGATGCCTTTCCGCTGCCCCTGGGCATCGGTGACGGGCGAACCGAAACGAATCGTCGGCTTGTACGGCTGCTCAATCTTGCCATCTTCCACGTTCAGGTCGAACGGCGACACAAAGACCTGTCCCGGCTGCAGGCGTGCGGTCTCGCGGAAGTAGTAACGGTCCCGCTTCGATTGCAGCAAGCGCTGGTCCACCACCTCCGCCGCGCCCTCGCGAAAATTCACACGCACGATCTCCAGGCCTTGCGCGTCCAGGATGCGAATCTGGTCATAGACCTTCTTCTGCTGCGAGAAACGCCGCAGCTCCTCCGCCAGCGCTCGATACCCCTCGCCGTTGCCTCCGCCGCCCTCGCCATTGACTTGGCCGCCGGGGGTCTCGGTGAGCGACCGCTGTACCGAATCGCTGTGGACCAGCACCATCAGGTCGGTGAGCACCGCCTGGAAGTCGTCCGTCAGGGACTCCTTGAGCAGGGCGACATACTTCTCCTCGGCCTGGCTGAGTTCCTCGAGGCGCGCTGAGTGCGACAGTCGATAGCTGATCGCCAGAAACGCCAGCACCAGCGCACCCAGGGGCAGCAGGTAGCGCAGGAAGCGACGAAGAAAGGGCATGCGGTCGGACATCCGGCGCACCTCGCGGGCCAAGGAGGAACCGGGGGCGGATGCTTTCCCCGCCCCCGGTGTCCAAGTATCTTATCTCGCCAGCCCGCCGCGCTCAAAAATGATGCCAAAAGGCATCTCGACCAGCGCCGCTGTGTATCATGGCCGGATGAAATGGAGCAAGTCCCGTGGTCGCTCCCGCTACTTCTTCCTCAAGGACCCTTCCCGTGGCGCCGCGCATCGTCCTCTGGTTGCTGGCTCTCGCGTGGATTGCCACTCGATCCGCCGGCGCGCAGACGGTTCCCGGGGCGGTCAGTTTCGCCCGGGACATCCGCCCGATCCTGTCCGACCGCTGCTTCGCCTGCCATGGTCCCGATGCCGCGGACCGACAGGCGGACCTTCGCCTGGACGACGAGGAGTCGTCGAAGCGGGAACGCGACGGCCATCGGGTAATCCATGTCGGCAACGCGCAGGCCAGTGAGCTGCTGCTGCGCATCACCAGCGCGGATCCCCACTTGAAAATGCCGCCCACGGACAGTGGCAAGTCGCTCAGCGAAGCGGAGATCGCGCTGCTGCGCCGCTGGATCGAAGAAGGAGCGACGTGGGGCCAGCACTGGGCCTACGAACGCCCGATGTCGCGGACGCTGCCCGAGGTGGACGCGCGCACGAAAGACTGGGCGGAAACTTGGATCGATCGTTACCTGCTGGCGAAGATGGAGGCTGCGCGGCTGCAGCCAGGCGGCGACGCCGATGCCCGCGCGCTGGCCCGACGACTGGCCCTCGACCTGACCGGCCTGCCGCCCGACCCGCAACAGGTGGAGACATTCGAGGCGGCTTGGCGCAGTGCCGACCCCACGACCGCCGCAGGCCTGCGTCCAGGATCCACGCGCGGCCAGCTGGTCCGCCAACTGGTCGACCAGCTGCTGGCTTCGCCCCACTTCGGCGAACGACTCGGCGAGTACTGGCTGGACCTCGTGCGCTACGCCGATACCGTCGGCTACCACGGCGACCAGGAGCACAGCATTTCGCCGTACCGCGACTACGTGATCCAGGCGATGAATGACGACCTGCCATTCGATCACTTCACGCGCCAGCAGTTGGCGGGCGACCTGCTGCCCGGCGACGATCCCGATCGGCACATCGCATCGGCTTACAACCGGCTGCTGCAGACATCGCACGAGGGAGGCGTCCAGCCCAAGGAGTACATCGCCATCTACGCGGCCGATCGCGTCCGCAACGTGTCGCTCGTCTGGATGGGCGCGACGCTCGGCTGCGCCCAGTGCCACGACCACAAGTTCGATCCCTTCACGACGCGCGACTTCTACGCGATGGCCGCCTACTTCGCCGATGTCGATGACGAACGACACCTCGGCAGCGGCACGAACAGCGACGTCACGAAGCGCGAACCCGAGATCGCGACAATGAGCCGGGTGGAGCGCGAGCGGCTGGCCAAACTGGGCCGCCACCTGGATGACGCACGGCGACGCCTGGAGTCCACGACGGAGGCAAGCGAGCGTGAAGCCCTGGAGCAGCAGATCGCGCGCTGGGAGGCTCGCCAACGCATCTGGCAGCAGCAGGCACGACTGTGCATGGTGACGCAGTCGCTGGAAACCCCACGCACCGTGCGAATCCTGCCGCGCGGCAACTGGCTCGATGAGTCCGGCCCGATCGTGCCGCCCGCGCCGCCCGCCTTCCTGGCAAAGGACGCGACTTCAGTAGCACCGACCGATGCGTCGCCGCCCCGCGCTTCCCGCCTCGACCTCGCCAACTGGCTTGTCGACGACCAGCACGGCGTTGGCCAGCTCACCGCCCGCGTCATGGTCAACCGCCTCTGGTACCTGCTGTTCGGCACCGGCCTCTCGCGGTCGCTGGACGATTTCGGAGGCCAGGGCCAGCCCCCCGAACACCCCGAACTGCTCGATCAACTGGCCCGCGAATTCACGCGCAGTGGCTGGGACCTGAAACACATGCTGCGCCTGATGGCGACCAGCCACGCCTATCGGCTGGTTTCGGAAGAGACGCCGGAGCAGCGGTCGATCGACCCGCAGAACCGATGGCTCTCGCACCAGAATCGCTATCGATTGCCGGCGGAAACCGTGCGTGACATCAGCCTGGCCGTCAGCGGCTTGCTGCTTCGCGAAGTGGGAGGCCCCAGCGCGAAACCATACCAGCCCGACGGTTACTACCGGCACCTGAACTTCCCCGAGCGGACCTACAAGCACGACGCCACAGCGCAGCAATGGCGGCGGGGCGTCTACGTGCACTGGCAACGCACCTACCTGCATCCGACCCTGAAGTCCCTGGACGCGCCGACGCGCGAGGAGTGCACGGCGGAACGAGCTCGATCCAACACCCCGCTGGCTGCTCTTGCGTTGCTGAACGATCCGTCCTTTGTCGAAGCCGCCCGGGTGCTGGCAACGCGTTTGCTGCAGGAGTCGCCCGGCGCGACCGACGAGCAGCGGTTGCACAACGGCTTCCTCCGCGTCCTGTCGCGTCCCCCGGATTCGATCGAACGCGACGAACTGCTCGCGCTGCTGGCCGACGAGCGGAACCACTATACGCAGCACGCAGAGGAAGCGACCCGGCTGCTGGGCATCGGCCAGTCCCCCGCGCCTCCACTCGACGATCAAAACTCCCCCACCGCGATTTCGCCCACCGACGTCGCCGCCTGGACCTCCGTCGCCCGCGCACTGCTGAACCTGCACGAGACCATCACCCGTCACTGACGCTTGGTTGTCACATCGGCCTATCCCGCTGTGACAACCAAGCGTCCTTCGCTGCAAGCCGCCCTTCCTTTTTCGCCGTCGCCATGGAAGCCTCCCTCATGCATCGCGACCCTTACCCACCCGCCCTGCCGACCGACATCGCGCGCCGCACGTTCCTCCGCGCGGGAGGTGTAAGCGTCGGAGCCGCCGCGCTCGGCTGCCTGCAGCAGTCGGCGTTCGCGGGCACGAGCACCGCCGCGTTGCCGCGGCCCACGCATCGACCGCGGGTGCGACGCGTGATCTTCCTGTGCATGGCCGGCGGTCCCACGCACCTGGAAACGTTCGACTACAAACCGGAACTCGCCCGGCGCGACGGCCAGCCGATGCCCGCATCCTTTACCCAGGGCCAGCCGATCGCCCAACTGCAAGGGCAGGAACTGAAATGCCTTGGTCCGCTGGTGAAGTTTCGGCAGCACGGCCAGAGCGGCCAGTGGATCAGCGACTTCCTGCCCTGGCACGCCAAGATGGCCGATGAGATCTGCGTCATCCGCTCCCTGCGCACCGACCAGATCAACCACGATCCCGCCCATACCTTCATGAACACGGGCACTGCCATCAGCGGCCGGCCGTCCATGGGCTCCTGGGTCACCTACGGCCTCGGTTCCGAAGCCCAGGACCTGCCCGGCTTCGTCGTACTCACCAGCCGCGGCGGCCGCAGCCCGCAACCCATTGCCTCGCGTCAATGGGCCGCCGGGTTCCTGCCAAGCCGGTTCCAGGGCGTGGAGTTCAGCGCAACCGGCGAGCCGGTGCACTACGTTCGCAACCCGGCCGGCATTGATGCCGATCAGCAGCGCCGCCTCATCGACTCCGTGCAACGCCTCAACCAACACCGCCAGCAGCAAACCCACGACCCGGAACTCGAGACGCGCATCGCCGCCTACGAACTGGCCTTCCGCATGCAGGCCGCCGTACCCGACCTGATGGACATGAGCGACGAGCCGCGGCATGTCTTGGACCTGTATGGAGCCAACCCCGGAGACGGTTCCTTCGCGTCCAACTGCCTGCTCGCCCGCAGGCTGGCCGAACGCGGCGTCCGCTTCATCCACCTGTATCATCGCGGCTGGGACCACCACGACAAGCTGACGCACTACATGGACATCTGCACCCGCCTGACCGATCGCGCCACCTGGGCGTTGGTGCACGACTTGAAGCAGCGAGGCATGCTTGACGACACGCTGATCGTGTGGGGCGGTGAATTCGGACGCACGCCCATGGCCCAGACAAGCAAGGGAGATGTCGGTCGCGACCACCACATGAAAGGCTTCAGCATGTGGGTCGCGGGCGGCGGCATCCGCGGCGGCTCCAGCTATGGAGCGACCGACGAACTAGGCTACGCGGCCGCCGAGAACATCGTCAATGTCCGCGACCTGCACGCCACCATGCTGCACATGCTGGGCATCGATCCCGAACGGTTCACCGTCAAGCACCAGGGCCTCGACATGCGTCTCACGGGCGTCGAGCCCGCGCGCGTCCTGCATGAAATCCTGACGTAGCGTCAGGCTGCGGAGTCAGCACACGATCAGGCGATGCGGCGACGCAGCCTGGACCCGTGGAGGCCACCGGCCAAGCCCAACAGCGCAAGGACCATCGACGATGGCTCCGGCACCGGCAGGATGCTCACCCGCGGCCCCTCCTCGAAACCACCTTGCTGGAAGGCGAACAGCAGATCGCCCGAGTTGAATTCGGCGTCGCCGTTCCAGTCGCCCGTCTCCCACTTCGAGTTGCCAACCGTTGCGTCCTCGTACTGCCCCGCCTGGAACAGCAGCACCAAGTCACTTGTGTTGAACTCACCGTCCAGGTTCGAGTCGCCGATGTAGGTGTGGAAGTCCTTGGGCGACGTGACGGTCATCACAATGTCCTCCACGTTCACCAAACCATCCCCGGTGCGATCGTACAGCTTCGTGTTCGTGTCCGCTTTGACTTCGCCCAGCAGCAGGTTGATGTCGACCACGTTCAGGACACCATCCCGGTTGAAGTCGCTGGGCTGGAATTGAGGACCGACCAGCGTGATGTTGTCGATGCCCACGCGGGCCGCAACGGGCGTCCCTGTCGCGCCGGCCGGATCGTTGTCGTGGCGGAAAAGCACGCGCACCACGTTCGATATCATCGCGTCGTACGTCGCCGTGCCGGCCACGCGCTGAATCGTCTCCGGAGAAATCGGGAACGACAGATGCCGCCACTGACCGTCCTTCGGCACCTTGATCGCCTGCTTCGACGTCCAGCGATTGTTGGTATTGTTCGGTCCAAAGAGGACCAGCCGCATCGACAGGTCCTGCGCGGAACTCGGATGGTTCACCATGTCGAAGTCGAGCGACGTGATGCCCGCCGTCTTGAAGTCGCCGATCCACTCCGGCTTGCGGTTGTAAGCAGCCAGGCGAGACCCCACGCCGGAACCGCCATCGGAGACGATACTGAGATGGCTATCGTGCGCGCCCATGGGTCCCCCCGCGGACAGCACCGCCATCTCGCCGCCTTCCCAACCGTGCGGCGCCTCGAAGGTATCCATCACGCCCGGCGTCACTGCCTCGGCCGATGTCGCAAAGACAGAAGTCGCCAAAGCCAACGCCAAAGCGGCCAGTCGCGGGGTGTGTCGCATGGATTCTCTCCTCAGCTAGGATGGAAACGAACGGGCGTCGAGGCTTGCTCTCGGCGACGTCGCGCCGGACTGGACGTGGATTCGCCTCGCCAACCGAGCACGTCACATCCACGCCATTCTGCCGATCTTCTCAGGGCAATTCCAAATCTCGGTCCACTTTAGGCAGGACGACGTCATTTCGCCAGCGACAACCACTCGAAATCGTCTCCGTTCCGCCGCCCACTCTCCAAGCCGCGCACATACCGGGCAATCCACGTCCGCGGGTGTTTCGGGATTCTGACGTTCGACAAGCAACGCCAACTGTGGGTACGGTGATGGTTCCAAAATGCTTGGAGACTCGCCAAGTCTGGTTTCATCCCGCGGTCCGCTCGCGCTAAGATGAGCGACTGCGGGACCGGTGGTGGGGCACGCGACGCGATCGCCGCCTCCGTGTCGCACGCCCGCGCCGCGTCAAGCAACGTAAACACGGACCGATCACGACATCGTTCCTGGGAGTAGGTCGAATGCAATCGCCCCTCTATCTCGCCGCCCGCGCCGGAGCTGCTCCGTGCCATCGACCATTCGGCCTGTCGGCGACCTTCGCCGACCAGTGCGGGGCCCGCGACGGTCGCTCGCGACTCTCATGCGGCCTGCATCTCCTGGCGGCGCTGCTGATCGTGCTCACGTCGCGCGAAGTATCGGCGGAAACCGTCGTCGGCTTGGCCCGTGTGGACGTGACGCCCAGCTACCCAGTGCGGCTCAGCGGTTTCGGTTTTCGTCGCGAGGAGTCGGAGGGCGTTCGGCAACGCATCTGGGTGAAGGCGATGGCGATCGGCGCCGACGATTCGCCTGGCGGGCCGGCACTGATCTTGGCAGCGGACAACCTGGGAATCCCCGATGTAATCACGCGCGAGCTCGCGCGGCGACTGGAACCGCTCGGCATCCGCGCCGACCGACTTGCCGTCACCGCCACGCACACGCATACCGCACCGATGCTCACCTACGTCGCACCCACCTTGTTCGGACGGCCACTTCCCGCCCAACATCGCAAGCATGTCGACCAGTACACGCGGGAGTTTGCCGACCATCTGTTCGAGGCCGCCAAGGCCGCGCTCGCCGCTCGCCGGCCCGCGAAGCTCCGTTGGAGCAGCGGACGCTGCGGATTCGCCGTCAATCGCCGCACGGAGGGCGGCCCCGTGGACCATGACCTGCCGGTACTCGCGATCTTCGACGGCAGCGACCGTGTCATCGGCATCTGGACCACTTACGCCTGCCATTGCGTGACGCTTTCCGAGAATCGCATCGGCGGCGATTGGGCCGGTTACGCGCAGGAGCATCTGGAGCGGATCTATCCCGGCAGCGTGGCCCTGGTATCCATCGGCTGCGGCGCCGACGCCAACCCCCGCTCCGGCGTCACAGGCGACAAGGCGGAAGTGGCCGACGCGCAAGGCCTGGAAGTCGCCCGTGAGGTCCAACGCCTGCTCGAACAGCCCATGACCGAACTCACCGCGCCGATCACCACGCGTCTGCAGCGCATCGAACTGCCGCTCGCGGAGCTTCCGCCGCGCGGGGAGTGGGAACGTCGCCTGACCGATGCGGACGACGCGATCCGCTACCATGCGGCAATCCAGATGAAGCGTCTCAACGGCGGTGTGCCGCTGACTACGTCGATCCCCTATCCCGTGCAGACGTGGACCTTCGGCGATCAGCTGGCCATGGTGTTCCTGCCAGGTGAAGTGGTCGTCGACTACAGCCTGCGTCTGAAGCAGGAGTTGGATGCCAAGCGTCTCTGGATCCACGCGTACGCGAACCACTGCCCCGGCTACGTGCCCTCGGACCGCATCCTCCGCGAAGGCGGATATGAAGGTGGCGGCGCGATGGTCTACTACGACTACCCAGGCCCTTACGCGATGGGCACCGAACAGCGGATCGTGGATGCCGTGACCGGCCAACTGCCCGCCAGTTATCGCCCCGCTCCTCCGCAACCGGACGCGCAGGGCCAAGCGTCTCCGACACCCGCGGCGGCGGATGTGCCCGCTGTGCCGCTCGAACCCGACGCGGCGTTGGCGACGCTGCGCACGCATGAAAACCTGCGTGTCGAACTGGTGGCCGCCGAGCCGCTGGTGACCAGCCCCGTGGCCATCTCCTTCGCGGCGGACGGACGCCTGTACGTCGCCGAGATGTACGACTATCCAAGCGGCGTCGATGGCAGCTTCGCGCGTGGCGGACGAGTCAAGGTGCTGCGCGATACCAACGGCGACGGCCGCATGGATGAAGCCCAGGTGTTCTTGGAGGATATTCCGTTTCCGACGGGAGTTACCGTGTGGCGGGACGGCGTGCTTGTCTGCGCGGCGCCCGACATTCTGTTCGCACGCGATACTAATGGCGACGGACGCGCCGACGAGACCAGGAGAATTCTCCACGGCTTCGGCACCGACAACTACCAGGCTCGCGTCAACAGCCTCGAGCATGGCTTGGACGGCTGGGTCTATGGCTCGTGCGGTCTCTTCGGTGGCACGATCGAATCACTGGACGGTCGCAGCGTGGCGCTCGGCGATCGCGACTTCCGCTTCCACCCGGACACGGGCGAGCTGGAACCGGCGACTGGTCGTACGCAGCAGGGCCGCGTCCGCAACGACGCCGGCGACTGGTTCGGCTGCGACAACAGCAACCTCGTCTACCACTATCCCTTGGACGACCATGTGCTGCGCCGCAATCCGGCGGTGATCGCCCGCGAGACGCTCGTGCACCTCGCGAGCGGCGAAGCGGGCGCGACGCTGTTTCCCATCTCGCGACAGGTGCTGTTCAAGCTGTCCGGACCTCCGGGACGCGTCACGGCCGCCTGCGGACTCGGCATCTATCGCGACCAGTACCTCGGCGCGGAATACTTCGGCAACGCATTCACCTGCGAACCGGTCAACAATGTCGTGCATCGCCAGGTGCTCACCCGCGAGGGCGTGACGTATCGCGGTGAGCGGTCCGCGAACGAGCAGGATCGCGAATTCCTGGCATCGAGCGATCCTTGGTTTCGGCCCGTGCAGGCGCGCACCGGACCGGAAGGTGGCCTGTGGATCGTGGACATGTATCGCTATGTGATCGAGCATCCGCGTTGGATTCCGCCGGAATCGTTGGAACAGCTGGATGTGCGTGCGGGAGCGGACCGGGGTCGCATCTACCGCATCGTGCGCCGAGACGCTCCGCCACGACGGCCGGTATCGCTGCAAGGCCTGTCCGCACCCGAGTTGGTGGATGCGCTGGATTCGCCGAACGGCCCGCAACGGGACCTGGCCCTGCAGTCGCTGGTCTGGCAGCAGGCGTCTGCGTCGCGCGATGTTCCGGCGAGCGGCATTCCGGCGAGCCTCGCGACGCAACTGGAGGGACTGCTGCAGCGGGCCGGCTCCGAGTGGACACGACTGTCGGCCCTCGTCGCACTCGACCAGCTTCGCGCGCTGCGCGTCACCCATTTGCAGACGGCCCTGCGGGACCGCTCCTCCGCGGTGAGGCGCCACGCGGTGCG
This sequence comes from uncultured Pirellulaceae bacterium, assembly GCA_964620405.1. Taxonomy (GTDB): domain Bacteria; phylum Planctomycetota; class Planctomycetia; order Pirellulales; family Pirellulaceae; genus CAZUJM01. Next base: position 4,543 of record CAZUJM010000133.1, on the reverse strand, counting down.
ACTGGCGAGCAACGATCCGCCCAGCCATCTGCTGGCCGACACGTCGCCCGCGTTGGCGACCGAACTGCGTCGCGCGGTGCTGGGCCTCATCGACGGCAGTGACGCCAACGCCGAAAGCGCCGACGACAACACCGACCAGGCCGTCCGCATGCAGGTCGCCATCAGCCTCGCGCGGTATCCCGTGCAGGAGACGGCCAACGCCCTGGCCACGCTGCTGCAGCGTGCCGACACGCCGATCCAGCAGGCCGCGGTCCTCAGTTCGCTCCATGCCGACAACCTGCCGGCGGTCGTGAACGCTTCGCTGGTCGTTCCCCGCGTACTGCCTCCCCGTTTCCTCGACAACCTGAGCGAACTGGCCGTGCAGGCGGCCTTCCATCGCAGTGACGCATCCTTGTCAGCGATTGCCGGCTGGATGGAGCATCGCGAGGACCTGGCCGATGTCGAACGCTGGCGGATTGGAGCCGCCTGTTTCGAGGGCCGCGCGCGGGCCGGTGCGACCGACCAGCCACTACCCGCGCCGCTGCGCCAGATGCTGGCCGCCTCGCTGACCAGCGCGCGGAAGACACTCGCGCAGCCCGACGCGCCGCTTGAGAAACGCCAGGCCGCGGTGCAGCTGCTGGGAGTGTCCGAACTGGAGCAGGACGAGAATCGTCGCGAGCTGCTCCTCTGCCTTAGTGGACAGTACGGGGCGGAACTTGTCACAGACTGCATCGCCGCGTTGGAATCGCAGTCATCGGTGGAGATCTGTGAGCAGATCCTGCGGGCGATTCCCGAGGCCAGTCCACGTACGGCCGAACTGCTGGTGTCCGCGCTGCTGCAGCGGCCCGCCTGGACTGCGCGGCTGCTCGACCAGCTCGAGGACCATGCCCAACCCGCACCCTTGCCGCGTTCGCTGCTGGGAGCGGCCGACATCGGGCGCCTGCGACAGCATGAGGACGAAACGATTCGACGGCGGGCCGAGCAACGATTCGCCGACCAGCCGCTCTCCAGCCTCGACCAGCTCGACAGATACCTGCAGGCACTGCGAACACCGGGCGAGGCGAGTCGCGGGCGGGAAGTGTTTGTGCGCCACTGCGCTGGCTGCCATCGGTGGAAAGACCAGGGGCAAGCCGTCGGGCCGGACTTGGCCAGCTACCAGCAGAAGCCGGCCGAGGCGATCGTGGTCGCGGTGCTGGACCCGAACCAGGCCATCGACCCGCGTTACGTCAACTATAATGCGACCACCGTCGACGGCCGGACGTTCAGCGGCATCATCCAGCAGGAGACCGCCACCGCGCTGACGCTGGCCGATGGCAAACGTGAACCGGTGACGCTCGCGCGTCCCCAGATCGACTACCTGCAGCGCACCGGCTTGTCGCTGATGCCCAGCGGCTTGGCGGCCGAGATCCCACCCGAAGCGATGGCCGATCTCATCGCCTATCTGCAGCAGCCTTGATTTCTGTCGTATACGATACGCCCGCGCGAGGAATCGCGAACAGCGCGTCCGCCCGTCACTCTCACCAGCCCACTCACCCCCAGCCAACCCCTCTCTCATGAAGATCACTGAAATCGTCTGTCAGATCCTCCGCGGCGGCGACGTCACCCAGAAGACGGCCAGCTGCCAGGACTCGGTCCTCGTTCGCGTCCGCACCGATGCCGGCATCGAAGGCATCGGCGAAGCCGACTCGTCGCCCGAAGTCGTGAAGGCGGTCATCGACGCGCCGTTCAGCCACAACATCGCCTGCGGCCTGCGCCAGCTGCTGATCGGCGAGAATCCGCTCGAGATCAACCGCCTCTGGCATAAGATGTACCGCGGGACGCTGTATTACGGACGCAGCAGTGTCACCCTCACGGCCATGGCCGCCATCGACGTGGCACTCTGGGATCTGAAGGGCAAGGCGTTGCAGCAGCCGATCCACTGTCTGCTGGGCGGCAAGATGCATCCGAAGTTCCGAGCGTACGCGTCCATCCTGTTCGGCAAGGACGGCGCGGCCACGCGGGACATCGGGCGGCGCATCGTGGATCGCGGCTATACGGCCGCGAAGTTCGGCTGGGAACCGATGGGACAAAGCGAGGCGCTGGATCGCGAACTGGTGGCCGGTGCCCGCGCGGGCATCGGCGACGACGCCACGCTGCTGATCGACGCGGGCTGCATCTGGGACGCTCGCACGGCGCTGCGCCGCGCCCATGCGTTCGCCGAACAAGGAATTGAGTGGCTGGAGGAGCCGTTGCGGCCGGACGATGTGGAGGGCTACCGCTGGCTGCGCGACCGATCGCCGGTTCCCATCGCGGGCGGCGAGGAGGAGTGTGGCCGGCAAGCTTTCCGACCGCTGCTGGATGCGCGGGCGCTGGATGTCTACCAGATCGACATCAGCCGCTGCGGCTTCACCGACGCCGCCTACCTGCGCGATCGCGTCGAAGAGATCGGCGCTCGCCCGTGCAACCACTGCTACACCAGCCCCGTCACCGTGGCTGCCAGCCTGCAGTGGCTGGCCACCTGCCGCGACGCATTCCTCTTCGAGGACTGCTTCGAGGACGAACCGATGCGAACCGAGTTGACGCGCGAGCGCATGCAGGCCGTCGATGGCTGGATCACCGTCCCCGACGGCCCCGGCCTGGGCGTGACGCTGAACGAGGAGTTCGTGCAGCGGCACCTGGTGGCGGAGTCACGCTGACACCTTCGATCGCCCGATTCGGAAAGGCGTGAACCACGGAGGACATGGCGATTCGCTGTGCCCTCTGTGCCCTCTGTGCTCTCTGTGCCCTCTGTGCTCTCTGTGCTCTCCGTGGTTACCCCCCCACGCATCCGCCCAAACCCAGTCGCGGCACCTCAGCGGCCGCCGATGCGTTGAAGCACGGTGCCCAGGGTTTGGCGGAGGACGTTGCCACTGTTGCGCAGCTGCTGGGTTTCCTTCGGCCAGAGGTCGATTTCGTGGCGAGCGACGCAGCCCTTGCGACCGACGACGGTCGGGACTGACAACGCGACGTCACGAATGCCGTAGCAGCCTTCCTGCACGGTCGATACCGGCAGCAGGCGATGCTGATCCAGGGCGATAGAGTGGATCACGTCCCGGATGGCGATGCCGACGGCGAAACCCGCTCCGCCCTTCTTGGCGATCACTTCGGCGCCGGAACCCTTGGTGCGCGTGAAGAGATCGGACGCGACCTGTGCGTTCCAGCCGGCGTACTTCTCCAGCGGCAGGCTGCCCAGCGTGGCGCTCGACCAGATCGGCACCATGCTGTCGCCGTGCTCGCCCAGGATCAGCGCCTGCACCTGCGTCGGCGCGGCGTTCAGGTGTCGGGCGATGAAACTGCGGAAGCGGATCGTGTCGAGTTGTGTACCCAGGCCGATGACCTGCGACGTCGGCAGTTCCAGCCGCTTAGCGGCCAAGTAAGTCAGGATGTCGACCGGATTCGACACGACGTGGACGATTGCATCCTTCTTGTAGCCCGCCGTGCGGATGCCGTCGAGGATCGACAGGAAGAGGTCGACGTTGCGGTTGATCAGGTCGAGCCGGCTTTCGTCGGGCTTGCGGCGCAGGCCAGCCGTGATACAGATCACATCCGAATCGGGAATGTGTTCGTAGCCGCCCGACACGATGCGTTGGTCAGCCGTGCTTGGTCCACCGTGGATCAGGTCCAGCGCGTGGCCTTCGGCCGCCTGGGCATTCACGTCCAGCAGCGCGATCTCACGGACAACTCCGCCGCACTGCAGCGCGAACGCCGCGCACGAACCGACCAAGCCGCCTGCTCCAATAATGCTTACCTTCATCGTACGCCTCCCGCCGATTGACGCGCCAGTTCGCTCAAGACACGCTCGGTGATCGCCTGCACGAGGGCTTCCCGCGGATCGCCCGTGGCGGCGCTGGCCACCGGAGCGGGACTCGGGGAGGCACCGGCCGAAGCGCCCATCGCCGGCGGAGCGTCGAACGCCCGGCGTTCAATCCCGCCCTGCGACCAGCTCTCGCGGAAGATGTCGTTCGCGCAGATGTCGCAGTTCTTGTATTCCGGCGTGTTGCGCGGATCGCTGAAGCCCCACTTGGCCTTCAGTTCCAGCAGCTCGCGTTCCTTGTCTTCCGAGAAGTAGTTCACGCGACCGAGGCTCTTGGCGAGCATCAGGATGCGGCAGTAGGCGTCGAGGATTTCGGTCCACCAGTAAGCTCGCTCGACGTCCTCGCCAAAGCTCACCGTACCATGGTTGGCTAGGATGATGACGTTAGTCTTGGAGACGAACGGCAGGATCGTGTCGGCGAAGGCTTGGCCGCCGGGCGTTTCGTAGCGGGTGATCGGCACGTCGCCGAGGAACACCTCGACTTCGGGCAGCACGCACTGCGGAATCGGCTCGCGGGCGACGGCGAACGCGGTGGCATGGGGCGGATGGCAGTGCACGACGCTCTTCACGTCCGGCCGCTGCTTGTAGATCTCCAAGTGCAGCAGCGCCTCGCTCGACCGCTTCTTGCGACCGGCGATCTGGTTGCCCTTCATGTCGACCGTCGCGATATCCTCGGGCTTGAGGAATCCCTTCGAGTGCATGGTGGGCGTGCAGAGCACTTCGTTTTCACCG
>CAZUJM010000132.1:14751-15735 GCA_964620405.1 uncultured Pirellulaceae bacterium | reverse complement strand
ATCCGGCGTTGATTCAGCGTGGTGTCATAGCCGGAAAACTCCATCGTCGACCCGATACGATACCCGCTTTGCATCGGCGTAATGGCAACCCGATGCTCCTCCAGGATCAGCGGAATGCGCGGGCAGTTACGCGGCCTGGGCATCGTGATTGAGTATCCCTTGCCCGGCTGGATCGGGATACGACACCCGAGGTGTTCGTTGAGGAACGGTGTCAGCGCACCGGTTGCCATGACAAACCGGTCGCCCCGAATGGGCCCGCGGGAAGTCTCGACCTGCTTGGCTCGCATCCCCTCGCCGCCCACCGCCAGGACACGGCAATTCTCCTGGATATCGACGCCACGCGCCAGGAGGCGATCGCGCTCCGCCTGCGTGCGAATCACCGGTATAGTGCCAACCGCCTCCCAGCCCTTCCTTCAAGGCGGGTTCCAAGGCGACGAGTGCGTCGCCGGCATAGGGATTGGCCGCGACACCGAACCTGTCCCGCAGCAACGCATCGGTTCTCGCGTATTCCTCGAATTCGTGCTTCGAATGAAACACGAAGAGCAGCCCGCGTCGCTCCCATTCGCAATCCAGCGATTGCTCGACGATCAACTTCTCGTAAAGGTCCACGGAGGACTGCAGCAGAGCGTGGCAAGCCATGGCCGTCTTCATCATTTTCCCGGTGGTGCAGCAGCGGGCGAAACGCCAGAGCCACGACCAGAGTTCCGGGGACAACCGGGGCTTGATGTAGAAGGGGGAGTCGCTCGACAACATGGCTCGCAAGGACCGCGAGACGGCTCCTGGAACCGCAAGGGGCAGCACATGACTGGGACAGATGTAGCCGCAGTTGCCAGCGGAACACGCATTGCCAAAGGCTCCCGAGTCCAGCACGGTCACTCGGTGCCCTGACTCGGTGAGGTACCAGGCGCACAGGGCCCCTACCACGCCCCCCCCCACGCTAACCGTGCTGCTTTCCCCGGGCTTCAAGACCGAATCCCCCGCCGA
>CAZUJM010000132.1:3526-14741 GCA_964620405.1 uncultured Pirellulaceae bacterium | reverse complement strand
TAGCCTGGAAGAGCAGCGTCGTCTCCGCCGTCACATACGCCTCGCCAGTCACGCTCGGTATGGTTTTTCCCCCGACCATGGCGTAGCTGGCTTCAAAGAGACTCCCCGTGATCCCCTGCTGCCGCCAACGGGCTCCCGGTTTCAACGCGCCATCCGCTGCCAGGCAGGCCACCTTCGCGCTGGTGCCCGTACCGCAAGGCGATCGATCGTAGGCACCTCCGGGACAAAGCACGAAGTTTCGACAGTCGGCGGCATCATCCAGAGACGGAGCCCAAAGTTCGATGTGATCGATTTCCGCACCGTTCTCCCCCACCACACCCTGCCGCCGCAGGGCCTCACGAATCTCACCGGCGATTTCCAGCAAGCGTGGAACCGACTTCATCTCCAGGGGAACCTCGTCCACTCGAGCGAGAAAGAACCAGTTCCCGCCCCAGGCGACATCGCCTCGTATCGCGCGGTCGTCCGACAACAGCACCTCGACGTTGGTCGCGAACCGATAGCTGGGCACGTTTTGGACGGTGACTCGAGCCGCATCATGCACCTCGGTCTGAATCGTACCGACGGGCGTTTCGATCTGATGGCGTCCCGGGCCGATTCTTCCCGCGTGAACCAGCGATACCATGACACCGATCGTACCGTGCCCACACATGCCAAGCACGCCAACGTTGTTGAAGAAGACAACGCCCGTCGTCGACTCCCGGGACTCAGGTCGGCCCAGCACGGCTCCCACCAGCACTTCCGATCCACGAGGTTCCAGAATCACCCCCGCCCGGAAGTCGTCGTGTTGCGACTGAAAACGCCCGCGTTGTTCCCGCAGACTCCCCGATCCAAGATCGGGCCCTCCCGACATGACGAGTCGAGTCGGTTCGCCTCCCGTGTGCGAATCCAGCACGACCACTCGATGAGCGCCAGTACCGCCGACTTGCATCACGGGTCGTGCTCCTTCCAGCATGGCCTTGGATCGAACAAGCGTTCCGGCTGGCGGACGCCGTGTTGGTGGCAGCCGAGTTCCTGACAGCCGCTATTTGTGCCCGCGAGCCTGCGGGCGGGTCCGGATTCCATGTCGGATGATGCCCAGAACCCTTTCGCGTTCCTCACCTTCGAGGGGCAGCCTCGGCGCGCGCACCATTTCGTTTCCGAAACCGCATTCCTGAGCGGCCAGCTTGATGTATTGAACAAGCTTCGGGTGCGTATCGAGGTGCAACAGGGGCGTGTACCAGCGGTACACATCCAGGGCCTCGTCGTACTGCCCGCTCATCAGCAAGTCCCACAACCAGCGATTCTCCGCTGGAAATGCGTTCACCAGTCCCGAGATCCAGCCAACGGCACCCAGCATGACGCTTTCTAGGACGAGGTCGTCGACGCCGCAGAAGAGAATGAACCGGTCACCGCAGGCATTCTTGATGTCCGTGATCCGCCGGCAGTCCTCGGAAGACTCCTTGATCGCCACGAATTTCGGTTCGTCCGCGAGTTCGGCAAACTCCGCGGGCAGGATATCAACTCGGTAGGATACCGGATTGTTGTAGATCATGATCGGCAGGTCGGAAGCTGCCGCTACGGCCCTGAAGTGGTGCAGGTTCTCGTGGGGCTGCGCCTTGTAGACCATGCCGGGCAGCACCATAAGACCGTCCACGCCAAGTTGCTCGGCATCCGCGGCGAAACGACATGCCAGCCGCGTGGTGTACTCCGCCACACCGGCAAGCACCGGGATTCTCCCCCCCACATGCTCCACGACAGCCCGCAGGACATCTCTCTTCTCCGCGGCTTCCAGCGAGCAGTTCTCTCCGACCGTACCGAGCATGATCAGGCCATGGATTCCAGCCTTGATCATCGCCTCCAGATGGTCCAGCGTACCCTGGATGTTGAGGGACTGGTCCTCATGGAACTGCGTGGTGGCTGCCGGAAAAACACCATGCCATGCTTCCGCTTTCATAGACTCCCCCAAAACGCTTTCCCCGCTCGATCTCCAAAGGACCGTCAGGATAATATCGGCTGTCGGGCAACTCAACCCAGGATGGCGTCCGCAAGGGGGACTCGCCCGTGATTACCCCACGCCGGTTGTAATTTCACACTTCGTTGCGAGAATATCCGCCAGTGGCTTTCGCCAACCGACCGATTCGCTGACCCCACAAGGAGCATCGACAATGCGCAACCTGCTCTTCGCATTCGCTGGACTGGCTTTTTTCTGCCCTCCCGGTAGCGTGACCGCCGACGCCGACGAACGTCCCCTCGCCCACATGGTCTACTTCACGCTCAAAGACAGTACTCCCGCCAACCGGGAAACAATGCTGGCGGCTTGCAACAAGTACCTTTCCGATCACGAGGGCACGTTGTACTACTCTGCCGGTGAACTCTGCAAGGAACTCAACCGGGAGGTGAACGTCATGGACTTCGACATTGCCTTGCATGTCGTCTTCAAGAACAAGGCGGCCCACGACGTCTACCAGACGCACCCCAGGCACCTGAAATTCATCGAGGAGAACAAGCCGCTCTGGGCCAAAGTCCGCGTCTTTGATTCCTACCTGTCCTCCCCTGCCAAGTGAAGGCAGAAGACGCGACGACGCCCGGCTGACCAAGTCGATCTGCCGCGAGGGCGAACCAGGCGGCAGTCGCAGCGGGCGGATGACCAAGGGGAATCTGGAATGGCCCCGTCCGCGTCCCAGGGGTGTTGCATCTTGGTCAGTCAGCACTCAGATGGCGAAGACGTGAGGGTGGTTGAAGACGTCCCGCAGGTCCCTTAGCAGCAGATCGGGTTCCGTGAGTCCGAGTGTATCCATGTCCGACTGTCCTGTCGCGACGGCGATCACTCGGGCTCCTATGGCTCGAGCGCAGTACACATCGTTCCCCGTGTCGCCGATGATCCAAATGCAAGACGGATCCACGTCTGCCTCGACATGCTGCTCCGCAGCCGCACGCGCGGCCCGGGCCACGTCCGCGCGGTCCGCATGGTCGTCTCCGTAACCACCGAAGGCGAAGCGGTCCCAGATGCCATAGCGACGCAGCTTGAGTTCCGCTGCCGCCCGCACGTTACCGGTGAGCAACCCAACGTGGGTGTTTGGCATGGCCTCCAGTCGATCGATTAGATCCAGAACCCCGGGGAGCACCTCGCCGGCTCGTTGGTCCAACAGCTGCTCGAGACGCTTCAGATAGGCGTCCTGAAAACGGCCCCAGTTTTCAGCCGACGATTCGATGCCGTGCTTCGCGAATAGGTCCCGGTTGATCGCTCGATCGGTTCTTCCGGCGAACGACACGCCCTCGCGCGAAGCGGGAATCTGAAAGGCGTCCTGCAAGGCGAGGACCGCCGCATCCTGCCCCGCTCCGCCCGTCACCAGCAGGGTTCCGTCGATATCAAACAGCCAGACCCGCATCCGATCACCTCTCTTGATCCACCGTCGTTCCCCAAACGCTTGACCAGGGCCGATCATCGACCGCAACAGACGCACCGTCGCAGGACTCTTCTGGAGCGTCCACCTGGGCCAGGCCATCGGCATCTAAGAAGGCCGCCGAAACCGGCGCCGATCCTTCTCACGAACGACCGTTGCCAGCCTCCATCAGTTCGGCTCCGCGAGCGTCACCGTGATCTCTTCCTTCCGCTGTTCCGGAGTCCGCAGATCCCGCACCACGGTGAGCACTACCTGCTCCCCCGTTCGATGTCGCTCGAGAAACGAATACCAGTCGTCCAGGCTCGTAATCGGATCGCCATCGGCGGCTACGATCAGGTCACCATAGCGCACCCGATAGTTTACGATCAGGCCACGGCTCACTTTTTCGACGAGCGTACCCTGCAACCCCGCCTGTTCCGCCACGGACTGAGGATAGACATCACGCACCAGAACGCCCTCCAGTTGAAGCTCCCGGGTACGTTGATCCTGGAACGGAATGATACCGACATCCGGCCGAATCAGCTTCCCGTGACGAATCAACTCGGGCACAACCCGATTCACGGTGTCCACCGGAATGGCAAATCCGACTCCCGCGTAGGCACCGGAAGGACTGTAGATTGCCGTGTTCACTCCGATCAAACGCCCTGCACTATCCAGCAAAGGGCCGCCCGAGTTGCCGGGATTGATCGCCGCATCCGTCTGGATCACGCCATCGATTGTGCGTTTGGTTTCCCCCTCCACGGCCACTTCGTTCGCCGAGATTTCGCGTCCCAGCGCGCTAATGATGCCGGTGGTCAGCGTCTGGTCCAGCCCGAATGGATTCCCGATGGCAAACACCTTCTGGCCAACCTGCAGGTCCTGGGACTTGCCGACCAGAATGGGTCGCAATCGATCGGCAGGCGCTTCAATTTTCAGGACCGCGAGATCCTTGCCCGAGGCTCGCCCCACCAGTTCGGCTTTCCAGACGGACTGGTCGGCGAGTGTAACTTGGGCAAGACTGGCCTCGGAGACGACATGGTCGTTCGTGACAATGTACCCGTCCTTGCTCCACACGAATCCCGATCCCGACCCCCGGCTGATCGTCGTTTCATCGAATCGTCGCCAGTCGATTCCGACCTTGGCCGTGGTGATGAAAACGACTGCGGGAGACTGATTCCTGAACAGCTCGATGACGCTGCGCTCATCTGCCGCCAGATCGCCCCGCGGTACCACTGGCCGTCCCTGGGCCTGCGGATCGAGCAACGGTGCCGGCCGCAATGCACTCCACCAGTACGTGGCCATCGCGCCCGCCACGAGCCCGATCGCCAAACCGAACCAACAGCCGCTGGAACGGCTTCGTCCAGGAGTTGGAGGTCGCACTGAAAACCCGTCCGCCATGAGTCGATCTGCCCTTCGTGACGATCGCCACCCTTCGTGACGATCGGACGCCTCGCGAATCCAGCAACTCCCGGGACCTGCGCCGTCATGGCATGCATCTTGCCAGAGCACCCAATTGCGGCCGGTACTGCGGGTCACTTTAAGGCGAACAGCCCCGTTCGGCAACCTCCTCCGTACCTCGGGAGACAGGCCCTCCGATGGAGCATGGGCCGAGTTCGTTCCGAAAAGGCCGTCCAAACCTTCCCGGAGACACGCGTCCAAGCGTGCAACCGGCACCGCCGGAGTGTCGCAAGACCCAATCCGACCAAGCTGGCCAAGGATCGTTGAAGAGACGCGTTCCCTTTACAGTCGGACGCGACACTTCCGCTCGAAGATCGCGTCGAGGGGGACCGACCTGTGACGTCGCCCCGGGGCCCCCGAGCCGAGCGTCGAGAGGCGAGCTGCGCGCAGAGTCCGAGCCGACAACAGCGGGGATTCGCTCCCCAAGATTCAACGGAGGCTGGCGAACGTTCTCTACTCAGCCGCCACCGTCATCAACTCGCGAGAAACGGCCTCGATCGCGTCCGAACCCACCAGCTCGGATTCCTCCGCAAACCCGATGAGCAACGCGAGGTCACCGATCCTGTTGATCTGCCGCGGATTTCCATGGGTGACCCAGTGCAGCGTCTCGAGCGCCCCTTCGGAAAAGATGGCTCGCTGCGCGCCCGCGTGACGCAGGCGATGATTCACGTACGCGATCGACTCATCCTGGTCAAACGGCCGCAGAAGACACTTGACCGCCAAGCGATCCTCCATGTCCTTCTGGCGATCCAGCAATGGCAACAAGGAAGGCTGCCCAACTAGCAGGAGCGTCATGCTGGCTTGTGAATTGGTTTCGAAGTTCAGAAGCAAGCGAAGCGTATCGAGGGTGCTTCCGTCCCCCAGCAGATGGGCTTCGTCCACCACCACCACGGAATGGCGCCCGGCAAGCACGTTCTGCTGGAGACACCTTTGGATTTTCGCCACCGACTCCTGTCGGCACGGCACTTCGCGTCCCGGGTCCACGCCATTCAATTCGCAGGCGATGCAGGCCAACAGCTCAGCGGCGGGCAGCTGGGGAAACACCAGGTGCACACGAGGCTGAAAACGTTCCGGGAGGCTTCGAAAGAGCGATTGGACAACAAGCGACTTGCCCAATCCCGGCGCACCAACAAGCACAGCGGCCTGCCGACAGTTTTCGATGGCGTAACGCAGCTTCAGCAGAGCTGCCTGATGCGAATTGCCCGGGTAGTAGAAGTCCGCGTTGGAAGTGTTCTCGAAAGGTTTCCGCTGCAAACCCCAGTAAGCCTCGTACATCATCTGCCCCTTCCGCGATCTTGGCAGCCATCCACGAATCAGAAAGACACTTCAAAAGCGATCTAGACGAAGTTCTGAACCACGCGCACCTCGCGGTACTTGGCCATGGGCTGAGCCCATAGGGCTCGCTGCAAGGCCTCGGAGGAGGTCCGCCGGATGTCTTGCACGACGACTTCCATTTCCTTGGCCGCTGGCACCGCAACATTCCGGTGCGCCATTCCCACCGCCGCGTCGACGACAACGATATTGAATGCCTGAACCAGTTGCGTGAGCAGGCCAGCCAACGCGGTCACTGGCGACGCATCGACAGCGGGAAGCAATGCGAGGCGATCGTTCAGCGAGAACAGGCATTGGTCCTGCAGACTGACCAGTCCGGCTTCCGTACAGGAACCCCTCCACCCCAGTTCGCAAGCGACGCCAAGCTGCTTCGCCAACGATGTCGCGCGTCCATCCCCCTGCAGGAGCAGGACCTGTTGGCCCATGCGAGCCAGGGACAGCGCGAGCAAAGCAGCGATCGTTGTTCGCCCCTCCCCCTCCGCCAAGCTACTCACCCAAACGATCTGAGTTCGAGTCGCAACGACTTCCTGCAGCGCCTCGCGAAGTCGCGCCAGAAGACGCTCCTCCGCCTGGACAACCGCAGGAGAAAACTGGAAAGCGTCCACTTCCCAAGTCGGCTTAAAGTCGAGCAGCGCGGCATGCTGCGGGGCATCCTTGGCAGCCGCAACGGTCGCTTCCGGCTGGTTAGTCTCCACGCCGGAACTCGGAAAAGGCATCCACTCCAGTTCACTTACCTGCGTTCGAGAGTCACTGCCGCCACTTGCCAAACCGGTGAGCGATTCGCTGAAAAGGCCGCTGGAGACACAGGGGGATTGCCCACCGCAATCCATCTGCAGAAGACTTGAGATCTCCGCGGTGACCTTCGCCACGACGGTGTTTTCTGGAGCATTATCTGCTGCGACCGCATTCTCGCGCCGCAACTCAGACGGTCGCGAGCCGTTTTCGTCGCGCACGGATACAGTTGGGCTGCCTGCCTGCGCGGAAACGCGAAAATGCCGTCCCCGCATCGGCTCAGCCGCATGGACATAGAGTTCCCTGCCCGCGGAAGATACGTTTCCATCCGCTCCCCGCGCCGAATCCACGTGCCCGCTGGCTGGCGTGCCGGGAGTCACCGGACGGAGCCGCTGTTGGTAGGCCTTCTGCAGGGCTTGGTCGATGAGACTCATCATGCACATCCTTGTAAGCAGCTTCCAGGTGTTCCCTGGTCGGAGAGTTCAGAGCCCATGGAGACGCCAGCCCGTCCGGCCACCTTTGCCTTCCAAGGCAATCTACTTGGCGGTGCCTTCCTCAGTCTGCGAAGCATCCTCGAAGCGGTATGCGGGGTACTTCACGGCATCCGTGCTGGGATACCCCTTGGTCTTGGCAGGACGGCGGGGGGCGAGAAGTTCCTCGTGCGTAGCGGTCCCCTCATGAACGACCTCGAGGCCTTTGCCAGCCGGATCAGCAGGAGATTCTTCCACGGTATCCGAAGGACTGGGGCGATCCTGCGTTGCGGCGACAGGTCGCACATCCGCTGCCTGCTGATTCCCGCTTGAGTCGGGAGTGGCGGCCGCAGACAGTTCCCGGAGAGGAGCTTCGTCCGCGCCGACCGACGAACTCCGGCCCGCAGTGGCATTCATTTTGGCTGGCTTGAGCAGCTTCACTTCAAACAGCGAATCCTTCTCTGCGTTACCGCCGGAAACCGCCGGGGTTGCGGAGGCTGTTGCCGGGGCGGAAGCAAGTCGCAACGGTGTGTTGGAAAGTCGCTCGATGGCTCGGACTTCGCGAGACAATTGGTCGGCGTCGGGCGTGGGCGAAGGAGCGGGTCGGCTTCCGGTCGAACCGCTTCGCAGCACGACCAGCAAAGCCAAGGCAACGCCTCCCAAGACGGTGACGGCCTTGCGTGGATCGTTCGCTCCCCACTGCACCCACCGGCGCAGACGACCTGTCGTCGAGTTCTGCAGGAGTTCGCGCACCGCTGCTCCCGTGTCGACGGGCGACGGCGACTGCTCCCCGGGACTTGCAACGATTTCGCGTGCAGCATCAGCGGCAGCAACGATTGCGGTCGGCGTCTCCTCGGGACTCGGCGTCATCGATGCGGAAGACACAGGGGGCGGAAGCGTTGACTCGCGCCCATCGGCATCGCCCGCGAGCTGGCTTTCCAGGACGCGGGAATCTTCGCCGGGTGCGGGTGTGGCCGTCGTCGAGATGGAGAAGTCAGGGATGGCAAGCCAGGGCCCTTCCCCGGTCGTTCGTGGGGGAATGGCTACGCTTGAGCGACATCGAGGGACCTGGGGGTTCTGGGTCATACCGTCCTTGTCCAGACATCAGGCGGCCAGTTAGTATTGGGTCCAAGCGCGGTCGGCGCCCGGAAGCACACGGCGCGATTAGGTATCGACCTCCCGCATGGTAAACCTTGAGGGTTGAAGCGGTTTTTCGGCCTGTGGCACCGGGCGAGGGCCCAGGGTCATGGCCGGGCGGCAGGGTAACCGCTTCCCCGGTTCCAATCCAGACCGCCGAATCGCGGGAAAAGTGCGCATTCCCGGTCGGAGTGGCTACCTCCACGACGGGCAGCACGATTGCCGGGTCCTAGGATTGCCTGTTCCTCGCAGTTCCCTATCTTCGCGTCACGAATCGAGAACGCTCCGATGTACATCGCCCCGCCTCAAGACGACCGCCAGCAACGCTTGCAGACCCTGCTTCAGGAGCAGATCCTGATTCTGGACGGAGCGATGGGCACCATGGTGCAAGCACTGCATCTGGAGGAAGCGGATGTCCGGGGAAAGCGTTTTGCCAGCCATCCCGTGGACCTCAAGAACTTCCCTGACATTCTCTGCCTGACGCAGCCGGATGCGATCCGGGAGATCCATGCGAAGTATTACCGCGCGGGTGCTGATATCGTCACCACCAACACCTTCGGGGCAAGTCCCGTGGGCATGGAGGAGTTCCAGCTTCCGGCAGAGGTGATGAGGGAGATCAACGCGGCGGCCATTCGCTGCGCTCGCGCGGCGGCCGAGGAGATCGAGCGCGCGGAGCCGGGCCGGTCTTGCTTCGTCGCGGCTTCGATTGGACCGACGGCGAAACAGCTGGCCATTTCCACCAAGGTAGAGGATCCCGCCTACCGCAATACGACGTTCGACCAGATGGCCGAGTCGTACTACCAGCAGGCGTCCGTGCTTATCGAATCCGGCGCGGACATTCTCTTGGCGGAAACCGTGATCGACACCCTGAACCTCAAGGCATGTCTGTTCGGCATCCAGCGGTATTTCGATGAAACTGGCCGCACGCTGCCCGTCATGGCGTCCGCGACCTTCGATCCCTCCGGCCGCACCTTCGTCTCGGCCCAGACGGTCGAAGCGATGTGGAATGCCGTCTCGCACTTTCCGCTGCTGAGCGTCGGCATGAACTGCGCGTTGGGCCCGGAAGCCATGCGGCCATTCCTGCGTGAACTTTCGGAAGTCACCGATCGG
Organism: uncultured Pirellulaceae bacterium; assembly: GCA_964620405.1. Taxonomy (GTDB): domain Bacteria; phylum Planctomycetota; class Planctomycetia; order Pirellulales; family Pirellulaceae; genus CAZUJM01. The sequence goes on along the minus strand of CAZUJM010000132.1, from coordinate 5,140 downwards.
TATGTCAGCTGCCATCCGAACGCGGGCTTGCCGAACGAAATGGGTCAGTACGACCTGTCAGCGGCGCGGATGGCTGAACTGCTGAACGAATTCGCGAAGGCCGGTTGGCTCAACATCGTCGGCGGCTGCTGCGGCACCACGCCGGCCTACATCCAGGCGATCAAGCAGGCAGTGGCTTCCGTTCCGCCCCGCAAACGCCATGCGGTGGAACCGTACACGCGACTAAGCGGAACCATGCCATTGACGCTCCGGCCCGACGCGAACTTCACGATGATCGGCGAGCGCACGAACGTCACCGGTTCGCGCCAGTTTGCGAGGCTCATCCGGAACCAGCAGTTTGAGGAGGCGGTTGACGTCGCGCGACAGCAGGTGGCGAACGGTGCGGGGATCCTCGACATCAACATGGACGACGCCCTGCTGGACGGCGAAGCGGCCATGGCACGCTACCTGAACTTGATCGCGGGCGAGTCCGACATTGCGGCGGCCCCCGTGATGATCGACAGTTCGAAGTGGTCGATCATCGAAGCAGGCCTGAAGTGCGTCCAGGGGAAACCGGTCGTCAATTCCATCAGCTTGAAGGACGGCGAGGAGGACTTCCTTGCCAAGGCCAGGCTCATCCGGCGTTATGGAGCGGCCGTCGTGGTGATGGCGTTCGACGAGCAGGGACAGGCGGTGGAAACGGCCGACAAGGTCCGGGTCTGCCAGCGCGCCTACCAACTGCTCACCGAACAGGTCGGCTTCCCTCCCCAGGACATCATCTTCGACCCGAATATCCTTACGGTCGCGACAGGCATCGCCGAACACGACAACTACGCCGTCAACTTCATCGAGGCCACGCGGCAAATCAAGGAGACCTGCCCGAACGCAAGGATTTCCGGCGGCGTCAGCAACATCTCCTTCTCTTTCCGCGGCAATGACGTCGTTCGAGAAGCCATGCATTCGGCATTCCTGTACCACGCCGTCAAGGCTGGCATGGACATGGGAATCGTGAACGCGGGCCAGTTGGACGTCTACGAGCAGATCCCACCGTCGCTGCTGGACGCCGTGGAGGACGTGCTTCTGAATCGCCGTCCCGACGCGACGGACCGCCTGCTGTCCATGGCGGAGACGGTCAAGGGCCAGCGGGGCGCGACTTCCCAGGAAGACCTCAGTTGGCGGGACGCGCCGGTTCAAAAACGGCTCCAGCACGCACTGATCAAAGGCATCGATCGCTACATCGACCAAGACGTCGAGGAGGCGAGGCCGCACTACGCACGCTGCCTACAGATCATCGAAGGGCCGCTCATGGAAGGCATGTCCATCGTCGGCGACCTGTTTGGCCAGGGCAAGATGTTCCTTCCCCAGGTCGTCAAGTCGGCGCGCGTCATGAAGAAGGCCGTCGCTTACCTGCTTCCGTTCATGGAGGAGGAGAAGAAGGCCGATGCGTCCGCGCAACAGTCAAAACGAGCCAAGGTGTTGCTTGCCACCGTCAAGGGAGACGTCCACGACATCGGCAAGAACATCGTGGGCGTCGTGCTCGCCTGCAATAACTTCGAGGTGATCGACCTCGGGGTCATGGTGCCCGCGGAAAAGATTCTCGAGGAAGCCACGAAACACGCCGTGGACATCATCGGC
>CAZUJM010000132.1:2804-3516 GCA_964620405.1 uncultured Pirellulaceae bacterium | reverse complement strand
GGGCCTGATCACGCCCAGCCTTGACCAGATGGTACACGTGGCCAGTGAACTGGAACGGTGCGGATTTTCGGTTCCGCTGCTGATCGGTGGCGCGACGACGAGCGCGAAGCATACGGCCGTGAAGATCGCGCCGGCCTATCGGAACCCGATCGTCCACGTATCCGATGCATCGCGGTGCGTCGGAGTCGTCGATCGATTGTTGAGCCCTCACCTGCGGCAGGAGATGGTCCGGGAAAACCAGCGGCTCCAGGAGCAGATGGTTTCCTCCTTCCGCCAGCGACAGGCAAAGCTCGTTCCCTATGACGAGGCCTGTGCGAAAAAGTTCAAGATCGACTGGAGCGGTTGTCAGGAAAGGACTCCGGCATTCCTGGGCTCCAAGACGATTCGCGAACTCGACCTGGCGACACTGCGCGACTACATCGACTGGTCTCCATTCTTCATGGCCTGGGAACTGAAGGGCAAGTATCCGGCCATTTTCAAAGACGCCGTCGTCGGGGCCGAAGCGTCCCGCCTTTTCGCGGACGCCCAGGCGCAACTGGACGAGATCATTTCCAAACGCCTGATCCGCGCCAGGGCCGTCTATGGATTCTGGCCCGCCGCCTCCGAAGGTGACGATGTTCAACTCTATGCGGACGAGGAACGACGGACGCCCGTGGCGCGATTCCACTTCTTGCGACAGCAGTGGGTTCGTCCCGGCCAGGACGATTTCCGC
>CAZUJM010000132.1:0-2794 GCA_964620405.1 uncultured Pirellulaceae bacterium | reverse complement strand
ACATCGCTCCGGCCGACAGTGGATTCCGCGACTACCTGGGGGCGTTCGTGATCACCGCGGGAATCGGTGCCGATGAACTGGCCCACACGTTCCAGGCCAAACATGATGACTACAACGCCATCTTGGTGAAGGCATTGGCGGACCGATTCGCCGAAGCGGGCGCTGAGTGGCTGCATGAGCAAGCGCGCAAGGATTGGGGTTACGGCCGAGGGGAAACTCTCTCCAAAGAGGATCTCGTCGAGGAACGATACGAGGGCATCCGGCCAGCTCCCGGGTATCCGGCTTGCCCCGACCACACAGAGAAACGAATCCTCTTCGACCTGCTGCGAGCGGAGGCGGAGGCGGATGTGCACCTGACCGAAAGCTTCGCGATGATGCCCGCAGCCAGCGTCAGCGGCTTCTATTTTTCCCACCCCCAGGCCCGCTATTTCGCGGTGGACCGAATCACGCGCGAACAGGCCGAGTCGTACGCGAAGCGCAAGCGAATGCAGCTTGCCGAGGTCGAACGCTGGCTGGCTCCCAACCTTGGGTACGAGCCGGGTTAACAGAGGTCGGTGCCTGCGGTTATCACCAATCCAGCGGTCGCACTGACTCGGAGTTGCGTCTCCGGGTGTGCCTCCAACGGTGCCGTTAGGAGTTTTCTTGTGATACCGACGCCTGGCCACGCTCCTCCGACTGACCGCGGCGGAAGCACCAGTTCTGGCGAAGTTCCCCTCACGGAACTCGCCTGCCGCCTGGGTGGTCCGCTCCTCCTGGCCTTCCTCTTCGTAAATCTTCTCTTTCTGACTCGGTGCGAAACCGGGGTCGCCGGGGATCGCGGAGCGCTGCTCGGAAACTCAGCGGGAGATCCCCGAGAGGGCTACCGCCTGCTGACCGAAAAGGTCTACCTGCCCCCGGACTTCGATCAGGAGACACTGGAGGCGACCTGGAACTGCTGGCCCGAACCACTTCGTTCCGAAGCCGCCCAGGCCTCTCGGGCCCGCCGACGGGAGATGATCCTCGACCGCTACGGCCTGTCGCTCCGTCCCGGAGCCAGCTTGGACGACGAGTTGCTGCTGCCGCTGCAGTACGCGGTCAGTTCCACCGGCGAGTGGTCCATGACCTGCTTCGCCTGTCACGGTGGCCGGGTCTACGACCAGGTGACGCCAGGAGCCCCCAACGCGGAGTTCGCCCTGGAGATCCTGACGTCGGAGATTCGCAAGACCAAGCTGAAGTTGGGCAAGTCGCTGGGGACGATGGACGTCGGTTCGATGTTCATGCCTCTCGGAACGACGCGGGGAACGACCAATGCCGTCATGTTCGGGGTCGCCCTGCTCGCCAGCCGGGAGAAGGACCTTTCTCTCAAGCCCAACCGCATCCCGCCTTCCATGACCCACCACGACATGGACGCTCCTCCCTGGTGGAACTTCCACACAAAGCAGATGCTCTACATCGATGGGTTTGCGCCGACCGGCCACCGCCCGCTGATGCAATTCATGCTCGTGGAACAGAACGGCCCGGAAGAGTTCGCGTCGTGGGAGTCCGACTTCCAGCACGTGCTGGCCTACATCCGATCCCTTCGGCCTCCTCAGTATCCGCACCCCACGGACGCGGATCTGGTGCGGGAGGGCCAGGCGGTCTTCGAGGCGAACTGCGCTTCCTGTCATGGCACCTACGGGGAGAGTCCCGAGTATCCGGAAAAGATCGTTCCCCTGGAGGAGGTAGGTACGGACGCGGTCCGGTTGAAAGCGCTGACGGTGCGGGATCGGGAACGATACGCCTCGTCCTGGTTCGCCGAGGGACATCGGGACCGAGTCCTACCGGCCCCGGATGGGTATGTTGCCCCTCCCCTCCACGGCATTTGGGCGTCCGCACCCTACCTGCACAACGGGTCCGTACCGACGCTGTGGCATCTCCTGAACCCGGAGCAGCGGCCCTCCCAGTGGCGACGGGTTGGTCGAGCCTTCGACGCGGAACGCGTGGGGTTCGTGGTCGAGACCGGGCCTCCGGTCGAGAAGCCCCGGGACCCCGCGGTGCGACATGCCTGGTTCGACAGCACTCGCTTCGGGAAATCCAACTCAGGACACCTCTTTCCGGCTCCTCTCAGCGTGCCTCAAAAAAAGGCTTTGCTGGAGTACCTGAAGACGCTGTAGGCGACGGGTGGGGAGCACACGGTCTGGAAGCCGCCCGGGGTGACTGATACGATGATGGCCGGTGAAGAACGCTCTCTTCCGATCGCCCCGTGCGTTTCGAATACGTCCAATTGACCGACTTCGGTTGCCAGGAAGGACCTTTATCAGCCATGACTCAACTACTTGAAGCTCGTGCCGGCAAGATCACATCCGCCATGGAGTACGTCGCCCAGCGGGAGGGGTTGCTTCCGGAGGTGGTGCGAGAGGAAGTCGCCGCGGGGAGGATGGTCATCCCCGCGAATAAGGTCCATCTGGCGGGACGACTGGAGCCGATGGCGATCGGGATCGCGGCTCGCTGCAAGATCAATGCGAACATCGGCAACTCGGCCGTGACCAGTAATATCGAGGAAGAACTCGACAAGCTCCACACGGCCGTCCACTTCGGGGCGGACACGGTCATGGACCTGTCCACGGGCAAGGCAATCGACAGCATTCGCAAGTCGATCATCGAAGCCTCCCCCGTGCCGATTGGAACGGTTCCGATCTACCAGATGCTGGAGGAGTTGGGCGGCACGATTGAGGACATGCGGCCGCAGCACTTCCTCGACATGGTGGAGCACCAAGCCAAACAGGGCGTGGACTACATGACCATCCACTGCGGTCTGCTGCTGGAGCATCTGCAC
>CAZUJM010000131.1:3271-15777 GCA_964620405.1 uncultured Pirellulaceae bacterium | reverse complement strand
CCGGGCGCGGCGAGAACGGCGAATGGGGCGAAGTCACCAGCACCAGCAACTGCACCGACTACCAGGCCCGTCGCCTGAATGTGCGTTACAAGACGCCCGGCGAGAAAGGCACGAACTTCGTGCACACCCTCAACGGCACCGCCATCGCGCTCAGCCGCGCCATCATCGCCGTGCTCGAGAACTACCAGCAACCGGACGGCTCGGTGCTCGTCCCCGAAGTCCTGCGGCCCTACATGGGCAAGGACCGCATCGGCTGACAATCGTCGGTCACCCGGGCCAGCCCTGGGGTGCGTACACCCGACGCCGCCGAGTCGACTCGAAACCGCCGCCTCCAAAACACCCCGACGAACCCCAGGACGCAGAGTGCATGAAGATCGGCATCGTAACAGGCGGTGGTGATTGCCCCGGACTGAACGCGGTCATCCGCGCGGCCGTCAAGTCGGCGACGCAGCGGGGCTGGGAGTCGGTGGGCATCCTGGGCGGCTACGAGGGCCTGCTCGAACCGACCCGCTCGCGAACCCTCGACTACCATGCCCTCGACGGACTGCTGGTGCGCGGCGGCACGATCCTGGGCACCGCCAATCGCGGGCGTTTCTCGGCCAAAGTGGGCCTCGGCGAAAACCGCCAACTGCCCGTCGAACTGCTCGATGGCGTCCGGGAAGGCATGCGGCGACTGGGCCTTTCGGCGCTCATCAGCATCGGCGGCGACGGGTCGCTCACCATCGCCCAGCAGATGCACGAGCATGGCATTCCGCTGGTGGGTGTCCCCAAGACCATCGACAACGACCTGCAAGGCACCACCATGACCTTCGGGTTCGATTCGGCCGTCGCCTGCGCCACCGATGCGCTCGATCGGCTGCACACGACGGCCGAGAGCCACGATCGCGTGATGGTTCTCGAGGTGATGGGCCGCTACGCCGGCTGGATTGCCATCTACGCGGGCATCGCGGGCGGGGCCGATGTGATCCTGATCCCCGAGATCCCGTTTGCGTACGAACCCGTGTGCGCGAAGATCCTGGAACGCGAGGCGCGGGGACGACGGTTCTCGATCGTCGTCGTCGCGGAGGGCGCCAAGCCGAGTGGCGGCGCGGTGGTCACGACGCAAAACCAACCCGGACATGGCGAGACGCGGCTCGGCGGCATCGGGGCGGCGGTGGCGGCGGAGATCGAAAAGCGGACCGGCAAGGAGACCCGCTGCTGCGTGCTGGGACACCTGCAGCGTGGCGGCGGCCCCACCACCTTCGACCGGGCTCTCTGTTCCATTTTCGGCGCCGAGGCGGTACGCTTGGTGGCCGAAGGACAGTTCGGGCGCATGGTGGCCCACCTGGGCACCCACTTCGGCAGCGTTCCTCTGCAGGAGGCCGTCCGTTCGCTGAAGACCGTGCCGACCGATGGCGGCCTCGTGCGCACGGCACGCTCCATGAACGTCTGTCTGGGCGACTGACGCGGGGACTGCCCTCCATCCCGGTCCCGCGTGCCGCGCCCCCACCAAGCGGTCTCCACGGGCTGCGAACTCGCCAAACATCACTCCTCCAAGCATCGCAATCACGCCACGGCGGGCGGATACCCGGAGCCTCGCGGCCCATGCACGATCCGCCCGACCCGCCGCACACTGCGTTGCACACTGCGCCGCACTCCAGCGGCTCGCCCGCGCAGTCCACGCCTCCGCCCCTCCGCGAGGAGCTGCGGCAGTATGAGTGCGGTCCGTTCCGGTTCTCGGAACTCGACTACTACGACCGCCACCTGATGTTCGACCATGCGATTCCAATGGAGTCGGCCAGCCAACGGGATCGCTTCGAAGCCGTCGCCATGTCGCTGCGCGACCTGCTCACCCAGCGCTGGCTGCTCACCCAGCAGACGCAGGATCGCGAGAATCCGAAGCGGGTCTACTATCTTTCCATGGAGTTCCTGCTCGGTCGATCGCTCAACAACAACATCCTGAACCTCGGCGTGCAGTCGTTTGTCGAAAGCGACCTGCATTCCGACGCGCGTCGCGACTGGCACGGACTGCTGGAGACGGAGACGGACGCGGGGCTTGGTAACGGCGGACTCGGTCGACTGGCCGCCTGCTTCATCGAATCGATGGCCACGCTGCACATCCCGTCGATGGGCCAGGGCCTGCGTTATGAGTATGGGATCTTCCGCCAGGAGATCGTGGGCGGCCGTCAGGTGGAGCAGCCGGACCACTGGCTGGCGCGGCCCGATCCGTGGGAGGTCGCGCGGCCGCGTGAAACGGTCGAGGTTCCGGTCGGCTGCTTCTTCTACCTGGAGAACGGCGTGCTCCGCGCCAGCTCCGAACGCACCATGAAACTCATCGGCGTTCCGTACGATCGGCCGGTCGTCGGGCACGGCGGCAACACCATCAACACGCTGCGTCTCTGGAAGGCCGAGTCGCCCGACTACTTCGACTTCGGCGAATTCAGCTCCGGCGACTTTGTCGGCGCGATCATGGACCGCCTGATGGCCGAGACGATCACGCGCGTGCTCTACCCCGACGATTCCACGCAGGTCGGCCGCGTGCTGCGTTTTGCCCAGCAGTACTTCCTGGTCTGCTGCTCGCTGGGCGATATCATCGGCCGCTTTCGTCGCGCGAACGTCGACTGGGCGCTGCTGCCCGAAAAAGTGGCCATCCAGCTGAACGACACGCACCCCGCGATGGCCGTCGCCGAACTGATGCGCATCCTGCTCGACCAGGCCCGACTGCCGTGGGACGTGGCCTGGGACTTGACGATCCGCACGCTGGCCTACACAAACCATACGCTGCTGCCCGAGGCGTTGGAGAAGTGGCCGGTGGGTTTCTTCGAGCTGCTGTGTCCGCGGCTGCTGGAGATCGTCTACGAGATCAACCGGCGTTTCCTGGAAGAAGTGCGAGTCCGTTATCCGGAAGATGGACGGCGCGTGCAGCGGATGAGCCTCGTGGAAGAGGGCACGACACGCGCGGTGCGGATGGCCCACCTGGCGATCGTCGGTTCGCACAGCACCAACGGCGTCGCCGCCATCCATTCGCAGCTCGTGCGCACACGACTGGTTCCCGACTTCGCGGAGATGTATCCGCAGCGATTCCGCAACATCACCAACGGCGTGACCCCCCGTCGCTGGGTCGCGCTCGCCAACCCCGACTTAGCCGAACTGCTGACCGAGGCGATTGGCGACGGATGGCTCACCGAGACCGGACGACTGGAACAGCTCCGCCCACTCGCCGACGATCCCGTGTTCCGCGAACGATTCCGTCGCGCCAAACGAGGGGCGAAACTGCGGCTCGTGGACTGGCTGCGGAAGTCCAGCGGGCTGGCCGTGGATCCCGACACGATCTTCGACTGCCACATCAAGCGGATCCACGAATACAAGCGACAGCTGCTCAACGCCCTGCACATCGTGGTGCTCTACAATCGCCTGCGCAAGGACCCCGGCCTCGACCTGCCGCCGCGGACGTTCTTCTTCGCGGGCAAGGCGGCGCCGGCCTACCACCTCGCCAAGCTGGTGATCTTCTTCATCCACCGCATCGCGGCCGCGATCGAGGCCGATACGATCATCTCCCGGAAACTCCGCGTCCTCTTCCTGCCCAACTACAACGTGTCGCTGGCCGAGCGACTGATTCCCGCGGCGGACATCTCCGAACAGCTGTCGACCGCAGGATATGAGGCGAGTGGCACGAGCAACATGAAGTTCATGATGAACGGCGCGCTGACGGTCGGGACCCGTGATGGAGCGACCATCGAGATGTACCAGCGGGCCGGCGAGGAGAACTTCTTCCTGTTCGGGCTGGATGCCGAGCAGGTCGCCACGACGCGTCCCTGGTATCTTGCTCGCTGGCACTATGAGAACGATGCCGAAGTGCAAGAGACGCTGGACTTGGTCCGCGACAACCACTTCTGCCCCGACCAGCCCGGCGCGTTCCAGCCGCTGGTGGACCTGCTGCTGGAACGGAACGACTACTACCTGCACCTGGCCGACCTGCAGTCCTACGCCGCCGCGCAGCACCGCGCCGGCCAGCGGTTCCGCGACGCCGACGACTGGAGCCGCCTGGCGGTGCTCAACGTCGCCGCGTCGGGACATTTCTCCAGCGACCGGACGATCCGCGAATACGCTGAACAGGTATGGCGAGCCGAAGGCTGCCGCATTCCCTGATCGACTTCCAAGGCCCCGCGCCCCGCGCGCCTCCCCTCCTCTTTACTACCGGGATTCCGCACCCATGATCTCCGACAAAGTGATCGCCAGCGTCCGCGTGACGCCGAAGAAGAAGTTTCGCCTCAAGGACCATGACACGAAGTGGTCCGCCGTCGGCGCCTGGAAACCGAACGAAAAGGCTGCTGTGCGGGAACATGCCGAGGCGCTGCTGGCTCGCAGCCTCAACGAACTCGCGGCGGCCCAGGAGATGCTCTACGCCGACGACCGTTACGCGCTGCTCGTCATCTTCCAAGCCATGGACGCCGCCGGCAAGGACGGCACGATCAAGCACGTGATGTCCGGCATCAACCCGACGGGCTGCCAGGTGTACAGCTTCAAGCGGCCGTCCGAGGAGGAACTCGACCACACCTATCTTTGGCGCTGCATGGTCCGACTGCCCGAGCGGGGACGCATCGGCATCTTCAACCGGTCGTACTACGAAGAAGTGCTCGTCGTGCGCGTCCATCCCGAACTGCTCGACTTCCAGAAACTGCCGCCCGGCAAACGTGGCAAATCGTTCTGGCAGGCCCGTTATGACGACATCAACGCCTTCGAGCAGCATCTCACGCGGAACGGCACCACCGTGCTCAAGTTCTTCCTCAACGTGAGCAAGGAGGAACAGAAACGGCGTTTCATCGAACGCCTAGAGCAGCCGGAAAAGAATTGGAAGTTCTCGGAGGGCGACGTGAATGAACGCGACCACTGGGACGAATACATGGAGGCCTACGAAGCGGCCATTCGCGCGACGAGCACGGAGTGGGCACCGTGGCACGTGATTCCCGCCGACGACAAGTGGATGACGCGGGCCATCGTCGCCGATGTGATCAGCTCGACGCTCCAGTCCCTCGACCTGCGCGTGCCGCAGCCATCACCGCAGCAGATCGAAGGCATGAAACGCAGCCTCGACAAGCTGCGAGGCGAGTAACGGCCTGGCTCGCCGGTGACTTAGCTCTAGCTCGCCAGCGGCTTGGCTCGTGCGGGGCCCCGCGTTTTAGCGGCCCGCCGAGACGGCCTGCCCCTGCAGGGCCATGCCGGCCTCTTCGCAGAGGGCCCGCGCGGCCTCCAGCGTACGGGCCTCCGCCACCAGCCGCACAATCGGTTCCGTGTTGCTCGCCCGCACCAACAGCCAGCGGTCGTCCCAATCGAGGCGCAGGCCATCGAGGTCGTCGGCGCGGGCGGAACTGAAATGACGAGCCAACTGTTCGAGGCGGCTGGCCACTTCCTCGCGATCCACGGCCACCGTCGTCTTGTGGATCGCGTACTGCGGCAGTTCCGCCGCCAGCTGGCTCAGTGTCTTGCCTTCGCTGGCCATTGCTTCCAGCACCAGGGCCATGCCAACGAAGCTGTCGCGGACGTAGCCGACGCGGGGGTCGATCGGCCCGCCGTTGCCTTCGCCGCCGAACACAGCTTTCTTCTCGATCATCATCGCCGTGACGTTCGCCTCGCCGACCTTCGAGCGATAGAACGGAACGCCGAACGCCTCCGCGATGTCCTGCGACATGCGGCTGGTCGAGCAGTTCGTCACAATCGGGCCAGGACGTTGGCCGAGCACATGGCGGACCGTGAGCGCAAGCGTGAACTCCTCACCGATGTAGCGTCCTTGCTCGTCGAGCAGCGCGAGGCGGTCGGCGTCGGGGTCTTGGCAGAAGCCCACATCGGCGTGCACATCCCGGGCGAGCGCCGAGACGCCGGCCAGGTTGTCGGCCGTGGGCTCGGGCTTATGCTCGAAACGGCCATCGGGCGGCGATCCGAGCAGCGTCACATGGCAGCCGAGTTCCTCCAGCAGCCGCACGCCGAGCAGGCTGCCCGCTCCGTGGTTGGAATCGAGCAGCACGCGGAACCCGCGTTCGCGGATAAGCTGGTGATTGACGGTGGCGAGCACGAGGTCGAGGTGATCCTGCAAAGAGTCGACGCAGGGCTGCAGGGTGCCGACGCCATCATGGCGGACCCAAGCCGGCGCGCGGCCGGCGCGGTAGCGGGCGAGAACCGGCTGGCCCGCCGCCTCTGTGATCACGCGACCTTCGGGGCCGAACAGTTTGATGCCGTTGTACTCCGCCGGATTGTGGCTGGCGGAAATCTGGAGGCCACCGGCGGCCCGGTACGCTCGCACCAGCACGCCCGTCGTTGGCGTGGCGGCCACATCGGCGTCGATCACGTCTCGTCCCAGCGCGCAGAGTGCTCCACGCAAGACGTCGGCCAGCATGCGTCCCGTGGCTCGACCATCGCGAGTCAACACGATCGCGCCCGGCCCCAATTCGGCGGCAAATGCGGACGCATAGCGGATCGCGACCTCCGGCGTCAACGTTTCGCCCACCACTCCTCGAAGCCCCGAGACGCTGATGATCGGTTCCGCGGTCATTTTTCCATTTCCCCAGATTCCAAATGGGCTCGAACAGGCCAGCTCTCGGAGCGACCCGAGGCCGTTCCGAGCATCGCAAACATCGGTCACGGAAACACCCTCGACCGGCCGCGTGGGACTCGGTGCGGTTGAACTGCGTGACACTCCCCGCTTACAATCCGACCGTCCCGATCGACCCGCTTAAGCCGGATGAATGGGAAGCGGTCCCAAGCACCCCTTATTGTACCCCGCCGGATGCTCGCATCCCGTCCCCCCTCCTCAGATTGGCAGGCCCATGCCCGAGACGCTCCGCCCCGAACAGGTATCCGATGCGTTGACCCAGGTCCAACAGGCGGCCGAGGCCGGCAAGCTGACACCCGGTGCTGTCACCAACCTGCGGCGCTGGCTGACAGAACCCCGCTATGCCGAGTATGGTCCGGCGATCGTCGAGCATATCCGGGGCGGCCAGTGGAAGGTGCTGGATGACGCCTTCTGGACGATCATCCCGTTCGGTACGGGCGGCCGTCGCGGCCGCATGTATCCGATCGGTTCGAACATGATCAACGACCGGACGATCGGCGAGAGTGCCCAGGGGCTGGCGGACTACGTCAAGCAGAATCGTGCGGGCAGCGGTCCCCTGTCGTGCGCCATCGCCTACGACACGCGTCACAACTCGCCGCACTTCGCGCGACTGTGCGCCGAGATCATGGTCGCTGCGGGCTACCGCGTCTACTTCCTGGATGACTATCGCAGCACGCCGGAACTTTCGTTCCTCGTGCGTCACAAGCGCTGCTGCTGCGGCATCATGGTCACGGCCAGCCACAATCCGCCGAGCGACAATGCCGTGAAGGCTTACTGGTCGACCGGCGGCCAGATCCTGCCTCCGCACGACACTGGCGTGATCGAGCGGGTGATGAACGTGGATCGGATCGAACGCGTGGATTTCGACACGGCCGTGGCCGATGGCCGCATCGAACTGTGTCGCGACGAGGTCGACCAGGCGTTCATCGAGGCCCTGAAGCGACAGGCGTTTCCCGGCCCGCGCGACGTGCGGATCATCTACTCGCCCCTGCACGGCGTCGGCGCGTCGGCCGTCCTGCCCGCGCTGCAGGCCGATGGCTTCGAGCAGGTCGAAGTCTACGGCCCGCATGCGGAACCGAGCGGTGATTTCCCGAACGTGCCGCAGCATGTCTCCAATCCGGAAAACACGGCCGTGTTCGACGCCATCATTGAACATGCGAGGAAGGTGAAGGCCGACCTGATCCTGGCCACCGATCCCGACTGCGACCGCCTGGGCTGCGCGGCTCCCTGCACGCTGGACTCCACCGGCGAGTGGCGGACCTTCAGCGGCAACCAGATCGGCGTCCTGCTCGCCGACTACCTGCTGGAAAAACGCAAGAAGGCCGGGATGCTCAGCCCGTCCCACTACGTCGTCAAGACGCTGGTCACCACCGAGATGATCCGCCGCATCGCCGAGTCGTACGGAGTGCGCACGTTTGGCGACCTGCTGGTGGGCTTCAAGTGGATCGCGGGCGTGGTGGACGAGCAGGGGCCGGACCAGTTCGTGTTCGGCACCGAGGAGTCGCACGGCTATCTGGTCGGCCAGTATGCCCGCGACAAGGACGGCGCCGTGGCCTGCATGCTGATGGCCGAACTGGCCGCACACGTGAAGGCCCAGAAGCTCTCCCTGCACCAGAAGCTCGAATCGCTCTACTGGCAGCACGGTTACCATGCCGAGCGACTGATGACACAGACCATGCCGGGGTCGGAAGGCATGGCGCGCATGCAGGCGTTGATGGAAAAGTTCCGCAAGGCGCCGCCTCGCCAACTGGGCGGACTTGCGGTCAAGACGGTCCGCGACTACGAACAGGGCCAGCGAATTACCGTGGGCGGAGCGGTCGAACCGCTGTCCGGCCCGCGCGGCGACTTGGTGATCTTCGATCTGGCCGAAACGGGGAACTACGTCGCCGCCCGACCCTCGGGCACCGAACCGAAGGTGAAGTTCTACATGTTCACCTGCGTCGCGCCGGAGCAACTGTCGAGCCTGGAGGATGCGGCGGCGGAGATGCAGGCGCGGCTCGATGGATTCCAGAAGGACCTGCAGGCGTTCGCCGAGTCGGTCTAGCCTCGTACCCGCCGTCAGACGGCCGGACTGGGCGTGAAGGACGTCGCGCACGAGACGGCCGTTCGCTGCTCCGGGAGCCTTCGGCGATGAGCCGCCAGGGAACGAGCGACCTTTTGCTGCGATTGGCCTTCGTATCCGGGGCGACCGCTCTACAATGGTGGCATGAACGCTCCGCAAGATCCCGACGATTCCGAACCGAACCGCCCGACCGACGGCAGCCACGAGTCGCCCGAAGCGAACGCGGAGAGTGCCGTGGAGACGACTGCCGAGTCGCCCGCGGAGGATCTCGCGGAGAATCTCAGTGAGGCGGCGTCGGAGCCGCTTTCGGCGGAAGACTTGTCGGCGCCGCATGAGTTTGGTTTTCGCCGCGCGGCGGCGCGGGTGCGGGAGTTCCCGCAGGTGCCGGGCGTCTACCTCTTCAAGGACCTCTCGGGCCGTGTGATCTACATCGGCAAGGCCACGAATCTGCGGTCGCGCGCCGGCAGCTATTTTAACAAGCAGGCGGCGGAGGAGCCGCGGACTTCCTACTGGATCCACGAGATCTGCGACGCGGACTTCATCGAGTGCGACAGCGAAGTGGATGCGTTGCTGGTGGAGTCGCGGCTGATCAAGGATACGCAGCCGAAGTACAACAAGGACCTGAAGGACGACAAGAGCTTCCCGTACCTGATGATTACGACGCGGGAGGACTTTCCACGCGTCGAGGTGACGCGAGAGCCGGCAAGCAGCGGCGTCAAGCTGTACGGCCCGTTTCCCAGCGCTGGCGCGCTGCGCGGCGCCGTGCAGGTGCTGCAGCGGATCTTCAAGTTCCGCACCTGCTCACTGGACATCGAGGAGTCCGATGAGCGGTGGAAATGGTTCCGCCCGTGCCTGCTAGCCAGCATCCAGCAGTGTACCGCTCCCTGCAACCTGCGCATCTCGCGCGAGGAGTACCGTCGCGACATCAAGCGGTTGCAGATGTTCCTGGAAGGGAACAAGAAGGGCCTGCTGGACGCGATGCGCGAGGAGATGAAGGAGGCGGCGAAGGAGTTGCGGTTCGAGAAGGCGGCGCAGTTGCGCGACGAAGTCCACATGCTGGAGACGCTGGACAAACGCGGCGAGCTGGACACGCACGTGCAGCCGGAGGTGTTCTACATCGACCCCAAGAAGGGGCTGGCCGGCCTGCGCAAGGTACTGAAGCTGCCGTCCATGCCGCGGACGATCGAGGGCGTCGACATTGCCCACCTGGGCGGGCAGGAGACGGTGGCCAGCCTCGTGCAGTTCATCGACGGACTGCCGTTCAAGCCCGGCTATCGGCGTTATCGCATCCGCACGGTCGAGGGTATCGACGATTTTCGCAGCATCCACGAAGTCGTTTCGCGGCGTTTCCAGCGACTGCACGACCGAGGCGAGATGTTTCCGGACATCCTGCTGATCGACGGCGGCAAGGGGCAGCTCAACGCGGCCCGCGCGGCGTTCGAGGAACGCCAGATCCAGCCGCCAGTGCTGCTGTCGCTGGCGAAGCGCGAGGAGGAGGTGTTCCTGCCCGGCGAATCGGAGCCGCTGCGGCTCAGCCGACACGCCTACGCGCTGCGGCTGCTCCAGTACGTGCGCGACGAAGCCCACCGTTTCGCGCAGCACTACCATCATGAACTGCGACGCAAACGCCTGCTGGGCGACTGAGCGCGAACGCAGCCACGACGCCCACTTCGCTCGCAGTTGCCTGCCTCCCGCGAAACGCACAACGGCGGGCCCCCTCGAAAGGAAACCCGCCGTTGGCTCGTTCCAGGCGGTTGGCGACACGTCGGTCGAGCCGACGCGTCGCGAAGGCAGGCGTTATTCCACCGTCACGCTCTTGGCGAGGTTGCGCGGCTTGTCGACATCGCAGCCACGCAGCAGCGCGATGTGGTAGGCAAGCAGTTGGAGCGGGATGATGCAGACGATCGGCTGCAGGAAGTCTTCGACGACCGGCACCGAGATGACGTCGTCGGCAAGCGTCTTGACGAGTCGATCGCCCTTGCCGGCCACGGCAATGACCGGGCCGCCCCGCGCCTTGATCTCCTCCAGGTTCGCCATGACCTTGTCATAGACGAGTCCTTGGGGCATGACAAACACGCTGGGCGTGTGCTCGTCCACCAGCGCGATCGGACCGTGCTTCATCTCCGCCGCCGGATAGCCTTCGGCATGGATGTAGCTGATTTCCTTGAGCTTCAAGGCTCCCTCGAGGGCCGTCGGGAAGTTGTACTGGCGACCCAGGTAGAGGAAGTTGTTGCTCTCGCAGTACTTCTCGGCGATCCGCTTGACCTGCGTCTCGCACTCCAGCGCCTCCTCGACGCGATCCGGCAGCTCTTCGAGTGCCTGGATGATGCGGCGACCAGCGCCGTAGCTGAGGTGGCGGAGACGGCCAAAGTAGAGTGCCAGCATGGTCAGCACGACCAGCTGCGACGTGTACGCCTTCGTCGAAGCCACGCCGATCTCCGGTCCGGCGTGCAGGTAGATGCCGCCATCGGCCTCCTGCGCGATCGTGCTGCCCACGACATTGCAGATGGCCAGCGTCGGATGCCCCTTTCGCTTCAGCTCGCGCTGCGCGGCCAGCGTGTCCGCCGTCTCGCCACTCTGGGTGATCGAGAACAGGATCGTGTCGTGGTCCAGCGGCGGGTTGCGGTAACGCAGCTCGCTCGCATACTCGACATCCACCGGCAGCCGAGCAAACTCCTCGATCAGGTACTCGCCCACCAGCGCCGAATGCCAGCTCGTGCCGCACGCGGTGAGCAGCACGCGGTTGACGCGACGCAACTGCTGCGGTGTCAGGTTCAAGCCGCCGAAGATCGCCGTGGCGTTCTCCTTGCAGAGACGACCTCGCATGCTGTCGCGAAGCGTCTGCGGCTGCTCGTAGATCTCCTTGAGCATGAAGTGCGCGTATTCGCTGTCAAGCGTCACGGCGGTGGCATCCATGTCGAGGACACGGACGTCGTGCTGCACCTGGCCGCGGTCGCGGTGGGTAACGTGCAGGCTGTCGGCCGTCACGACGGCCAGTTGATGGTCGGCCAGGTAGACAATGCGGTCCGTGTAACCGGCGAGCGGCGAGGCGTCGCTGGCCACGAAATGCTCCGAGTCGCCCACGCCGATCACCAGCGGGCTGCCCAAGCGGGCCGCGATGATCACGTCGGGATGGTCGCGGAAGACGACGGCCAGGCCGAACGTGCCCCGCAGTTCGCCAATCGCCCGCTTCACCGCCGTCACTTCCAAGCCGAACGGCTCGTCCCACTGCTGCGTCGTATCCTGCCGCAGCGCCCGCAGGTGGAAGGCCACCAGGTGGGCGATCACCTCGGTGTCGGTCGCGGATGCGAACTCGAAACCCTCCGAACGCAGACGCTCCTTGAGGCCCAGGTAGTTCTCAATCACGCCGTTGTGCACAACGGCCACTTCGCCATCACCGCCCAGGTGCGGGTGCGCATTCACTTCCGTCGGCGGACCGTGGGTCGCCCAACGCGTGTGGCCCACGCCGAGGCGGCCCTTCAGCGGCTTCTCCTGCAGTTTCTCTTCGAGCGACAAAATCCGGCCGGGACTGCGGACGATGCCGATCTGGCCCTGGGCGTCCAGGACCGCCAGCCCGGCGCTGTCGTATCCGCGATACTCCAGCCTTCGCAGGCCTTCCAGCAAGAATTCGGCCGCTTGGCGACGGCCCACATATCCCACGATGCCACACATAAGGTCGATCTCCGTTCGGAATCAAAAAGGCGAGAGCCACCTGGCGGCCAAGACGCAAACGCGTCCGCCCCAGGCCCAGCCCCCGGACGTGCTCGGGCGATAGACTCGATACGACGACGCCCAGCGATCAGGCCATCCCTTCTTCCCAGAACCTCCCGCCAAAACGGAAACTCCCGGAAACCTGCT
>CAZUJM010000131.1:0-3261 GCA_964620405.1 uncultured Pirellulaceae bacterium | reverse complement strand
TAAGCGTCCAAAGGAATCTAGATCACCCATTCCTCCAACTGCCCTCACTTTGCCTGCTCAAAGAAAAACTGGCGTGTCCGCGTCGCTGACCACGAACTGGCCAGAAAAAACTTTCCGCCTCGGGGCAAGGTGAGACGCGGCGGGCTGCCGTTCGAGGGGGGAGAACGGAAGGCGTCGCCGGGTGCGGAAGGCATCAAGCGGTGGTTCGGCTTGCACTGGAGCGGCCCCCTGCCTTACAAACCGCGGCAACTCCCGCGGGCCATGACGAGTCTTCGGCGGGCTCGGACAGGCTGGCCGCCGGTCGGGGCCGCAGGTCTGGACCGGCAACCAAACCGGATCGCGCGTTCGTTGACACGGGGCGTTCGTCGATACGGTCTGTCGCAGCTACCCCGGGCGGAGGCTCGTTTCTCCTCGCTCTCGATTCGTTTCTCCTCGCTCTCGATTCGTTTCTCCTCGCTCTCGATTCAAGGAAGGATCGAAACCATGGGCCGAAGCAGTTCCAGCTTCATTGTCATTCCCGCGCGTCTTCAATCCACGCGACTGCCGCGTAAACTGCTGCTGCGGGAAACAGGCAAAACCGTGCTGCAGCACACCTATGAGTCGGCCTGTCGAGCCCGCCGGCCACGCGGCGTCTGGGTGGCGGCCGATGACCAGGCGATCGCGGATGAGGTCCGCCGTTTTGGTGGCCAGGTCCAGTTGACCGATCCGCAGGCAGCCAGCGGCACCGACCGCGTGGCGGAGCTGGCCCGTCGTCTGCCGGAGGCGGACATCGTCGTGAACGTGCAGGGCGACGAGCCGGACATCTCGGGGGAGGCGATCGATCTGGCGATTGAGCTGCTGGAGCGCGACCCGGCGGCCTCCATGTCGACGCTGGCCACGCCCATCCGCTCGCGGGAGCAGTTGGAGGACCCGGCCTGCGTGAAAGTGGTCTGCGACGGCCAGGGACGGGCTCTGTATTTCAGCCGCAGCCCGATTCCCCACGCGCGGGAGTGGGACGAGCAGCTTCTGCATGCCGAGCCGCCCGTTTTCCTGCAGCACATCGGCCTGTATGCCTACCGCCGCGACTTCCTCCTGCGGCTAGCCCAGATGCCGCCCCATCGTCTGGAGCAGGTGGAGCGTCTGGAGCAGTTGCGGGTGCTGGCGGCGGGAATTCCGATTCAGGTAGGCACCATCCTCGAACCGGCCATCGGCATCGACACTCCGGCCGACTACCGGGCCTTTGTGGATCGCCATCGTCGCCGTACAATGGCGGCCTGAAATTCGGGTCGAGCAGGCAATCTGGGAATGCGCGTCGTTCTTGCAGCCGGCGCCCGAAGGGCGGTGAGCAGCCGGCATCCGCAGGGCGGTGGCCGGGGCGTCGCACACCGCCGCGAGTGGCAGATGGACGGGGTCCTCGTTGCCGGGAGCGTTGCAGCGGATGGCGAAGCATATCTTTGTTACGGGCGGTGTCGTCAGTTCCCTGGGCAAAGGCTTGACCAGTGCCTCGATCGGGATGCTCCTGGAGCGTCGCGGCCTGAAGGTGCGGATGCAGAAGCTGGATCCGTACATCAACGTCGATCCGGGCACGATGAGCCCTTACCAGCACGGTGAAGTGTATGTGCTGGACGATGGCAGCGAGACCGACCTAGACCTCGGCCACTACGAGCGGTTCACCAACGGTGCCCTGACGCGCGACTGCAACTATACGACCGGACAGATCTACCTGTCGGTCATCGAGAAGGAGCGGCGTGGCGAGTTCCTGGGCAAGACGGTGCAGGTGATTCCGCACATCACCGACGAAATCAAGCGTGTGATCCACAAGGTGGCCAGCGACGATGTCGACGTCGTGATCACCGAGATCGGCGGCACGGTGGGCGACATCGAAAGCCAGCCGTTCCTCGAAGCGATCCGCCAGTTCGCCCAGGATATCGGCCGGCAGAACTGCCTCTACATCCACCTGACGCTCGTGCCGTACCTGAAGGCGGCGGCCGAACTGAAGACCAAGCCGACCCAGCATTCCGTGGGGCTCCTCCGCCAAATCGGCATCCAGCCCGATATCCTGATCTGCCGCACGGAACGCACCATCAGCCAGGACGACCGCCAAAAGATCGCCCTCTTTTGCAACGTGCCGCTGGAAGCGGTGATCGAAGAAAAGGACAAGGACTTCTCGATCTACGAAGTGCCGCTGAGCCTCGTGAACAACAACCTTGACCAGCTGATCATCCAGCGACTTTCCCTGCGCGGCGGCAACCTGGAACTCAACGACTGGCACCAACTGCTGCATCGCCTCCGTAACCCCCAGCATGAGATCAGCATCGCGGTGGTGGGCAAGTATGCCGAACATCGCGACGCCTATAAGTCGATCTACGAGTCGATCGACCACGCGGGCATTCATCACATCGCCCAGGTCCGTGTGGGTCGGATCCACAGCGAGGAAGTCGAACGCGAGGGACCGGAGCGGATGCTGTCCGGATACGACGGCATCCTGGTACCGGGTGGATTCGGCGAGCGGGGCATCGAGGGCAAGGTCGACGCGATTCGGTTCGCGCGGGAGCGGCGCATTCCGTTCCTGGGCATCTGCCTGGGCATGCAGTGCGCCGTGATCGAATTCGCGCGGCACGTGACCGGTCTGGCCCACGCGCATTCCACCGAATTCAGCAAGGATACGCCGCATCCGGTCATCTGCCTGCTGGACGACCAGAAGAACATCACCGACAAGGGCGGCACCATGCGACTCGGCTCGCAGCCCGCCGCGCTCGTCGCCGGCAGTCGAGCGGCCGAGGCCTACCGATCGACGCACATCCAGGAACGGCACCGCCACCGGTATGAGTTCAACAACGCCTACCGCGAGCAGTTCGCCGCCTGTGGGCTGCAGGTGACGGGAACCAGCCCCGACGGCAGCTTGGTCGAGGTGATCGAAATCCCCGACCACCCCTGGTTCCTCGCCGTGCAGTTCCATCCCGAGTTCAAGTCGCAGCCGATTTCGGCCCATCCGCTGTTCGCCAGCTTCGTGAAAGCGGCCATCGATCGCCATAACCAGCGGTGAGCAACGAGTTCCTGGCAGCTACGCCTGCTGGATTACCGCCTGCTCGATCTGCGCAGGGCCTTCGACTGCCTCAAGAACACCGCCTGAGGACTCGGCGACTCTGCTGATCACCGTGCGAGTCGCGCTCGTGGCGGTTTTTAACCACGGAGAGCACGAAGAACACAGAGATTCCACTCGGCCTCTCCGGCCTCTCCGTGCTCTCCGTGCTCTCCGTGGGTAAATCCCCGCCACGGACG
>CAZUJM010000130.1:0-15818 GCA_964620405.1 uncultured Pirellulaceae bacterium | reverse complement strand
CTTCGCGGTTTACGAGAGTCGCCTGCATGTGGGCACATGGCCTAGCGGCCGCGTCTATCGGTTCGACGACCTGGACCGCTGGACCGATATCGGGCGTCTCGGCGAGGAGTTGGAGGTCATGGGAATGCTCGTGCACAATGGTCGGCTGCTCGCAGGCACCCTGCCCTCCGCGGAGGTGTACTCCTACGAGGGACACCAGCAGTGGAAGCGTTGGCGGCAGCTCGACACGACGCCCGATGTCCGCTACCGTCGCGCCTGGACGATGGCCGAGCACCAGGGCCGCGTCTACTGCAGCACGCTGCCGTCGGGTCATGTCCACGCCTTCGAATTCGGGCACAACGTGACCTGGCCTGGCGTGAAGCCGTCGGCTTGGCAGCATCTGGCGGCCGTCCGGCGAGGCGATCGCCTGGAACTGTATGCGGACGGCCAACGGGTCGCGACATCTCCCCGTGCTCTGGCGGCCGCGATCGACCTCGACCGCCCCTGGCCGATGCGGATCGGAGCGGGAATGAACCACGGATTTCGCGGCGAGTTGGCCGACATGCGACTCTATGGACGCAGCCTGTCACCGGAGGAGATCGCGCTTCTTGCCTGAAACGACGGGCCGTTCTTCCGGGCTTTCTGCTACAATGGAGGTCCTCACGCCGCCCGCAGAAGGGTTCCCCACCCATGGTTGTCTCGCCACGACTCTTCGACGTTCCGCGCCCGCGACGACTTCCCGCGTTGGCTGCCCTCGTCGCGTTCCTGACGAGCCTTCCGCTGCCCACACCGCCGTCGGTCCACGCGCAGTCGCCCGACGCGCTGTCGCCCGACGATCACACAACACACGCGGTCTACCTGAACGAGGTCAAGCCGCTGCTGCAGACGCGTTGCTATGCGTGTCATGGGGCCAATCGGCAGCAGGCTTCCCTGCGGCTCGACACGGGCGAACGGTTGCGGCAGGGCGGCGACTCCGGCCCCGCAGTCATCCCGGGCAAGCCCAGCGACAGTTTACTGCTGCAGCGCGTCCAGGCGCACGACCAAGACGCGCGCATGCCACCCGAAGCGGAAGGGGAACCGTTGACCGCCGAGCAGGTGGAGCTGCTGCGCCGCTGGATTGCGGAAGGGGCCACTTCGCCGGCCGACGAGCAGCCGGAGACGGACTGGCGCGAACACTGGGCCTTTCGTCCACGACAACGGCCCACGGTGCCCGCCGCGGCGGCCCGCGCCTCTTCCCTGCAGGGCAACGCTATCGATGCCTTCCTGGAGGAAGCACGGCGGCAGCCATCGCTGCGGCCCACCGGTGAAGCACCGCGGGAAGTCCTCATCCGGCGTGTCTACCTCGACCTGATCGGCCTGCCGCCGACGCCCGCGGACTGGGACGCGTTGCTCTCCGACGCGCGTCCCGACTGGTACGAGCGGTTGGTCGACCGACTGCTTGCCGACCCCAGGCATGGCGAACGATGGGGACGACACTGGATGGATGTCTGGCGTTATAGCGACTGGTGGGGGCTGGGCGACCAACTGCGCAACAGCCAGAAGCACATCTGGCACTGGCGTGATTGGATAGTCGAGAGCA
Source organism: uncultured Pirellulaceae bacterium (assembly GCA_964620405.1). GTDB lineage: Bacteria > Planctomycetota > Planctomycetia > Pirellulales > Pirellulaceae > CAZUJM01. The sequence continues at coordinate 14,260 of CAZUJM010000130.1, read as the reverse complement.
TCAACGACGACCTGCCGTACGACGAGATGGTGCGGCTGATGCTGGCCGCCGACGAAAGCCATCCCACGGATCTGCGACGACTGCGGGCCACTGGTTTCCTCGCTCGCAACTACTTCCTCTTCAATCGCCATCAGTGGATGGACGAAACGGTCGAGCATGTCAGCAAGGCGTTTCTCGGGCTGACGATGAATTGCGCGAAGTGCCACGATCACAAATTCGATCCGATCGTTCAGGAAGACTACTACCGGATGCGTGCGATCTTCGAGCCGTACCATGTGCGGCTGGACGTCATGCCGGGCGCAACAAGCATGGAGACGGACGGACTGCCGCGTGTCTACGATGGCCACCTCGACCAACCCACCTATGTGTTGATCCGGGGGCAGGAGACCATGCCCGACAAGTCGCTTGCCATGGAACCGGGCCTGCCGGCTGCGCTGGCTCCTCATCCGTTGGACATCCAGCCGATCGTGCTGCCCGCCGAAAGCTGGCAGCCGGAGCGGCGTCCGTGGGTCTTGGACGACCATCGCGACGAAGCCGAACGTCGGCGCGACGCCGCCCGGGCGAAGGTCTCCCAGGCGCGAGCGGCCCTGGCCACGCCGGCTGCTGCGCTGGACCCGGCTGCCTCGAATTCCGCCCCCACTCCGCCGAGCCCCTCGTTGAGCCCTTCGACGCTTGCCGAGTGGACGTTGCGGGTCGCGGAGCAGGAGTTGCTGGCGGCCGATGCGGACCTTGTAGCCCTGGAACGACGGATCGCGGCCATGCGCGCCGAATGGGCACTGGTCGACGGGGCGAATCTGTCACAGGACGACCGGGACGGCAGGTTGGCTGCACAACAGGCTCTCGTGCAGCAGGCGGCTCGCGATGCGTCGCGGGCGGAGCGGGAGGCGACGGTGGCTCGCGCGCGGCTGGCATTGGCCACGCAGGAGATGCGGCTCGCGAACCACGAGGGCCCAGCGACGGAGGGCAAAGCGGAAGCCCAAAGAGCGGAGCTCGAAGCAGAAGTCACCAAGGCGCGCGACGCGCTGCGCGACAGCATAACGCGACTCGCCGAGTCGTCGGATCAGTTCACGAGGATACCGGGAGCCGTCTGGACGGCCACTCGTTTCCTCGACTCCACGAAGGATGATCCGACGGTCGCGTTTTCGCCCACGAGCACCGGTCGCCGCTTGGCGCTGGCACGCTGGATCACGGCGGGCGACAACCCGCTGACCGCCCGCGTGGCCGCGAACCACCTCTGGATGCGGCACATGGGTGCTCCGCTACTCCCTACCCTCTTCGACCTCGGTCGCAAGGGCACTCCGCCCACCCATCCCGAACTGCTCGACTGGCTCGCCTCGGAGCTGGTCGACAGCGGCTGGGACATGAAACGCCTGCATCGACAGATCCTGCTTTCGGCTGCCTATCGCATGGATTCGTCGCCTCGCGGCCATGAACAAGAACTCGCCGCCGACCCTGACAATCGCCTGTGGTGGCGTTGGCGGTCGACGCGCATCGAAGCCGAAGTCGTGCGTGACAGCTTATTGTCACTCGCCAGCGAGTTGGACGGCCGTCTGTCGGGTCCGCCCGTCGTTCCCGCCGAACAAGAAGACTCCCGCCGCCGCAGCCTTTACTTCTTCCATTCGAACAACGAGCGCAACCTGTTCCTCGCGACGTTCGACGAGGCGCTCGTGAAGGAATGCTATCGCCGCGAGCAGAGCATTGTCCCGCAGCAGGCCCTGGCCCTCTCCAACAGCCGCCTCGTGCTCGACATGGCCTCCCGCATCGCTCGACAACTGGAGGTCGCGACAGGTACGGCGGCGAGCGCCACGCCCACGACCGCGCTGGGATCGGTGTCATCGTCACCGGCTGGCGTTCTGCCCGACGACGACCGCTTTTTGCGACAGGCGTTTCTCGTGCTGCTAGGCATGCGAGCCAGCGACGCGGAACTTGCTGCCTGCCGACAAGCCTTGGCCGCGTGGCGAAGCCAGCCGGACATGGAGACGACCGACGCCCGCACCTATCTGGTGTGGGCACTACTGAACCATAACGACTTCGTGACCCAACGCTAACCTCCCTTCCCGCCAACCCCGCGGCCGACTTGGCCGCCCTGCCACTCCCAAGGATCGGCCATGCATCGACGCACGTTCCTGTCGGACCTCGGCCTCGGCTTCACGGGACTGGCCTTGGGCGCCATGCTGCAACGCGATGGCTGGACGGCTGATCGCAGTTCGGTGGCCCAGGCCGCCGCCCCGGACGCCGGTCCCCACTTCGCCCCGCGTGCCAAGAGTGTCATCTGGATGTTCATGAACGGCGGCGTCAGCCACATGGAGAGCTTCGATCCCAAGCCGATGCTCACGAAGTACGCCGGCAAGACCATCGCCGAAACGCCCTTCGCGGCGGCGCAGGACCCGAAGAAACTCGCCATCGAACGCCTGGTGGTCCCCGACGCCAACGGTAACCAGCGAAACACGCTCTATCCGCTGCAGGTGGGCTTCCGCCGTCACGGACAGAGTGGCATTGAAGTCAGCGACTGGTTTCCGCACATCGGACGCCAGATCGACAAACTGGCCGTCGTACGATCCATGTGGACCACCGACAGCAACCATGGCGCCCAGACCCAATTCCACTCCGGCCGACACCAGAATGACGGCGACTTTCCCAACCTCGGTGCCTGGGTCCACTATGGCCTAGGGTCCCTCAACGAAAACCTGCCGCAGTTCATCTCCTTCGGTTTCCGGGAGTATTGGAACAAACGCGACGGCCACTATCTCGGTCCCGCGCACGACGCCGTGCCGCTCCGTGTCGATCCAGCCAATCCACTCGACTTCGGCCAGCCGGAACGTCCCGTTTCGCGTGAGGCCCAGTCGGTGGGCTTGGACCTGCTGCGAACGCTGAACCCGCTGCGAGCCGTCGAGTACCCGGGCGATCCGCAACTGGCAGCACGCATCGCCTCGTATGAACTGGCCTTCCGCATGCAGCAGTCGATCCCCGAAATCGTCGACTTCTCGCGCGAATCGGCCGAGACGCTGGCACTGTACGGCATCGACCAGCCCCACTCGCGTGACTTCGGCAGCCAGTTGCTGGCCGCGCGACGCATGGTGGAACGCGGTGTGCGATTCATCCAGATCCAGCATGGGGGTGGCGGCGCCGGCAGCTGGGACGCGCATGGCGGACTGCTGAAGAACCACAGCCAGAACGCGCTCGCCGTCGACCAGCCCATCGGCGGGCTGCTCGCAGACCTCGACCGCCGCGGCCTGCTGGACGAGACGCTGGTCATTTTTGCCAGTGAGTTCGGACGCACGCCCGGATCGCAGGGCTCCGACGGACGCGACCACCACATCTTCGGCTTCTCGGTCTGGATGGCCGGCGGCGGCTTGAAGCGAGGGGTCGTGCACGGCGCCACCGACGAGATTGGCTTCCACGCCGTGGAAAACCGCCACTACGTCACCGACATCCACGCCACGATCCTACACCAGCTCGGCCTCGACTCGCGCCGCCTGGAAATCCCGGGCCGCAAACGACTGGCCATCGATCACGGCACGCCCATCCGCGAGATCATCGCGTAACGCACACCGACCGGCCTGTCGGCGTTTCATCAACCCGATCGGCTGCGCGTCCCGTCGCTTCGCTACCGGTCGGATGTGGCGTCAAGAAACGCCCGGTAAGCAGCGGCTGGGTCGTAGTCCGCTCCGGCGTGAAACACGGCTCCATAGGTCAACCGCATCGATTCGCCGCGAGGCACGACTGTCAGGGCGGGCTCACCCTGCTTCATCGCGGCGCGTCCAAAGGCGTTGGCGACAAACACCCCGTAGTCGCGATTGTGCCACCAGCTGCGACGCACGTTGCGGGCTCCGGCCATAAGCGTCAAGCCGCACGGCTGCCCAGCGACGGTTCCGGAGTAGTCACACCAATCGGCTTCTTGGCCCCAAGTTGACTTGGCCGAGACCGCGCCGGTGGAACTGCGCAGCTGTCCACCATTCTTCTCCGTCAGCGGCGTCGCCACGCGACCGCCAAAGCCCATCTCCTCTTGGTCGCCAAACCGGAGCGAATCCTCGGTCGCGCGGAAGGTCGAGTCCCAGATCAGCAGGGTCTGTCCACCGGTCGCCTGGACGCGAATGCGCGTGATGACCAGCCCGAGCGTACGGTCCTTCTCGTCGCGCAGCGTTGACTCGGTGGTGAAGCCTACGCCGCGAGACTCAAACACTTTGTCCTTCCCGGCCTGGGCCTCTCCCTGGATCGCCGGCGCGTCGACGAATCGCTCATGCACGATCCGGCCCTGGTTCCTCCAGAAGTCCACGCCGGACACATCTCCGAACCCGAGCCATACTCCCGGGTGCATGGTATCGTGGTCCATGGCATCGACGCCCTCGATCGGAGGCTGGTTCCGCGTCACCCGGACGCCGCCGGGTGCGAAACCATTCGCGAAATATGGACGCAGGATCTTGTCGTCGCGGAACACAAAATCGCCCACCCGCTGGCCATCGCGAACCACAACGACGCGATCAGCGGCCAGTTCAAAGGACCAGGCGGGCGCATCCGCGTTCTGTTTGGCGGCGCCATCCTCGGCGGCGGGCTGGCCGCCGCGACGCGTGAGAAGAAACGACGCGAGGTCCGCGACATCCTGGGCGGTCAACAGCGAGGCCATGGCCGGCATGGCCGACACTCGATCGCTCGAACGCTCCTCGATGCTCGCCTTCGGAATCGTCACGCGTTCGCCGGTTGGCAACCCCAGCGCGACGCTCAGTCCGCTCTCCTCCAGCAGCACACCAGCATACGACTTGCCGTCATCCGTGCTGACAACATGCCGCTGGAAGCCTTCCGTGATCACCGCGCTCGGGTCGACGATCGACTGCACGATGTGCTTGAGCGCCGCCCGGTGTCCAATATCGTTGAGGTTCGGACCGAAGCCGTTCTGGCGGGCTTCCAGCTGATGGCACTTGAAACAGCCGGCGGCGGCGGGATGGCCGAAGAGGAATTCACCCCGCGTGGCATCGCCATCCTTCACGGCGGCCAGCGCATCGTCCAAAGTCACGGCCTGTGGCTGAGGCGGCAGGGCGGCGATCCGGCAGGCGGCGAACCAGTGGCTGCGTCGATCACTGCTGCCGTCCTGCGTGTTGCCGGACCAGACGATCTCCCCAGGCTGGGCAAGGCGACGATAGACGGCAAACGAAGCGTCGCTGGTCGCCAGGGAATGATCCGTAGGTTCGTACTGCTCCAGGACCCAGCGCGGCGGCATGGGCAGCCGCCGATCCACCGCGACGAAGATCTCGGCGGGAACCAACAGCCGCGCGGCGACGCGGAGGGTCTCACGACTGCCGGCGTCGGCGTTGGGCGTCTGCAAAAGGTCCGCTCCCTGCAGATCCTCCGGCACCGACTTCAATGTGTACTCACGGTCCGAATAAACGCGGGCACCGGGAACCAGACCGCTGGCAATCGCATGATACCTACCTTCGCCGCTCGATCGCACATCGACCAGCGCGGAGATGGCGTGGGCCCGGGCCGCGGCCGCGGTGCCATCTGTTTCGGAGACGGCCGCTGCCTGCAGCGCGGGGCCGCGGATCATCGCGACTTCGCCGCCGCTGGCGAGCTTCCCGAGCCAATCGCGCACCAGCGACTGCGTCTCCGAATCGCCATCGTCGCGGAGCGGCTCCAGCTGCTCAGCGGATACGGCCTGCGTCTCCAGCAAGGCCAGCACGGCTGCGCGGCGAACGCCGGCACGCGCATCGGCCAACATCGTGAGCAACTGTCCACGATCGGCGAGGGCACGCAGCGCCTGCCACGACGCGTAGAACGTATTGGCATCGGTTGGCGCATCCAGCGTGGCGACGAGCGCGGGCAGCTGAGCGACGGCCCGCGACTCCACGAGTGCCTGGATCGCTTCGAAACGCAACCGTGCCTCGGGACTTCCCAGTTGGTCGACGACTTCCGCAGGAAGCGCACGACCGGCTGCCCGGGCCCGCGCCGCGAGGATGCGCACGGCTTGCACGCGGGCATTCAGCGTGCGTCCCCAAGCTCCCGACGCGATCTTGACGAGCAACTCCTCGATCGACGCGTCGTTTGCGTCCATCCGACCGACCGCCCAGATCGACCATGTCTCCTGGGCCTCGCTGAGGCGGCCACCAAGCAGCATGGCCACCAGGGCCGCCTTCACCTCAGCGCCCCGGCGCACCAGCTCCTCCTGGGCGTCGCTGCGCCAGACCGGCAGCGGGCCGTCGAGGTCGGCCACCAGTTCGTCCAGCGACCACTGGGCCATTGGCTTCGCGCGACGCGCGGCGTGCTGGTCCAGCAGCGGCTGCCCTTTCCACACGATGCGGTAGACGCGACCCTCGTTGGTCATCTGGTCGTTGTTGTACTCCGCGCCGTAACCACTGCTCCAGCCCAGCACCCACAGCGCGCCGTCGGGTCCTACTTCGATGTCGGTCGGTCGATACAACGAGCGTCCCCCCTGCACAAAGGGCTTCCAATCGCCTCCCTCGGGACGCAGCAGCGAACCATCCCAGCGCGGCGTCCAAGCGAACGTGGCCTTCTGCAGCCAGTCGTTGATGAAGAAGATGCGTCGGTACGCGGGTGGAAATTGCGGCGCGTCGTAGTAGATCAGCCCCGTTCCCGACCCTTCGTACATCGGCCCGCTCACCGGTGCCGTAGGACGGTGGTCCGCCGTCGTCCAGTGGGAACTCCACGCATGATTCCAGCCAAAGTGAGCTCCCTGGTAAGGCATCACCACACGGTCACCTTCATTCTGGTCGTTGTCGGTGGCCAGCCAGTTGAAACCGCTGTCGCAGGTCATGTCCCAGGGATTACGCATGCCGCGCGAGACGATCTCGAGGTTGGATCCGTCGGCGTCGCATCGCAACACGCCGCCGCACAGGCCCCAGTCGTCCGACGGATCGTGGTAGTTGTGCCGGTACTCACCCTTGCGGAACGTCACGGGCGGAGGAAAGTCGGGAGTGCCTTCGGGCGCGACGACTCCCCATAAATCGCGAAACGCCTTCGGCGCGACTCGGCCCGGCTCGGTCAACCCCTTGGAGTTGCCCTTGCTCATGTACAGCTTCCCATCAGGCGCCCAGTTCAAGCCATGCAAGCCGTGCTCCAGGTTGCCAAGATCGGTGTAGAGCCTCGTATACTCGTCGGCCTCGTCATCGCCATCGACGTCGCGCACCACCGTCAGGTCGGGCGCGTTAGCGACCCACAACTCCTTGCCATGCCAGGCGAGGCCCTGGATGGCATTGAAACCAGTGGCGAACACCCGTGTCGTGTCCGCGACGCCATCGCCATCGGAGTCGGTGACGAGCACCACGCTGTCACCCGGCGTTTCAGGCGTCGGGGAACGGTATTGGGGTCCCATTCCGATGAACAGCCGGCCGCTCGCGTCGAAGGCCATGGAGCATGGCTGGCGCACCAGCGGTTCCCGCGCCCACATGCTCACCTCAAAACCTTCCGGCACCGCAGGCAGCAGTTCCGGATCAAAATCATGGTCGTTGAAATCGCCACGCGCAACTGGAGGCGCCGTGAACAGCCACCCGACCAACGCCATGGCCGCGATAACGTACCGGATGCTCCAGCACGCCCCCGCACCGACACCGCCACGCTCAGCCACGGACGCTGATGGAGCCAAACGCTGATGCGGAAACCGCAGGACGGCCGCTCGTTCGTACCAGACACCGGGACAAGAGCGAGGACGCATTGTCGAAGGTCTCCTTGCGGGAACGGAAGGACATCAGCGACCGGTGTCCGCGCAATGGACGACGACCGTGATGGGTCCGGAAGGCAGGCATGGAAGGTGGGATGATGGGGACAGGCCGGTTCCCGCATATACAGCGGTAATCGGCGACGATCCGCGTCCTTATTCTAATGAGATAACGTACCCGCCAGAAGCATGGAACGATCATCTTTCGCCCATACCGGTGGGATCACCGAAGGCGAGAGCCCCAGGATCCGTGACCGCAGACGACCCTGGCTCCCAAACGACTCAGGTGTTGCAAGAACGAATCGGGCCCCCCGCTGAAGCAACTCGATCGGCCCCTGTTTCCCTTCTTTGCCAACAGCGCCGACATCCTCACCCTGCAATCGACCGCCGGTCCCGGCGTCAGGCGGACACGCGCGTGAAGAGATCGGTTCACCGTGGGAACTATCGAGGGTGGGTCGATGGCATCGCCCGCAGAAGACGCAAGGGTTTAGCCGGAGCCTCCCGAAACCTCACCACGGCCCTCTCTTCACCCCGCCGACCAGGCTTCGAGGAGGGCATGCCAATCGCCGTCGGGGGATCGCTTTCCCTCAGGACCTTCTCTTCAATTGGGTTCTGTCCCGGGCTACACTGTCGGGCCTTGGCGAGCGGGCTGGGATCTGTCCGACGGCCCACCTCAAGACTTCACGCCAATCAGTCCGCCTTGAACGCCCCGCACTCAATACCCTGAACCTGGCGCGCCGCACTTCCGCCTAGCCCCATGACAAGTCCCGTACTCATGCCTGAGCTTCCAGTTTCCATCGCAGACCTGCACGACGCCGAGGCGCGGATCCGTCTGCATCTTTCGCCGCCTCCGCTGGTGCGATCGTACCGGCTGGAACAGGCGTTGGGCTTGGCCTCCGATCGCCGCGTCTGGCTCAAGGACTACGGATGGACCCCGTCGGGTTCGTTCAAGTGCTTCGGCGCCCTCAACTGGATGGCGTTTCACGACAGCCAACTGGGCGACCGGCCCGTTGCCGCGCACTCGTCGGGCAACTTCGCATCCGGCATCGCCTTCGCGGGCCATCGGTTTGGCAGACGGGTGATTGTGGTGATGCCCGAGTCAGCGCCACGCATCAAGTTCGAATTGACACGATCTTTCGCGGCGGACGTGCGCACTTACGACATCACGCGAGACCATGAGACGGGCGAGCGTGACAAGTTGACGGAGCAGATCGCCGTGCAGGAGCGGGCGGTACAGGCCTCACCCTATGACGATCCGCACGTCATTGCCGGCAACGGCGTGGGCGGCCTGGAGATCGTGCGGGAGCTGCGGGCTTCCGGACGGATCCTGAGCCATTTCATCTGCCCGGTCAGCGGTGGGGGCCTGATGTCGGGCCACGCGATCGCGGTCGCCGACGGTTTTCCCGACGCCGCCATCCTGGGCGTCGAACCGGCGGGAGCGGACGACTTTCGGCAGTCGTTGGCCGCAGGCGAACGCGTCCGCCTCGATCGTCCCGCCAGCATCTGCGACGGACTGCTGTCCTACGACGTGGGCGTGAACAACTGGCCGATCCTGCGGGCCCTCGTGCGAGCCTCGGAACCCGTCGCCGATCTGACCACGCGCCGCGCCATGCGGTGGCTCTACGAGCGTCATGGCCTGCGAGTCGAACCGTCGGGTGCGATCGGCGTGGCGGCCGCCCTCCATGGACAGTTCGACCTTTCCGGTGCAGGTGACATCGTGATCGTGGTCAGCTGACGCAACGTTGACGAAGACGCCTTCCAGGGCTGGATCCACGACCTGCCCATCGACTGACGCGATGCGCGTGGCCTACTCGCCGCGTCACCACTTCGCCGTCCACGATAGACCTTCCAACCAACTTCGCCCCGTCGTCTTCCAGGAGACATCGCGCATGGTTTCGCATCGCAGGACATTCCTCCGGTCGGCCTCGGCAGCCATGGTCTGGAGTGCCACCGCGGGCCTGTCGCGCACGGCGGCTGCTTCCGGTGCCAACAACAGGATCACCATCGGAATGATCGGCTGCGGTGGACGCGGCATGCACGACGCGGACCTCTTCCGCAACGCGGCGAACTGCGAGCTGGCCTATGTGTGCGACGCCGATGCCTCGCGACTGGCCACGGCCGCGCGAACATTCCAACTGCCATCGAACCGCGCCGTAACGGACCTGCGCCGCCTGCTGGACGATCGCACGCTGGACGCGGTCCTCATCACCATGCCGGACCACTGGCACGCCATCGCCGGTATCCTCGCCTGCGACGCCGGCAAGCATGCTTACATCGAAAAGCCGATCTCGCACAACGTCCGCGAAGGCCGCCTGCTGGTGAATGCGGTCGAGCGGAATCGCGTCAAGGTGCAGCATGGCACACAGAGCCGCAGTACGTCGATGATGATCGAGGCGATCGCGAAACTGCGGGAGGGCGTCATCGGCGATGTCTACGCGGTCAAGGCGTGGAACATCCAGAAACGCGGCAGCATCGGACGTGGCGAGGAAACGGCGCCGCCGGCTGACCTCGACTACGACGCCTGGGTGGGACCGGCGACGATGGTGCCCTACCGGACCAATCGCGTTCACCAACGGTGGACGTGGTGGTATCACTTCGGGACCGGAGACATGGGCAACGACGGCGTGCACGACATCGACGCGGCTCGTTGGGCCCTCGGCGTCGACACCCATCCGTCCACGATCGTCGGGCTGGGAGGCAAGTACTTCCATGACGACGACCAGGAGTTCCCGGACACGCAGCAGGTGACGTTTGAGTATCCAGGCGACGGCAAGCCGGGGCACCGCCGCATGCTGATTTATGAGCAGCGGCTCTGGAGCACCAACTACCCCTACAATGTCGACAGCGGTGTGGAGTGCTACGGCACGAAGGGGCAGATGTTCTTCAGCCGCCGCGGCAAGGTGCAGGTGCTGGACGATCGCAACAAACCCGTGCCGCTGGCCATCCAGACGCGTTCGCAGGACGACGTGTCGCACGTCGCCAACTTCCTGGACGCGATCCGCACGGACGCGCCCTTGCGAGCCGACGCGAACATCGGACACCTTTCCTCCTCGCTATGCCACCTGGGCAACATCGCCACGCGACTCGGGCGCGCGTTGCGGTTCGATCCGGCAACAGAATCAATCCGCGGCGATGAGGAGGCTCATCAGCTGCTCTCGCGTCCCTATCGCGACCACTGGGCGCGGCCTCGAGAGTCCTGATGCTTGAACGCCATGAAGGAACGCGATGCCGGCATTGACGCCCCCGTCGCCCAAAGCCTCCGGTTCGTTCCGCAGTCCCCTCTTCACCCCCTCCACGGATCCAACCATGACGTTCGCCCATCTGGCCCTCGGCTCACGCGACGTCCAGGCCACCAGCGAATTCCTTTGCGCCGTGATGGGCTGGTCGCCCATTCCCACGCCGTCGAACGCGCTGCAGCAACTGGCCTGGATCGATCTTTCCCCGCACCGCGACCAGTCGCAGCAGATCCATGTGATCTACACGCCCGACTTTGAAGTTTCCGCCTTCGAGCGAGAGTTTGGACGGCATCTGGCCGTCTTCCATCCAGGCCATGACATGCAGGCGTTGCGAGAACGGATCGTGGCCCACGGCGGCCAGCTGGTCGCGCCGCAGCGGGAAACACCGTTCGAACGGTTCTTTTTCCGCGAGCCGGTGAACGGTTATATTCTGGAAGTGATTCACCACGAGCAGTGGCGGGAGGAACAATGACCGCAGAAGATCGTTTAAAGGCCTTGGGCCTGCAGTTGCCGGCGGCGCCTGCTGCCGTGGCCGCTTACCGGCCCTGGTCACGGGTGGGAAACCTGGTCATCACGGCCGGCCAACTTCCGTTCCGCGAAGGGACGCTGGCCTATGCGGGACGACTGGGCGAGCAACTGTCGGTGGAAGATGGACAGCAGGCGGCAAGGATCTGCGCCTTGAACGCCATCGCTCAGCTCAAATCGGCCGCCGGTGACTTGGAAAACATCGTCCAGATCGTGCGACTGGAGGGAAACGTGCACGCGGCCCCCGGTTTCGTCGACCACCCGCAGGTGCTGAACGGAGCATCGCTGCTGATGCAGGAGGTCTTCGGCGACCGCAATCGCCACTCCCGCACGGCGCTGGGGATGGCTTCGATGCCTTTGGGCGCAGCCGTCCAACTGAGCGTCTGGGCCGAGGTTCTGGACGGCGTTTGAACCGTCTGCGATACACGCCATTTCGCCAACCACACCCCGACGGCGTTCGCCGCTCCATGATTGCCGAAGGATTCACCGCATGCCCCGTCCCATGCCCGCCAGCCAGTTCGTCGCCGAATTCAAGCGTGTCCGCGCCTCGGCCATCCTCCGCACGAACGACCAGCGGAACGCGCGGCTGGCCATGGAAGCGGCGATTCGCGGCGGCTTCCGCATCGTCGAATTCACACTCAGCATTCCGGGGGCGGTGGAGTTGATCGCCGAGTTTTCCGGTCGCGAAGGCCTGGTCGTGGGAGCGGGCACGGTGCTGACGGAAGAAGAGGTCGACCAGGTCGTGGCGGCCGGCGCGAGCTTCGTGGTGTCTCCCGTGCTGGACGAGACGGTGATCCGCCGGGCTCGACACCATGACGTGGCCGCGATGCCCGGTACGTCCACGCCGACCGAGATGCTGCAGGCCCATCGCTGGGGCGCGCCTTTGCAGAAACTCTTTCCGGAAACGGGCACGGGTCCGGCCTGGGTCAAACAGACGCTCGGCCCGCTGCCCTTCCTGAACATCGTCCCCACCAGCGGCGTCACCCTCGCCAACGCCGCCGCATACCTGCAGGCCGGCGCCGTCGCCGTCGGCTTCGTGCAAAGCCTCTTCCCGGCAGATGAGGTGCAGGGCCAAGCTTGGGACAAGATCGAGGAACGAGCCCGACAGCTGCTGGAAGCCGTGCGGTGAAACCGGTGCGGTCACCTCCGTTACCTCCGTGGTTAAAAAACGCCGGGGGGATTTAACCACGGAGGGCTCGGAGGAGTCACGGAGGAGTTACGGAGGAGTTACGGAGGAGTCACGGAGGAGCGCAGAGGAATCGCAGAGGGAGCGCAGAGGGAGCCCGCTGCCTGCGGTCCGCTCAACGGCGGTTGTAGCGCACCACGCGGCCGAACTGATTGAACTCGGTCACAAACACATTGCCGTGCTCGTCGAAGTCCACGCCGTGCGGTGCCGTGAAGATCCCGGCTCGCCAGTCGGCCGGCTTCACCTGGTTCGTGGCCGTCTGTTCCTTGACCGTGTTCTCCCCCAGTGTCAGGACCGTACGCCCTTCCTTGTCGAGCAGGCTGACGCGACCTTCGATTTCGGCGATGGCGGCCAGATCGCCCCAGACGGCGACGGCGGCGGGACGGCGCATCTGCTGCACGACATTCAGCACCTTGCCGTCCAGCGACAGCGTGACCACCCGGCGATTCTCGCGATCGCAGCACAGCACGCGCGGCGGATCAAACCGCGTGTCGATGCAGATCTTGTGGTTCGTCTTGAACTCGTACGGCGAATCCTTGCCTCCCAAGCTCGACTCGTACTTGCCCGTCGCGTCGAAGATGTGGATGCGATCGGTGCTGTAGCCGTCCACGGCGAAGATACGTCCGTCCGGTGCCACATCCACGGCCGTCAGCCGCAAGGCCGGCTTGCCATCCTGCTGGTTGACGAGGGCCGCTGGAAACGCAGTGACGGGAATGCGCAGCACGACTTCGCCGTCAAGTTTCATCTTCAGCACTTCCATGCCTTCAAGGCGGCCCCCATAGATGTGCTCACCGTCCGGATCCCGATGAATCACGAAGCCATGGAAGTCGTTGGGAGCTCCCGGCACGTTCCGCAGGTACTTGCCGTCGGCGGAGTAGACCTGAATGCCGGGCCTCGGTCCGGAGAGGATGCTGACATAGACGTCGCCGTTGCCGCTGACCGCTACATCGCCGTGCGCCGGCCCGATGGTTTCCATCTCCGTGGGCGGCTGAAGCCAGCCGTCGGCCACGGCAAACTCCGCTTCCGCCGCCACCAGTCGCAGCCCCATCATGGCCCACAGGCACAACGCTCCATAGATCGCCTTCATCGCACTTCCGCCTTTTTCGAGTAGTTCGTTACTGGTCGGCTCGGGGCTGTGTCCAACACGCGTCGTTCCTGCCAGGACAAGGGCGCGCCGCAGCGTCGCCGTCCGTCTCCGATCCGGCGACGAGTGTATCGCAGCCCGTCGTTCCAGTCATCCAGCGACACTCCAGAATGAGAGTCCGGCCCCCGAGACGAGGCGCGGCCCTGCCGGACCGTGGCGACGCGGTCCGGCAGGGCCGCGCCTTCACCGACCTCGCCCCGGCTCGGCCGAGGCGAAACGCCGCGTCGGCTACGGAAATCGCCCTCGTCGCTGCTTCCCCGATCGGCAAAGCCTGCCAGCAGCGATGGCAAATGGCGGAAGCGGGCCGCGCCATCTGGCAAAAGCCGGTACCTACGAGGCTCCCGATTTCGCGTCCTGGGCTTGTCCGCAGGACGGCTTCTGATACACTGCTGGAACCTAGAGCTGGCCTGCCAGCCGAGGCAAAACGACCGTTTCCGGTCTGCACCCCTAGCTCAATTGGATAGAGCATCGGTCTACGGAACCGAAGGTTAATGGTTCGAGCC
>CAZUJM010000129.1:15746-15956 GCA_964620405.1 uncultured Pirellulaceae bacterium | reverse complement strand
TCCTGCACGAGCTTCATGCAGCCCGCGTCAATGATCACCTCCTGGTACTCGATGTTCGGGTAGTCCCTTCCGTGGACCTCTCGCGCACACCGCAGGAACAGTCCGTCGGTGAGCTTCATGATGTTTGCCTTGTGGAAGACCGTGATCTTCCGCCGCTGACGCTGCGTGGCGAAACGAAAGGCCCAGTGCGCGACGCGCTGGCAGGCGGTT
>CAZUJM010000129.1:0-15685 GCA_964620405.1 uncultured Pirellulaceae bacterium | reverse complement strand
GCAGGATCACGAGGTCCACATTCTCGAACCGAGTCGGCACGCCCGGCAGCGAACGCACCGGGCGAACGGCGACGTACAGGTTGAGCCGCTTCCGCAGCGAAACGTTCACCGAAGTGAAGCCCTCGCCGACCGGCGTCGTACAGGGTCCCTTCAGGGCCACCTGGTGCTGGACGATGGCGTTCAGCGTGTCGGCAGGCATGACGTCGAGGCCTCGTTCCAAAGCGGCCACGCCCGCATAGTGCGTCACCCACCGCAGGGGCGCGCCGGCCGCGTCCAGGATCCGCACCGCCGCTTCACTCACCTCCGGCCCGATGCCGTCTCCGGGAATCAAAACCACCGTATGCGTGCTGGACGCCATGTCGCCACTACTCCTCGCTGCTGGATCCAAGGGGACCGGGCCCCGCCGCCCGATCAGAACTCCGCGTTGAACTGCTCAAACTCGTCATAATGCTTGGCGGCTGGGTTCGCGAACCGCGTGAACTCCTTCCGCCACACCAGCTCCACCTCGCCGATCGGGCCGTTACGCTGCTTGGCGATGATGATCTCTGCCTGCCCCGCGAACTGCTCGCGTTCGTCCGCCGTCTTGTAGTACTCCTCGCGATGCACGAACATCACGACGTCCGCGTCCTGTTCGATGGCCCCGGACTCCCGGAGATGGCTGAGCCGCGGTCGATTCTCCTTCGCGACCTCCGCCTGTCGGTTGAGCTGGGCGAGGCACAGCACGGGGACCTGGATTTCACGGGCCATTCCCTTGAGCCGTCGGGCCATCTTGGCCACCTGTTCCTGCCGCGGATCCGACGAATTGTCCGGTTCGATCAGCTGCAGGTAGTCGATCACGATCAGCCCCAAGCCATTCTCGCGCCGCTTGATCCGCCGCGCCGCCGCCGCGATCTCACTCACCGTGCGGCTCGGGGAATCATCAATGAACAGCGGAGCCTCGCTCATCTCCGCCGCCCGCTCCACCAGCCGCTTGCGGTCTTCCTTCGAGATCGTCCCGTTGCGCAACCGCTGGCCGTTCACTTCCGCGATCGAACAGAGCATACGGTCGGCCAGTTCGATGGCCGACATTTCGAGGCTGACAAACAGCGTCGGCTGCTTCAGCGCCATCGCCACATTCTCGGCGATGTTCATCGCCAACGCCGTCTTTCCCATACTGGGACGAGCCGCGAGGATGATCAGTTCCGAATTGTGGAGGCCGCCGGTCATCGCGTCGAATTCGGTGAATCCCGTCTCCACGCCTCCCGACAGGTGCTCGCCCCTGAGCCGCGCGTCGATGCGGTCCATCGCCTGGTGCAGCACATCGCGGATATCGTTGACCGTCGCGCTGTCACCCCGCTCGAGAATCGAGAAGATCCGCTGCTCCGCGCGACTCAACAGTTCCTGCGCGTTCGAGTCCGGCTCGTACGCCTCCTCCAAGATCGTCGTGCACGAATTGATCAGCGAACGGCAAGTCGAGTCGTGGCGGACGATCGACGCATAGTGCGTCGCGTGCGCCGCCGTGGCCACGCAGTTCATCACGCGCGCCAGGAACGGCGGACCCCCGATCAGGTCCAACTCGCCCGACCGCTTTAATTCATCCAGCAGCAGCGTCGGATCCATCTTCTTGCCGACGTCGTGCATCGAGACCATGCACCCGAAGAGACGGCGGCAGGCGTCGTCGAAGAAATCGTCGGGCCGCAACACCATCACGATCTCGTCGGTGACGTCCGGCCTCAGCAAGATGCTCCCCAGCACGGCCATCTCCGCCTGCACGTTGCACGGCGGCTGACGCTGCAGCATGTCCTGCACCGCCGCCCCCTGCGACGGTGGAAATCCCCCAGATCGCGACGCATCGAAGCGGTGCGACTTCCCTGCCACCTTCCGTTTCTCTGCCATCCCCACCTCCCCACTGCCCCGGTGCTCAACTTGACTGCGTGGAATGCTCGCGGACTGCAAGTCAGGAAAAGGACTCCCCAGGCCGTCCCCGTTTGGCAACGCCGCGGAAGGCAATCATAACGTCACCCCCCTGCCTCACAAGTAGCGGCCGAAACCGCTCCCGTGCGAATCCCCAACTCAAAAAAAAACCGCCACCGCAGGCCTCTGACGAGGCGCGCGGTGGCGGCATCGGTTCGCCGTCTCTCGCTCGCGGATCGGGCCGCCGTAGCTGCATGGCTCGGGCGGAGACCGGTCGAGCGGACTGGCAAGGTTCGAGCGATCGGAAGAGCTTGCGTTCCAGTTTCGAGGCCGGGGACGTCCGCGTTTTGGGAATGCGGACGGGGAGGCTCGCGTTTTGGGAACGCGGACGGGGACGTCCGCGCTCCGGGTAGGCTCAGTTGCCGGGGACCGAGGGAACGACCCACACCTTCAGGTCCGTGCCGATGCTGGCATGAAGCTGGATCTTCACGGTGTAAAGCCCCAGTTCCTTCAGCGGACCTTCCAGCCGGATCTGATCCACGCCGAGCTGGATCTCCTGGGCCTTCAAGGCGTTCACGATCTCCACCGCGCCCACGCTGCCGTACAGGTGGCCTTCGTCGTTCGCGTTGGCCTCGATCGTCACGCTCAGGTTCGAGATCTCGTTGGCCTGCTTTCGCAGCCCCGCCAGTCGCGCCTGCTCGATCGCCTCCAGCTTCGCCCGGTGCTTCTCCACCATCCGCTTGTGGTGATCCGTGGCCACCGTCGCCAACCCCTGCGGAATCAGGTAGTTGAAGGCGTACCCCGGACGAACTTCCACGACGTCACCCTGCTTGCCAAGGTGGTCCACCGTCTGGATGAGCAGCAGTTCCACTCCGTTGTGCTGGCCCTTCGGCAATCGCTTGCCAACCGCATGTCGTTTAACGCGTGCATGCTGCGTCATGACGTCTTTCCTTCTCTCTACAAAAATCTTCTGCAAGGATTCGCTTGTCTGAATCGTGAATCGGCCCGGAAAACCACTCGCCGGACTTCCAACGCCCGGCAAAATCCAGTGGCCCGGCCGTATACCCTTCGCGGTCTGCCCGCTCTTCTATGTGTAACCCAGCACCTCCATGCCGGCCATCCAACGACTAGAACGGAATGTCGTCGTCGGCGTGCATGTCATCATGGGATCCGCCCACGGAGGAATCGCTGAAGTCCGAGTTGGCTCGACTCGAGCGTCCACCACCGCCACCGCCGCCACCACCGCCACTGCCGGCCTTGCCGCCGAGCATCTGCATTCGCTCGCCGACCACCCGCAGTTTCGATCGCTTCTGGCCGTCCTGTTCCCAAGTATCCAGCTTCAGACGCCCCTCGATGAGGATCGGAGAGCCCTTGCTGAGGTATTCGTTCGCAATCTCCGCCTGACGCCCCCACAGCGTCACGTCCAGGAACGTCGTCTCGTCGATCCACTCCCCGGCCTGGTTCTTGCGGCGATCGTTGACCGCCAGCCCCATGTCGGTGACCGCCATCCCACCCGGTGTGTACCGCAGTTCGATGTCCCGCGTCAGGTTGCCAACCAGAATCACTCGGTTGAAACTCGCCATGTCACTCCTCCTGCCAGCTTAGCCGTTGGTATCGTCCGTCGCGTGCCTGCGTCTCAATGCCCTCCCTCCATGGTCGAGCAACTTCTCCTCTTCACGCCCTGGTCCGTCACCCATCGAACGGCGTCGCCAGCCACGGACGCGATCCACCTGCTCCAGCCAAGTCATCCAGCAACGGTCATCCAGCTGCACCCTCCCAGCCCCCACCGCCTGCCGGAGCAGCCCGATGCGTAAGGCCTTGGTTCCAGGGTACCGCGAGACTGTGCCTACACTGCCGGGCGGATCACTGAGCCGAGCCTGAGCCTGAGACTGAGTTTTGAGCCTGCATCCCGAAAGCCCGACTGCCGATTGACGACTGCCGAGCTCCGACCGCCATCCTTCGACTGCGGCGACAGGTGCGGCTTCCGCCCAATTCTTCGCAGCCCGCATTTCTGGCGCCCCATCCCGGGCCCCGACGCGACATCAGCCGATGATCGACTCGGCAGACCGTTCGTCGTGCCGCCTCGAACCTCCAGCCCACTCGCTAGTTGTCCAGTTCCTCGGCGACCGCTTCGTCGATCTCTTCGACGCGGCGGCCACGAGTCGGAGCACCCGTCCGCGGCTCGGCCGGCGGAGCAGGAGTGTGCGGCATGTTGGCGTGCGCTACCAGCGCGTCCACCAGCCGTTCATCCACGCTCAACACCAGATTCCGCAGGATAGCGTCGTTCAACTGACAGGCACGCGTCAGTTCGGGCTGACGCAGGCTGTCCATGCGGAAGTACGTCAACCAGTACGTACCCTTCCGATGACCGTCGATCGGATAGGCCAGCTTCTGCTCGCTCCACAGCCGACTCGCCAGAATCTCGCCCCCGCACTTCTGCAGGATCTGGTTAAGCTCCCCCGACACCCCAGCCGGATCCCGAGCGTATCGGTTGGAGTCCAGCAGAAACATGCCCTCGTACACTTTCGTGGCCAACTCGGATTCTCCTGATCAAATATGCCGTTAAAGCTGTCCTAAATTATTCCCAAGGCGATGCCGGCATGACGGCTTCCGACCGCCCACCAGTCTCGTGTTCGCTCGCTCTTGTATTCGCTTGCTCTTGCATCCGCGTGCTTGGGCGCTTGCTCGCTCTCGAATTTGCCCGGCTCACGTGCCATCGCCTGCAACACAGTACGCAACACGCAAACCCGTCTTGCACTTCAGCCCCAAGCCGCTCGGCCTAGGAACCGCCTGCCGATTCGGCTCCGCCGGCAGGTTTAGGCTTACCCGTTTTCTTCGGCCCCTCGTCCGCAACACCGTTGTATCGGTTCATGCAGTATTCGACGCCCCGGGCGATCCAGTCCTCCACCGCGACGGCCGCCTGCTCCATCGTCGTCCGCATCACCGGCTCTTCTTTGTCGGTGTAGCGGCTCAGCACAAAATCCGCGACGTCCCAAGACGCTGGCGGACTGCCGATGCCGACACGAAGCCTTGCGAACTCCTCCGAGCCCAAGGTTCGGATCACGTCGGCGAGCCCCTTTTGGCCTCCAGCCGAACCGCGAGCCCGAAACCTCATACGCCCCAGGGGCAGGTTCAAATCATCGCAGATCAGCAGGAGATCCTGCAGCGGGACCTTGTAAAAATCCATCGCCGCCCGGACACTCCGACCACTGCAGTTCATGAACGTCGTCGGGCTCAGCAGCAGAACCGCTCCCGCAGGCCCGCGGAAGTCCACCACCTCGCCCTGAAACCGCACACTCATCGGCCCCACCGGCTGTCGCCTGGCGAGACAGGTGAGCACATCGTATCCCACATTGTGGCGGGTTCCCCGGTACTTCGACCCCGGATTCCCCAACCCCACGATCAGCTTCAAGGACCCACCCCAGCTTCAGGAGCCGCCACCCGCGGGAATACCATCCTCCCACAGGCCAGCCCAGCTCCAACTGACCTGCTTCTAGGCCTCCACCGCCAAAACCGGGAAGCCGCAGGCCCCTCTCTCGGGACTACTCCTCTTCACCCTCTCCCTTGCCCTCACCCTCCGCAGCAGGACGACGGCCGATGAGCTCCGGCTCCGTGGCCACCGCAGCAGCCTCCACCTCCGCCGCCGGCAGCACGCAGTGCACCACCACCTGCGACCCATCCACCACGGCCCGGGCGCCTTCCGGCAGCACCAGGTCCGACACGTGGATCGTCTGCCCCAGCTCCAAGTGGTTGATACTCACCTGCAGCTCCTCCGGCAACGTCGTCACCGGGCAGCGAATCTCCAACTCGTGCAGCACATGCTCCACGATGCCGCCCTGCTTCGTCCCGGGAGCCGTACCACGCAGCTTCACCGGAACCGTCGTGGCCACCATCTCGCCGGTCGACACCCGCGTCAGGTCCAGGTGCAGCACTTCCGAACCACAGCTGTCCCACTGCACGGCCCGCACCAACGCATTGCCACTCACCGCACCCTGCAATTCCACGACCCGACCGCCGTGACGCAGCAGCGCCCCGATCTCATCCGTGGCGATCGAAAGACTGATCGTATCCTCACCATGCCCGTACAGCACGGCCGGAGTCCTCCCGGCAGCTCGCAACTTACGAGCCTGAATGCTGCCGGACGACTCACGCAACTGAACATGAACGACTTCGGTGTGCGACATCGCTACCGCTTTCCTTGTGCTTTAAAACGTGCTTAAAGTCCGATCCGCACGCTACCACGCACGGCCTATCCACGAACTTCTTACTTCTTCCGTCAATTCCTGACTTGCCCAGACTGGCTCTCACAGGGCCCTGCCGAACCGAACCCCGCTCGACGCGTTCCTGCACGGCCCCGGCTTCGCTCTGGGCGGCCCCGGCTTCGCTCTGCACGGCCCCGGCTTCGCCCTGGGCAGCTTTGCTTCGCTTTCTTGCGACCCCCGGTTCACCCTTTGTGGCAAGAGGTTCGCAAGGAGCCCGCCAGGACCTTCGGCGACTCGTCAGGCTCTCATCGGCCAAACGACCTCTAGACGAAGGACCCCCCGTTTCAGGAATCCGGCATTCTCGCAGAACATTTCCAAAAAACAACCCCGGTCGAAACCGATCCCGGCCCAAGATCCAGGGACGCGACCGCCGCCACCGCCGCATCCAGCAGACTCAATCGAAATAACCCAGAAGCCCCACGGCACGCAAATCCCCCAAGCAGAAGCTCGCCCGCAGCTCAAGCGGTTCGGCGGCTCCGCCGTTGCCACGTCGGCGACAACCCGCCCCACCTGGGCCTCCGTCGCTTAGGGCCTCCGTCGCTTAAGGCCACAGTCTCCCGGGACTTGGCGAACCTCCGGGATTGGGCAAGAATGCTGAAACATCGCCGACGCGGGCGGCTCGCTCGGCTCCCAGGTCGTCCGGGTGGCATGCATCGCCAGCCGCCGTCGGCCATCCATCCCCCAGGCGGTCAGGGGCAGCATGTCCAAATCCGGCAAGAAGAACGAGTATCTCGAGTACGTGGAGCCTATCGGCGCCCGAGTCGTCGTGCGCAAGGACGAGCCGAAGCGGCAGACCAAGGGTGGCATCGCCCTACCCGACCAGGCGGAAATCCCGACGATCACCGGTCGCATCGTCACCATTTCGGCGCAAATCGAGAACGACGAAGACGTGCCCCTGCGTCAGTACGACAAGATCCTCTTCCACCCCAAGAACGCCATTCCGGTGGATTTCGAGCCAGACAACCAGCTCTTCGTGGTCCCCGTGGAAGACATCGTCGCCGTCTTTCGCCGCGAAGAACGGCCGCCGCGCGAGGAGTAACGCATCGCCCGGGCGACACGCTCACACCACAGACACGACAGGGCCCCGACCTCGCGCCGCTGCGAAGGTCGGGCCGGCCGGCGAAAGCCCTATCGGGGCGGTAGGCGAAAGATCTCGCTGATCGATTCGTCGTGGTGGATCCGCTTGATGGCTTCACCCAGCAAGGGAGCCACGCTCAGGACGACGATGCGATCGGACTCCTTCTCGGGCGGCAAGGGAATTGTGTCGGTCAGCACGATGCGGTTGATGGGAGCGGCCATCAGCCGTGGGATTGCTTCGCCCGCCAGCACGCCGTGGGTCGCCGCGACATAGATCTCGCGCGCTCCCGCCTCATGCACCACCTTGGCCGCTCCGCAGATCGAGCCGGCAGTGCTGATCATGTCGTCGAACAGCAGGCAGATGCGGCCGTCCAGCGGCCCGCCGATGATATTCTCCTGCTTCGTCACCAGATCGCTGGTCCGCCGCTTATCGACGATCGCCAACGCGCCCCCCAACCGCTTGGAATGCCCCAAGGCCCGCTTGATGCTGCCCTCGTCAGGGCTCACCACCGTGATTTCCTCGGGCTTCAACCCCATATCCAGGAAGTATCCGGTCAGCACGGGCGAGGCGTACAGGTGATCCACGGGGACATCGAAGAACCCCTGGACCTGCGGAGCGTGCAGGTCCATCGTCAGGGCCCGGTCGGCTCCGGCACGCGTGATCAGGTCGGCCACCAGCTTGGCCGTGATCGGCACGCGTCCCTCGTCCTTGCGATCCTGCCGCGCGTACCCATAGTAGGGCAGCACCGCCGTGATCCGTTCGGCACTCGCCCGCTTGCAGCTGTCGATCATGATCAACAGCTCCATCAGGTTCTTGTTCACCGGCGGGCAGGTGGGCTGGATCAGGAAGACATCGCGACCCCGCACGTCCTCCATGATGCGGCAGGAGATCTCGCCGTCGGGGAAGTCCTTGAGTTCGATCTTGCCCAGCGACAAGTTGAGGAACTGGCAGATTTTGTGGGCCAGCGGTTCGTTGGCCCGACCGCTGAAGATTTTAAGCTCTCGCATGCGACGACAGAGTCCCTGGTGCGCGGGCGCGACCCCGCGCGGACTTCGCCGTCGAAAACGGACGCTGTCGCTGCTGCGGGCGCGAGCCCAGATGCGTGAAGGCAGCGACAGCCCTCGCCAGACCCGCTAGGTCCCGCAAGCCGCTCGCTGCAACTCGGCTTCCACCCGCTGGAGGTCATCCACCGTGTTGACGCTCAACGCCTCACACGGCTTCAACACCGGCAAGGCACGGACGTCGGAGCCGTGAGCCTTGAGGATACCGGGGCAGTCGGTGATATAGAACTCCCCCTGCCGATTATCGTTCTTCAATTCCCCCAGGGCCTTCACCAGCGAGGGTCCATGAAACACATAGGTGCTCATGTTCACTTCCCGAATCGCTCGCTGCTCCGGCGTCGCATCCTTCTCCTCGACGATGGCCTCAAAGTTCCCCTGCGCGTCGCGCACAATCCGGCCCAACCCCGTCGGGTCGTCCTTCAGCAGCGTCCCCAACACGCACGTCGGTCGCTCCTGCTCATAGAGGTCCAGCAGCGCTCGCAGCGAACTGGACTGGGTCATGGGGGAGTCGCCCGTCACGATCAGCACGGGACCTTCATGGGAAGCCAGCATCGGCAGGCACATCCGCACAGCATGGCCCGTTCCCAACTGCTCCGTCTGCAGAGCGAAACGGACCCCTGGCCGGGAGGCCAGCGTCTGGCGGACCAGATCGGCCTGGTAACCCACCACCACGATCGACTCCGTGACCCCCGCCGCCGCCAGCGCATCCAGCACGTAGCTCACCAGCGGACGCCCCAGCGCCGGCACCAGCACCTTGGGAAGCTCCGTCTTCATCCGCGTGCCCTTGCCCGCGGCCAATACGATCGCCAGAGGGGTTTGACTCATCGACCAGGTGACTCCGTTGACGGTGAATCCGTTGACATCGAATCCGAGCGGCTTTTAGAATACCGGGTTTTCCCGGATGGAGAACCCGTCGTGCGACCCGGAGTTGCCCCCACGTCGGCCGCACGCGTCCCTATAGTGATAGGTCGCCCGGCGGTCGCCTTGGCCGGCCCACGGCAGACCGCAACGGCCAGACGGTAAAAAGAACCCTGCGGAAACCAGGGGACAGGATGCGCGTTCGCCGCCCGCTCGCAGCCTGCTTTCCGCGAGCAAGGGTGCCCGCGAGGCAAGAGCGAACCGAGACCTGCCCCTCCCCTTACCGGGGCCCATTCCACCCTTTCCACTGCACCGCGACGACTGAGGAGCCTCCTTCGTTGATAGAAGCCATCCAAAAAGCGGATGTGTTGATCGAGGCCTTGGGCTGGATCCGCCGCTTTCGCGACAAGATCACGGTTATCAAGCTGGGCGGCAGCGCCATGGAAAACCAGGACGCGCTGCGGCACATCCTGCTGGACCTGGTGTTCATGGAAACCGTGGGCATGCGTCCCATCGTGGTGCATGGCGGCGGCGCGGCGATCAGCCGGGCGATGGACGACGCGGGGCTCGAACCCAAGTTCATCCAGGGTCGCCGCTACACCGACGAAGCCACCCTGGAGATCGTCAAACGGGTGCTCGGCGAGAAGGTCTGCCTGGGGATCGTGCGGCGGATGGAGGAGCTGGGTGGAGCCGCTTCGCCGCTGAACCACCTCACCGACCAGGTGCTCTTCGGCCACCGCTTCCTGCTGCCCGGCGCGAATGGAGAACGCATCGACCTGGGGCTGGTGGGCGAAGTGGACGACGTGGACACGGAGGCGATCCTGAATGTCTGCGCGAAGGGCCGCATCCCCGTCATTCCCTCCATCTGCCTGGACCGCTCCACCTACCAGCTGCTGAACGTCAACGCCGACTCGGCCGCCACCGCCATCGCGCGGCAGTTGAACGCGGAGAAGCTGGTCTACGTAAGCGATGTGAACGGCGTCCGCCGGGACAAGAACGATCCGGAGTCACGGATCCAGTCGTTGACGGCCTCCGAGGCCCAGCAGCTGATCGACTCAGGCGTGGTCGCGGGCGGCATGATCCCGAAGGTGCAGGCCTGCCTGGAAACGCTGGCCGGCGGCGTCCGCAAGGTCCACATCATCGACGGCGGCCTGCGACACTCCCTGCTGCTCGAAATCTATACGACCCTCGGTGTCGGCACGGAAATCGTGCAGTAACCGGGCCCGGCGATGGCCCCCAGCCGACAACCCAGCCGACAACCCGACGAACGAATCCCGCGAACCAACCCAGCCCCGACCCGCGTCTCTTTTTTTCAAGATCCCCTCCACCGGCCTCCCATCGACCGGACTTTGTCACGAGGAGTCTCGCATGACCACATCGGCCGCATCGAACACCGGGGCGATCCTGGATACGTTCCGCCGGTATGTCGTCCCCAACTACACGCGCTATCCCGTGTGCCTGACCCGCGGCGAAGGATCCTGGGTCTGGGATACCGACGGCAACCGCTATCTCGACTTCTTCCCCGGCTGGGGCTGCAACCTGCTGGGCCACTGTCCGCCGGGCATCGTGCAGGCCGTGCAGGACCAAGTGGCGACGCTGATCCATGTGCCCAACTCGTGGCACACCGAAGCGCAAGGCCGCTGGGCGCAGCTGCTTTCGGAACGCAGCTTCCATGGCCAGGCGTTCTTCTGCAACTCGGGCACGGAAGCGAACGAAGCGGCGATCAAGCTGGCTCGGCTGCACACGCCCGAGGAGCGATACAAGATCATCACGTTCACGGGCGGCTTCCACGGCCGCACGCTGGGTTCCACGGCCGCCACCGCGCAGCCCAAGTACCACCACGGCCTGGGCCCCCTGCCCGCCGGCTTCCTGTACGCGCCGTTCGGCGACCTCGAGGCGGCTCGCGCCCTGGTCGACGACCAGACGTGCGCGATCTTGGTGGAGCCGATCCAGGGCGAGGGCGGCATCCGCATCTCGCCGCCGGGCTTCCTGCAGGGCCTGCGGAAGCTGGCGGACGAGCACCATCTGCTGCTGATGTTCGATGAAGTGCAGACCGGCTGTGGCCGCACCGGCCAGTGGTTCGGCTACCAGCACTTCGGCGTCACGCCCGATGTCCTCACGCTGGCCAAGAGCCTCTGCGGCGGCATCGCCGGCGGCGCGCTGCTGACCACCCGCGAGATCGCCCCCAGCCTCCGACCCGGCATGCATGCCGCGACCTTCGGCGGCAACCCCATCTCCGCCCGCGCGGGCATCGCCGCCATTGAGATCATCGAGCAGGAGAACCTGCTGGAACACGGGATGGCGATGAGCCGCCTGTTCGAGCAGTCGCTGAAGGAACTGGCGACGCAGTGCGACCTGATCGAGGATGTGCGTGTCTGTGGCATGATGATCGGCGTTGAGTTGTCGGTCGAGGGCGCGCCGATCGTGGCCGCCTGCCTCGAACGACGCCTGCTGATCAACTGCACGCAGTCCACCGTGCTCCGCTTCCTGCCCGCCCTCAACATCTCCGCCGAACAGGTGCAGGAGGGACTGGATATCCTCCGCGATGTCCTGCTCAACTATTCGGCTCCGTAATCGACAGGCGAAGTGCAAGTCTCGCCGGCGGCTGTCTCCGCGATGGCCGCCGGCTTTTCTCTTTTTTGCATGGAATCCGTTGCAATGCGACATGTCCTGACTCTGAACGATCTCTCCACGCAGGAGATGGAAGACATCCTGGAGCGCGCCGCGCAGCTGAAGAAGGAATACCAGCAGGGCCAGCGCCGCCCGCTGCTGGCCGGCCGCGTGCTGGGAGTCCTCTTCTCCAAGCCGTCGCTCCGCACCCGCGTCAGCTTCGAAGCGGCCATCACCCACCTCGGCGGCTCCAGCCTCTACCTCGGCCAAGACGTCGGCTGGGGCACCCGTGAATCCGTGGCCGACTTCAGCCGCGTCATCAGCCAGTACCTCGACGCGCTCGTCTGCCGCACCCACGACCATCATGTCGTCGACGAACTGGCCGCGCACAGCGCCTGCCCGATCATCAACGGCCTCACCGAATTCGCCCATCCCTGCCAGGCGTTGGCCGACGTCCTGACGCTTCGCGAACTCGCCCCCCGCAACCGGCCGCTGAAGCTGGCGTTCGTCGGCGATGGCAACAATGTCTCGCGCAGCCTTGCCGTCGCCTGCAGCCACCTGGGCGTCGCCTTCTCCCTGGCCGCGCCCAAGGGCTACCTCCTCGAACCGGAACTCTTTGAACAGCTCAACCGCGAACGACCCCAGACGCCGGTCCACCAGACCAACGACATCGCCGTCGCCCTCCGCGATGCCTCGGCCGTCTACACCGATGTCTGGTCCAGCATGGGATTCGAGGAGGAGTCCGAGCGGCGCGAACGCGACTTCGCCGACTACCAGGTCAATCGCGACGTCATGGCCCTCGCCCCGCCCGATGCCCTCTTCCTCCACTGCCTCCCCGCGCATCGCGGCTTGGAAGTCACCGACGAAGTGATGGACAGCCCGCGCAGCAAAGTCGTCGAACAGGCCGCCAACCGCATGCACCTGCAGAAAGGCCTGCTCGTCTGGCTCCTCGCCGAAAAGCACTAAGCCACCCGGGACCCGCTTCCGGAACTGCACTCAGCCCCCACGAGAACCCGCCCGCATGACACGACATGATGGCCGGCAGGACCACGACCTGCGACCGGTGACGATCGAACGCGGCTACGCCACCGCCGCGCCCGGCAGTGTGCTGTACACCTGCGGCAACACCCGCGTGCTCTGCACGGCCAGCGTCGATTCCGAACTGCCACGCTGGCTCGTCGGCTCCGGCAAAGGCTGGGTGACCGCCGAGTACAGCATGCTGCCCGGCAGCACGCAGCCGCGCAAGAGTCGCGACCGAGGCACGAAGATCGACGGCCGCACCACGGAGATCCAGCGCCTCATCGGCCGTAGCCTTCGCGCCATCGTCGACCTGCGCTCCCTCGGCGAGAACGTCCTCACCGTCGACTGCGACGTGCTGCGAGCCGACGGCGGCACGCGCACCGCCAGCATCACCGGCGCGTACATCGCACTCCGGGACGCCATCGAGTGGATGCGGGACAACGATCGACTGCCCGACCGCAAAGCCCAACCGCTGCGCGACAGCGTGGCGGCCATCAGCGTCGGACTCGTCCGCGGCCGCCCCCTGCTCGACCTCGACTACCAGGAAGACCTGGCCGCCGAAGTGGACATGAACGTGGTCATGACCGGCCAAGGACGCTTCGTCGAAATCCAGGGCACCGGCGAGGAAGCGACCTTCAGCGACGAGGAACTGGCCGGCATGCTGAAACTGGCCCGCGCCGGCATCACCACCCTCACGCACCACCAGCGCGCAGCGGTGTAGTCTCCTCGCACCTCTCTTTTCTCTCCCCCCTGGTCACAGCACAAACGCCGTCACCAGCGCGTCCACGATTCCGATCAATGCCGCGCCCGCGATGATGCCCGCGCAGATCGCCTCGTGGTTGTCCTTCCAGAAGCCGCCCTTGCCGCCTTCCGGCACCGGTCGCTCCACGCCCATCAGCCAGAAGAACAACGCGCCGAGGAACATGGCGAAGGACGAGCTGAAATCGATGACGAAGGCCAGGCCCAGCCCGACGGCCGATAGCGCGAACCGGCCCTTCGTCACGATCCGCGTCACTTCCAGCGCGAAACCGACCAGGGCGGCCACGCCCACCGCGTAGCGGGCCGACTGCGGCAGCGTCCCCACGCCCTGCGTCAGCACCTCCGCCACCGCCTTCCACACCGTTACGCTCGGCATCGGAAACTTGTCGCTCTGCAGCGTCTCGATCCCCCGTGTCACGCCCTGCGCGTCCACCTGCACGTCCTGCGCGAACAGGATGTAGAACAGCGGCACGGAACAGATCGAACCGGCCACGATGCCGATCAGGTGGCCGATCGCCTGCTGCCGCGGTTTAGCGCCCAGCATGTAACCCGGCTTGATGTCCATCAGCAGGTTCGACGCGTTCGATACCACCTCTGCCGTTAAACTGGCCGTCGCCAGGTTCGTGTGGATGTTGCGAGGCTGCAGGATTCCGTAGAAGAGCTGCGTGATCTTGGAGGTCGCGCCGACGGGCGTGATCGACGTGAGCGCCGTGGAGTTGGCAGCGACGAGCGACAACAGGAATGTCAGCGGCAGACCGACCAGACACATCAGCATGTCGACGCCGAAAAACCGATGCGCAAACCAGGCCGACAGGAAGCTGAACACGGGAATGCCGACCAGGGAGATCCAGAGCGGCACCTCGATGTGCTTCAGCACGTCACTCGTCTCCTTCTTCGGACCGAACAGGCCGCGCACCGAATCCAGCAGCACCTTCGGCTTGCTCAGGAACGAAACGAACGAAGCCACCACCATGCAGGCCACGCCCGGCCACAGCGCCCAGAGCGCGATCTGCCTCAGGCCGTAGTTGCCCGTCGCGGCCGCCGGCTTGATCTCGCCCAGTTCGATCATCCACGGCGCGAGCACGCAGTAGTTCAGAATCGCTCCAATCAACAGCGACAGCCCGCCGCGAATGCCCATCAATCCGCCCGCGCCAATCAGCGACAGGTCCAAACTCGGCAACACCGTCAGCTGGTGCAGGTCGACACCCCGGATCTGCCGCAGGCCGATCGCGTGCATCAGCCCGTCGAGATGTTCGGGGAAACGCACCAGCTTGCCCTGCAGCCGTGAACTGAGGTTCAGCCAGCGGAACTGGATCAGCTCCTGGATGCCCTCGGCCTGCAGGAACTTGATGAGCCCCGCGAGGCCGGCGGCCCACAGCATGGCGACCGCCTGCTTCATGCCCACCGAACCCTCCGAGTGGTGCAGCGTGTCCATCACCACCGCCGCCGCCCGGCCCTCCGGGAACGGATGCTGCTCATCATTGATGAACCGCCGCTTCATCGGAAACGCGAACAGCACACCCAGGATCGACACCAGCACGTTCCAGATGACCAGCTGGTACCACGGCAGCAGCCGGTTGTCGACGATCATGTAGGCCGCCATCGACGACGTCAGCGGCGCCGTCATGTAGCCCGCCGACGTCGCGATCGACTGCATCGCGTTGTTTTCCAAGATCGTGAACTCGCGGCACAGCTCGAACTTGCGCAGCATCTGGAAGAAGGCAAAGGCGAGGATCACCGACGTGATGCCCACGCCCAGCGACCAGCCCGTCTTCGCGCCGATGTAGAGGTTGGTCGCCGAGAGCACGCCGCCCAGCACGAATCCCGTGACGGCCGAACGCAGCGTCAACTGCGGCATGTCACCCCGGTAGATCCGCTCCAGCCACCAGCGATCCTTCTGCTCCAGGGTCCACGTCCGCACCTGCTCGTCGCTCAACTGCTCAATGGCCATGGCAATTCGCTCGCTAAAAAAAGAGGTGCCTGGACGCGCCCGTCGATGAGGCCAGGATTTGGTTCGCTGTCCTCGCGGATTTTTTTAACCACGGAGGACACGGAGGTTGCCACGGAGTCTGCACGGAGATCCTCCGCGACCTCCGTGCCACATCTCGGTGCTCTCCGTGGCTAAAAACCCCCCTACGCCGACG
>CAZUJM010000128.1:0-15983 GCA_964620405.1 uncultured Pirellulaceae bacterium | reverse complement strand
AGAGGGGCGGCTGGGCGATGTAGACGTAGCCGCGCTCGATGAGGCCCTTCATCTGACGGTAGAGGAAGGTGAGCAGCAGCGTGCGGATGTGGGAACCGTCGACGTCGGCGTCGGTCATGATGATGATCTTGTTGTACCGACGCTTGGAGATATCCTGCTCGTTGCCAATCCCCGCGCCGATCGCCTGGATCATGCTGCGAACCTCCTCGTTCGCCAGCACC
Source organism: uncultured Pirellulaceae bacterium (assembly GCA_964620405.1). Lineage (GTDB taxonomy): Bacteria > Planctomycetota > Planctomycetia > Pirellulales > Pirellulaceae > CAZUJM01. The sequence continues at coordinate 15,762 of CAZUJM010000128.1, read as the reverse complement.
TTGTCCTCGCGCGACTTGTAGGCATTGATGATCTTGCCTCGCAGCGGCAGGATGGCCTGGTATTCCCGGAGCCGTCCGCCTTCGGCGCTGCCACCGGCCGAATCACCTTCCACGAGGTACAGTTCGCACTTCTCCATGTCGCGGCTGATGCAGTCGCGGAGCTTTCCGGGTAGGCCGCCTCCCGAGAGGGCACCCTTGCGTTCGCGGAGCAACGCCTTGGCCTTCCGCGCCGCTTCGCGGGCCTCGGCCGCGAGCAAGCCCTTCTTGATGATCGTCTTCGCCGACTTCGGGTTCTCCTCCAGGTACGTCGTCAGGAACTCGCCGAACACCGAGTTGATGACACCTTCGACTTCGCTGTTGCCCAGCTTCGTCTTGGTCTGTCCCTCGAACTGCGGATGCGGGACGCGCATCGCGATAACGGCCGTGAGTCCTTCCCGGAAGTCATCGCCGGTCACCGTCGTATCCTTGAACATGTTCTCCTTGCGGCCGTACGTGTTCAACGAACGGGTGAGCGCCGCGCGGAACCCCGACACGTGCGTGCCACCTTCATGCGTGTGGATGTTGTTCACATACGAATGCACGTTCTCGGTGTACTCGTTCGAATACTGCAGCGCGATCTCGAACCCGATGCCCTCCGATTCGCCTTCGAGGTAGATCACATCCGGGTGGATCGCCTCGCTGGCGCGGTTCAGGTGCTCGACGAACTCGACGATGCCCCGCTCGTAGAAGAACTCCTCGCCCTCACCGTTTCGTTCGTCGCGGAAACGGATGCGAATACCCCGGTTGAGGAACGCCAGTTCTTGGAGGCGTTTATGGAGCGTATCGTACAGGAACTTGGTGGTCTGGAAGATCTGCGCGTCGGGCTTGAACGTGGTCTTCGTGCCCACTTTGCGTGTGGGAGCCGCCTTGCGGATAGGCCCCACCGGCACGCCACGCTGATACTCCTGCTGGTACGTGAACCCTTCGCGGTAGACTTCCACTTCGCACCATTCCGACAGGAAGTTCACGACGGTCACGCCGACGCCGTGCAGACCGCCCGACGTCTGGTACGCGCCCTTCTCGAACTTGCCACCGAACTTGAGCACCGTCATCACGCCTTCCAGCGTCGAGACTTCACGGTCCATCTCCAGCGACAGTTGCTCGTGCCGGTCTACCGGAATGCCGCGCCCGTCATCCTCGACCGTCACCGAACCATCCGTGTTGATGGTGACGGACACCGCCTTGGCGAAACCCGCCATCGCCTCGTCGATCGAGTTGTCGACGACTTCGTACACGAGGTGATGCAGACCGCGTGTCGTGGTGTCGCCGATGTACATGCCCGGCCGTTCGCGGACATGCTCCAGGTCCGACAGGTGCATCAAGTTTTCCGACGTGTAGGCCGCATCGCCCATCTTGGCGCCCGGCTTGCCCGTTTCCGGCGTCTTCGGCGTTTCGTCCATCTCAGGTTTCTCTTCAGAACTCATGGCCAATCGTTTCTCGCTGCAAGCAGCGTCTGGTGTTCGCGTCTAGGTTTGAAGGGCCCGCCGGAGACACCGGCCGCCCCTGTCGAGTCATCAGTCGACCGGACCTACAGTGAATCGCAGGTCCTTGATTTTGAGGTTTTCCACCTGCTGGGAAAGCGACTTGAGGATCTGCCGTTTCTGGAACGCCAGCTCCTGCACGACGGCCGAGTTGCGTGCCACGACCTCCAGCACTCCGTTACGAATCGTCCCCGCCCGGCTCTGCGCCTTCAGCTTGCCCGCTGCCTGCTGCCAGGCTTCCTGGAGCTCATCCTGCGCCAGGACACGGCTATAGCCGCTCCGCGCCATCAGCTGGGGCAGGATGTCCGCCAGGCTGCGTGGATCGCGCCGCGGCCGTTCGTCACCAAAGCCACTGGGAGGAAATTTCTTGTCGCGTGCTGCCATGCCGTTCAGTTCGCCGCCCCTGCCGTGGCCGCCCCGCGCACCGCGCGATCGCGAGCCAGGGGCATCACCACGTACGCGTATCCGTCGTCGGTTTCGCACAACGCGGCACTGTCGCCATCCACGATGTGGACCGTGAACGACTTTTCCGAATCCAGGACCCGCAGGAAGTCGGTCAGGTAACGATGGTCCAGGCAGAGCACTATCTCGGGACCTTCGTAGGCGATCGGCAGCTCCACTCGCGACTCACCCACCTCCGCCGTCGTGCCCGACATCACCAACTGGCCATTGCCAAACGTCAGGTCGATGCCGCGGCTGTCGTTGCTGGTCACGATCGCCGCCTGCCGCACGGCACTTAGCAGCGGTCCCACCGTCAGTTCGATGGCGAACGAATCGGCCCGCTTCGGCAGGACGTCGCGCCAGCGAGGAAACCGACCCTCGACCAGCCGCGTGACGATCGTGCTGCCTCCATGACGCACCACGAACTCGTTGCCCTGCGACAGCAACTGCACTTCCTGGTCCAGATCGTGGATCGCCCGCTCGATCAACTGCATGCTCCGCGCCGGCACGATCGTCATCGACTCGCCCACCGACGGATTCCCCGTCTTGCCCAGCGGCCCCTCCATCTTCGCCAGCCGTCGGCCATCGGTTCCCACTGCCGTGATCTTGTCATCCTCGAACTCCAGCAGCACGCCCCCCAAGGCGTAACGGCTGCTGTCCGAGTCGGTGGCAAACAGCGTGCGGCGAATCAACTCCCGCAGCAACCGCCCCGGCACCGTGTAGTAGTTCGCATCCCTTGGCTCCGGAAAGTCCGGGAACTCCGCCGGATTCTGCGAAGGCAGCTTGAAGCGGCTGCGCTCGCCCCGAATCCGCAGCCCTTGCCCGTCCGATTCAATCCGCAACTGCTGATCGTTCGACTCACGCAGGATCGGGCCGAACTGTGCCACCGACAACAGAGCGCTGCCCGGCACCTCCACATCCTGGTCCGGCAGTTCAACGCGAATCCCCACCTCCAAGTCGGTGGCCGTCAAACTCACCTTGCCATCCATCGCCTCCATCTTGACGTTCTGGAGGATCGGCTTCGACGTGCGAGCTGCGGCAACGGTGGCCGCCGTCTGGAAGGCGGTCAGCAACTGGTCTCGGTTGCATGTGATCTTCATGGTCTTGTCTTTCCGCTCTTACGTTTTTTTATTTCTTATTCGTAGTAGGAAGCTGGTCGCATTTCATGTCGATGACGGACATCGCATGACGCAAAGGCTTGGCCTGCTTGGAGCAAGCACCTCCAGCGGACTTATTTTGGCAGTGGAAAACGTGTTGAGTCACGTCAATCGAATGTCGGTAAACGAGCCGTTAGTGACAGGAATCGACGAGCTGGATGTTGGTCGTGGTTCGAGGCGAAGTTGGGCGGCCAATTGTCGACATGCAATCGACCGGTTTTCCCCAAGAACACCGCGGCCATTCACGGTCTCCTCGTTTTACTCATGCATTCAATGCTTCAGGTCTCTCTGTTTTGTGGGGTCGTTAGAGTCATTGGGTCGTCGAGCGAATCGTGTGGTCTGCGACGCTGGGTCTGGCGGTCTCGTCTGGTGGATGAGTCTGCACGTCAAGTTGATTCTGAGGCGTTCGAGGGGCGGCGCGCCTCAAGGGCCTCGTTTCCGGCGGCCACCTCGACGCGGCGTCGAATCTCCTGGAACGCCTGCCGCAGGCTGGCATCGTCCTTCCGCTGCGTTTCCATCTTGCGGCAGGCATGCAGCACGGTCGTGTGGTCGCGTTTGCCGAACAGCTGTCCGATCTGCTGGTAGCTGAGGTCGGTGAGTTCCCGGACCAGCGACATGGCCTGGCTGCGGGCGAGCACTTCGAGCTTTCGGCGCGAATCGCTGGTGAGGTTCTTGGGTTTCAACCCGTAAAACTGGGCGGCATGGCGGATGATGGATCGCGGATCCATGGCCGATGGCCGGCTGTCGGCCAGCTGGTTTGGCAAGTCGCTCACGTCAACGAAGCGTGCATTGGCCGGTTTGGGCTCCGCAAGGTTGACCGGTTGTTCCGACATCCGGCGCATGAGTTCGTTGAGGATGCCAACCATCTCGGGGATCGTGAGGGCCGGATGGGCCATCAGCAGCTGTTCCGCTTCGGGCGACAGCTCGATCTCCCGCTGCTGACAGAGCGTGGCGAGGATTCGCTGCCGGGTCTCTGGAGATGGAAAACTCAACGGGATCGTCAAACCGCTGGCGATGCGGCTGGTTAGACGGGCCGAGAGTGCCAGTTGGGGAAGCGGTTCGCTGGCCGTGAGCACCACGGGGCGCTGGAGTGTCTGGCGATGATCGAGCGTATCGGCGAGCAGCTGCTGGGCGTACGTCTTCCGCTGCAAGGCGTTTAGGTCGTCGATGAGCAGCAGATCGGCGCGGCGGAGCCGCTGCTGGAGTACGGGGAGATCATCGAGCCGTTGGGCGCGGGTTAGCGCCTGGGCCAAGTCGTCACCCGTCATGAAGACGACGCGGTCGGGCGCATGCCGACGGGACCAGGTGGCGGCGAGGGCCTGAAGAAGTTGTGTCTTGCCAAAGCCGCTGGGGGCGTGGAACAGGACCGGCACGGCGGGAAAACAGAGTTCCACCTGTCCTTCGCCGGAGTCCTCCAGGCCGATGCCTTGGCGCACCAACGCGTTCTCGGGACCCAGCACGTATTCGCGCAGCCCGGCACTTGGCCCTGGGAGCGAGGCGTGGCGCCGGGCAGGCGTCACGATAGGCTCCAGCGACAGCGTGGAAATGGTGCCAGACACCTTCGCCTCCAGGAAGGAATCACATCGTTGGAAGGGGCGTCGCATGCCAACCCCCCCGACTGCGCCTGTGGCAGTCACCGCTCATGGTAGCCACAGCTCAAGGCAGTTCTGGCCGATTCACCAGGTTGCCCCAGCCAGTCGGGCCCAACCGGCGCTTCCAGACTGTTGCCCCCAAATGCCCACAAACCGGGAAGTTCGCGAACATCGGAGTTCATCGAGCCGCATCTTGCGAGGGGCAGCTCCGCGGGGCGTTCGTGTGGACCGGCCCAGGATCCAAGCCGCCTTTCGAGCCGCTGGGAAGCAGGCTCCGCGCGCCGATCTCCTCGCACCGTTCCGCCTCGCGGTTTTGCCCGCTCACAAGCCCGCGATTGTACCGTTTTTCACCCCTAAAAACGAGCCACGGAAGCCCCTTTTTCGCACTTTTCCCCCTTGTTTTCCCGCGTTGGGGAAACTGTGGTGAGAGACGCTGGAGGCGGGGTACTTGGTGGGGCGTCCCCGAGGGGTTACCGGGAGTGTCCGCCGCGCGGCAGGCTGCTGCCCAACAGTCGCCGGACCGCTTCGATGATCCGGTCGGCGGCGATGTCGATTTCGGCTTCGGTGGTGGCCGCACCGACGCTGAATCGTAGGGCGCTGGCGACCTGTTCCTCCGGCAGGCCCATGGCCTGCAGCACATGCGACGGCTGGCTCGACCCGCTGGCGCAGGCGGAACCCGTCGAACAGCAGATGCCATCCAGGTCCAAGGCGATCAGCAGCGACTGCCGGTCGACTCCCGGGAAGGAGAGGTTGGAGGTATGGGGCAGGCGAGCGGCGGGATCGCCATGCACGACCACAGCGGGCAGTTCCTCGACGATCCGCGCCTCCAGCCTGTCACGGCAAGCGGTCATGCGGATCCGGCGATCATCGCCTTCGCGGACCGCCAGTTGCAAGGCCATCTGGAAGCCGACGGTGAGGCCCATGGGTTCCGTGCCCGGTCGCAACTCCAGCTGCTGCGAACCACCGAAAAGCAGCGGGCGCGGCTGCAGGCCCGCTCGAACCAGCAACGCTCCAACGCCACATGGCCCGTGCAGCTTGTGCGCCGTGACGGTCATCGCGGATACGCCCAGTTCGCGAAACGACAGCGGAATCTTGCCCGCCACCTGCACGGCGTCGGTGTGCACGGGGATGCCCCGCGGCGCGCACAAGCGGACCACTTCCTCGACAGGCTGCAGCACTCCGGTTTCGTTGTTGGCCAGCATCACGCTCACCAGTCGCGGCACGGTCGGCTGGTCGAGCAGTTCCCGGAGGTGGTCGAGATCCACGCGTCCTTCGCGCAACGCCCGCAGGTAGTCCACCTGATAGCCCGATTCCCGCAGGTTTTCGGCCGCTCCCAGCACACTGGGATGTTCCAGGGAGGACACGATCAAGCGACTGCCAGGCGGTCCGCACAGACCACGCAGCGCCATGTTGTTCGCTTCCGTGCCTCCGCTGGTGATGATCAAACGATCGGCGTCGGCGCGATTCGCGCGACCGCCCAGGAGTTCCGTGATCGAATCGACGGCGTCGTCGAGCAGCTGTCGCGCCTGCCGCCCCAGCCGATGCTGGCTGGCCGCATTCCCGATCGCTTGCAGGCTGGCCTCCTGCATCCGCTGCAGCACGCGCGCGTCGATCGGCGTCGTGGCGTTGTGATCCAGGTAGATGATGTTCGACATGCGACCGACGACTCCCGCTTCTCCAGGCCCGGAACTCATGGCGTACTCGCGTGGCGCAGGCCCGCGTCGCGGATCCGCTTCGCCCGCTCCTCCTGTCCGGTACGGCGGTAGTCGTCGGCGAGGCTTTCGTACGCACGCGACAGATGCTGCCGTAATTCGGAGGCGAACGTCGCGTCGTCCGCATGGGAGGACGCGAAGTCGAAGAGGTCGGGAACCAGTTCGTAGGTTCCAAGCTCCGCCGCCTCCTGGACCGCCGGCCAGAATACTTTCGCCCGCGCGGGATTCTTGTCCGTCCACTCCTCCCAGGTGTAACCCAGCCGACCTGCATCGAGGAAGTCGGCCAGGAGTCCCGCCGCGGCCGATTCCCGGCCCAGCGAACCACCTACCCGCATCAGGTCCCAAGTCGCCGGGCCCCGCGTCGTTGTGTTCACGAGGCGGTCGGTACGGAGTTTGGATTCGAGCGATGAAGCGACGCTGGTCCGAAACGTGGGCGAAATCTGCCAGCGGGTGAACGGCACGCAGTAAAAGGAGTATTGGCGACGCTCGAACGTCTGCGGTGAAAACTCCTCCCCCTCCACGGCACCAAACAGGACCACCAGCACGCCCAACAGGAAGAGGACGAACAGGCACTGCAGCAGCAACTTGCCCACACGCGAAAAGGAGACTCCCAGCGAACGATGCAGTCGCGACATGGGAAAGGACGCTCCAAAGGAAACCGGCCAGACGGAAATGACGCCCGGCCCCATTTCTCCCTGCTAGCAGTCGCAGTCGAGCTAGTCTACGGGGAGTGCCGTCGATACGATGGTGAATCGTCGCACCCCGAGCGTCGGGACGCGATGGCGATTCAAGGAAAATCCGCGCGGGATTCGCGCCGCGGTGGCTCGTCCCCCACGGCAGCCAACCCGAGATTCAGATTGCTGTACCGCCATGCGTCGAGTCTCCAGCCAGCCTGGTGTGCAGTTGGGGAGCGTTTCGGGACGCTTCCGGCCCCGCTCGAACTATGGAGGGGGCTGGACTTCCCAGGGGCCAACGGCTATCGTCCTCCCCGCGCGCACGATGCCTCGCAGCGTCGGCGATTCGCCCGAGGAAATCGAGCGGAAGATGGCGGTGGTCGAGGCGATTCTGTTCCTGGCGCGTGAACCACTCTCCAGCCGCCGACTCAGCCAACATGGCAACTTGGCGGATGGAACTGAAGCCCGTACACTGGTTCGACGATTAAATGAGCGACTAGATCAGCAGGGTCGGGCGTTCCGAGTTCACGAACTCGCGGGCGGCTTCCAGCTGGTCACCCGTCGCAAGTTTGCCAAGTGGCTGCGGCGTCTCGACTACGTTCCCCACGAAGAACGTCTGTCGACGCCCGCTCTGGAAACTTTGGCCGTTGTCGCGTATCGTCAACCCGTGTTGCGAGCCGATATCGAAGCGATCCGTGGAGTCAGTTGTGGCGAAGTCCTCAACCAACTCCTCAGTCGCGACCTGGTACGAATCGGTGGACGAAGCGAAGAGCTCGGCCGACCTTACCTTTACAATACTACGAAACGTTTCCTGCAGCTCTTCGGGCTTCGCGGCCTCGAAGATCTGCCCAAGGCGGAGCAATACCGCCAAACCCTTGTGGAACCGTCGGTTTCCCCGACTCCAGTGGCTCTGGAGCAGGACCCGACCAAGCACCCGGAAGTCGAGGAGGAACCTGACGTGAGCGTCTCGATCGAACTTGAGCCCAAGAAACTGCTGACAGAGACGAACGATACCCGCCCAGAGTACGTCGGAGCCCTCCCCCTGCGCATGGAAGACGAGGACTACGACGACGAGGAGTTCGAGGACGAGGAAGAAGACGAAGACGACGACTTCGAAGATGAAGAAGAGGAATTCGAAGACGAAGAGGAAGAAGAGTTCGAGGAAGAGGAAGAATTCGAGGACGAAGAGTCCGAAGAGGAATTCGAAGACGAGGAAGAGGGCGAGGAAGAAGGCGAAGAGGAGTGGGAGGAAGTAGAGGGCGAGGAAGAAGCCGAAGAGGAAGAGGAAGAAGAGGAAGAAGAGTGGGAAGATGATGACGAAGATTGGGAAGACGATGAGGAGTGGGAAGAGGAAGAAGACGACGAGGAATAGGGGCTAGCGTCGCGACACCCCGTCGCCTCGACCTTCCCGGTCATCTCGAGTTCCCGCGAGCCGTCTTACCGTGGCTTGCGGTGTTATCAGGGTCGGACGGTGCCAGCGGCGTCGTCCGACTCGGCGTTTTCGCCCGGAACGCGTCCGCCATCTGCCGGTCAGATGGTTCTTCTTTTTCGCGTCCGGGTTTCTGCGGCCGCGAAGATCTCGTCCGTGGCGAGGGCTAGCGTGCTGTAGTTGCCTTTCTGGAAGGCCAGCACGAGGTCGGCGGAGTTGAAGTCCCCGTCGCCGTTCCAGTCGCCTTCGGTCCAGGACGAGTTACCCGCGGCGCTGTCTTCGTACTCGCCGGCCTGCCACGCCAGGACAAGGTCCGAGGAGTTGAAGATGCCGTCCAAGTTCGCATCGCCGGGAGGTGTCGCCGATCGGCCCGGCGTTCCGTCCGTGACCGCGCTGGGAATCCATGCACCGCGTGAGGAGAGCGCATCACCGGTTTGCCGATCGGAGGGATCGATCACTTCCAAAGACGGCCCGTCTCCATCGGTGCGCGGGAACCAGCCATCGTCGTATTGAAACTGGACGAACGGCTGCCCGTAAGCGGCGAGGGTGATTCGTTCGGAACCGTTGTCGAGTGCCCCTTCCCATTGGCCCGCCACGGGCAGGCCGATGCCGTGACGGATGGCGAATGCGTCAACGTCCTCGACCACCAGGACGCGTCCACCTGGCGCGAGCGACGTGATGGTGCTCTGCCCGAAGTCGAAGTCCACTCCCTGCACGTCGCCATCGCGGGGGAGACGTAGTAGTTGCACGCCGCGCAGGTCGAGCGTTTCGGTGCCGACGTTGACGAGTTCGACGAATTCAAAATCATCTCCATCCGCATATCCGGCTGCCAACTCCGGGTCACTCGGCCCTGCCGGATGGTAGTGCACTTCGCTCACGCGCAGCGACGCGTCGATGGGCGAGGGCGCGGTGGTCGGCACGAACTGCACGGGCTCCGACCAGTGGCTCCACCGCCCCGTCGAATCCTGCATGCGGACGCGGACGCGATAGGCATGGCCGACGCGGACGAGGTGCGGTTCCAGATGCAACGACGGCTGGAACGACGTGAGCGATCCGCTCTGCCACAGCGGAGTCACCTCATACTTCACCGGCGCGGCCGCATCGTAGCTTGGCGCACCGCGGTCGGTGACTTCGGCGAGTCGCCACTGCATGGCGGCGAACGAATCGCCGGCCTGGGGATCTTGGAACGCGGACGATTCAAACTTCAGGCCGGTGACCGGGAAGCCCGCCGCGCCGGAGTAGGTGAGTCGCGGCGCGAGGGGAATGTCGGGGTCGGCGATCTCCTTGTCCAGCAGCCCGCCCCCGTGTCCGCCCGGCGCGAGGAATTCCTTCACCCAGTTGACCATGCCTTCAAAATCGGCCGATGTCAGTGCGCGCCGGACGCAGCAGGCCGCGCCGCCATCGTACGGAGCGGGTGACTTGTAGAAAAAGCCTTTGTGCGACGCGGCGGTGCGCGGGTTGTAGTCCCACATCGCGCGATCCACGGCCGCGAACGGCTCCACGTGCCGCGCGTACTCGTCCACCGCCTGCCAGCCCTGGTCCTTGTTGAACAGCAGGTCCCGCAGCTCACGCAGGCGGGCCTGGTATTCGAGGCGGATCTCGGGATGGCCCAGCGCCAGCCGCACCTTCTCCAGCGGCGATGTGGTCTGCACGCCCGCGGGACCCCACCGCGCGAACTCCTCGTACAGCAGGTCCAGATCCCACGGCAGCTGGGCCCACTTGCCCGTCTCGCTATTGAAGTACTGGATCGAATTCTCTTGGTCGCGCAGGTCGGAATGGTTCAGCGATTCGATGACACCGCGGTAACTGTAGTAACGTTCCAAGTCCACATTCGCCCGCCACCATTCGACGGGCTGGATCGGATTCACCCGCGTGTAGCCGGTCTTGAGGCTGGTGAAGGCGCGGAGATCGGACAGGTTGCCCGGCAGCCCGACACCGCGATGCCGCAGGTTGCCCGTGCCGCCCTGCATGCGGAAGACGTTGCCATCGGGCAGGTCGTGCTGCTGCAGGAAGCGGCCGTTCGGATCCTCGTAGGCCAGATAGAGACCCCACAGGTCGCTGTTGTACTGGTTCGCCGGATCGGTCTCGTCCACGCTGTCGATGATGCGATACTGGATGGCCGAAATCATCGGGGCGGGCACACCCGCCAGGTTGAAGAACTTGAAGGCCAGCGCCTCATCCATGCCCGCCAGCCCGCGATTCGGCCGCGCCCAGGGACTCGCCGCCGTACCCAGGTTCAACTCTCGCACGGGCACGCCCCAGGGCAAACCATGGTCGTCCAGCATCGGCACTTCATGCCCCGGATGGAAACGCAGCTTCCACTTGTTCTTGCCCGTGACATACGTCGAGTTCTGGCCGCGGTTGTGGAACACGATGTGATCGTAGACGCGTCCCTGGTAGACCAGCGTGCCGCGAAACGGCTTCTCGTTGTACGCCGAGTTGTACTGGCTGCGCGTGACGTCGGTTTCCTGCGCGATCAGGTGGAACGCCTGCAGGCTGTTCATCACCTGTGATCCATAGGTCACCGGCGGAGTGACTCCCGGGCGATCGGCGGCGACCCAGTCGGGAATGCCATCGTAGGTGAAGTAGGCGAAGTTCGGCTGGGGATCGTCGGCGTAGGGCAGCTGCACACGCTGGCCGGCGCGATCGGCCACCTGGAACCGATAGCGCATCAGGCGACGATGGGTCTGCAGGCTGCCCGGCAGCACCACCGAGTAGAGGCCATCGCCCGCGCGGGTATCGCCCTGTTGTCCATCATCACGCATCGCCACGCGCGTCCACGTCGTGGCGTAGGCCGGATCGGTGATGCGCACGTACTGTCCCGCATCCACTGCCTGGTATTCCAGCAGCACGTCCCCCATCCCGTCGCCATCCGTGGCCTTGATGGTGATCGTGACGTCCTGCCCGGAACGAGGAGCCGCCGGCGTGTGGGACACCTGGCGAGTCGCGGGCGGACTGTTTTCGACGCGCACGCCGTTCCCCGCGCCTGGAGTCGGCGACCCACCGCGCCAATGCCCGCCCAGGTCGTTGTCGAACCGTTCGTTCAGCAGCTGCACCGACGGTCCACCCTCGATGCCCACGGTGGGCCACGGATAGCCCAGCCCGTACGACACGCGATCCACCAGCTCCCCCTCCGACGAACGCACGGTGATCGTCTCGCCATCCGCGCCGAGTGCTCCACGCCACGGGCCGAAAGCCTGCGCGCCATACTTGGTCTTCAGCAGTCGCGGATCCTGCGCGACGACCACATACGCGCCCGCCTCCACGATCGTTCTCGTCGGGAACGTCCAGTCCACCGCGCCCGAGATCGTCCACCCCGACAGTTCCACGGGCTCCGAGCCACCATTGAACAGCTCCAGGAATTCCACCGCCTCGTAGCTCGGCTCCGGGTCCGAGTGGAACTCGTTGATCGCCACCTGCCGCAACGTCTCCAGTCCCTGCACGGCGAGCCGGACGGTCACGGCGGGCGAGGCGGCGAGCGGCCCGGTGGCCTGGTAGGTGAACGAGTCGATGCCGGCGAAGCGAGAGTCCGGCTGGTAGACGTAGCTGCCGTCGGGATTGAAGGTGAGCGAGCCGTGGGCGGGCGCGGCGACGAGACGCGCGGAGAGCGTGCCTGGGCCGAAGAAGCGATCGTTGGCGAGCACCCCTTCGCTGGCCGGCACCACCAGCGCGCGGCCTGGACGCGTCGAATAAAAGTCGTCGTGGCCGATAGGCCGGTTGGCGTCGTACTCGTCGCGCAACTGCCGCACCAGCGCGGCGGCTTCCGCATCCGCCATCGTGCCGCGGTACATGCGGACTTCCGCGAGATCCCCCGACCAGGGCTGCGTCCCGTTTTGCAGCGTGCCAAACCGTACGTCCATGTCGGCGGACCGCGGACGCGGACTGGCGTCCGAGCGGCTGGCGAGCGGCTGGTCATCGACATGCAGGACAAGCGTGTTCGCGCGGCGGACCAACACGGCCACATGCAACTGTCCATCGTCCAGGCGCGGGGCGAGCGAGGAGTAGACCGATCGCGCGGGCTGGCCGAACCCCGATCCGAGGCCAGCTCCCACCTGGCCTTGGGAGTTCATCGCCAAGCCCCAGTCTTCGGTGAATCCCAGGTTGCTCGCATCGACGAGGCCCGAATTCTGGTACCAGTTCTCCGCGCCGCCCAGAAGACCCGCGCCGCGCGTGGAGAAGGCCACGGCCACGGCGAAATCCTCGGCGCCGCGGAGCGGACTTTGAGAGCGATCGACCTTGAAGGCATCGATCCCATCGGACGGTTCCAGCCGCACGGCCGCGCGCCCGGCGAACGCTTCGCCCACCACGGCCGGCGCGCCGACCGCGCCCGCGGTCACGCCTTGGACGCGATCCACCCACGAGGTTACGGTCGCGCCGCCACCCGCAGTCCCGCCATCCGCAGGGCTCGGCAGGTCCGCCGCGTGCCAGTGGGCGACGAGGTCGGCCGCCATCAGCGTCCGCGCCTCCAGTCGCCACTCCTCGCCACGGCCCAAGCTGCTCCGGAACTGTTCTGCGCGTCGCCTGCGCATAGCGTCTCCCACGATGAAAAACCAAGCAGTCCCGTCATCGGGCAGCCTTCCGTCCCAGGACCTTCCCCGCGACCCGCAGGCAACCCGCGCACCGGCCCCTGTTGTAACCAACACGCCCTTCCGTTGCACGCGAAAACCAGGCCGCCGGCGGCAACTGGCGGGCCGGTCGCGGGTCGCTTACGCTGGAAGGTTCCCCGGGATTCACGAAAGGAAACATCGCATGGATCGGCTCGACCAGATCCTGCAGCAGATCCGCACGTTTCGTGACGAGCGCGACTGGATGCAGTTTCACAACCCCAAGAACCTCGCCTGCTCCGTAAGCATCGAAGCGGCCGAGCTGCTGGAGCACTTCCAGTGGACGACGCCGGAGGAAAGCCTAGACGTAGCCACTCGCAAGAAGACCGAGATCGCGCACGAGATTGCCGACGTGGCCGTCTACCTGATCGAGCTGGCCGACAACCTGGGCATCGACCTGGCCGATGCTGTTGCTGTCAAGATGAAGCTGAACGCCGAGAAGTATCCCGTCGACAGGGTGCGCAGCAGCGCGAAGAAGTACAACGAATACCTCGGCGCAGACGACAAGTCGCCCTGACGCGCACCGCAGCCCAGGGCCGCCGTGGTCAAAGCCTTGACAACGGCCCTGGGAATCCCCTGAGTAAAATACCTGCACAGCAGTGGTGCGCCGCGCGATTCGCTCTAGCGACGCCGGTAGCGGGCCGCAACCAGGGCGAACAGCAGCGAGCAGATCGACAGCGAGGCCGGTTCTGGAACCAGCGTCGCCCCGTAGTTGCCCGCGCTATTCAACGAGCCGCCGAAACCAAAGTAGAGGTTGAACGGCACCGGGGAGAAACCGGACGGCTCCAGCGAAAGCGTCGCTCCGTTGCTGTTCAGGAAGTCCACCGATCCGCTCGCGTACGCGCCGCTTCCGAGCGGGGCCGAGAAGTAGAAATCACGCCCACGCGGTGTCGTGTAGAGGACCACCTCCAGCGCCGCACTCGTCGACATGTCCGCCTGCGTGAACGTCTCCCCCATCACCGTGAAGGAGATCTGGGGATTGACGAGACTCGTGTAAAGATGGTTCCCATCGAGCAGGTCGTTGTCAAAGCTGAAAGTGCCCGTGCCGATCAGGTGGTAGACGGACACGACTTCGTCAAACGTGTTGTCGAAGTAGACGTCGAAGTGAACGCTTGCCTGCGCCGTATCGCCGCCCGCCAGCAACGCAGCCCCCAGGCACATGGCGGCGAAGGCGCGCCGCATCGCTTTCTTCAGAATACCCATCGCAGTGACTCTCCCCCGGAACAGCCCGAAACGTGATCGTTCATGATGCGTGGCTCACCAAGTCCACTGCGATTCAGACTATTCGGCGCGGGCGGTGATGCTAGAACGAATGACGGGGGCCATGCATGTTTCCAGAAGAATGAACATGCGAAAGGCTACGCGTTGTCCGAAGGGCGGTGAGTGTTTCCGCCCACAAGAAAGAAGGGACGCGCGGGGGAAGCGACAGCAGTCTTTTTTGCCGTCGCATGGAGCGGGATCAAGGCGTTGCAGTTCGCGAAGACAGATCGAGCCGCGAACTTCGTCGAGATGGTGCGCTTCGCGGGAGACTGGGACAGGAGAGAAGCCTGCCCCGTGGGTCCTGCAACGATTCATTCCAGGCTCAAGCCAGCCGGCGACGGGTCGCAAGGAGGCCGAGCGCGGCGAGCAGCGTGGAGACCAGTGCCGTCGGTTCGGGCACGGCGTTGTATTCGACGATGTAGGTCACCGGATTCGTGGCCACGATGGACACGAGATCGGTCGACTCGTTCGGCAGGTCGTTCCACGTCGCGGCACGGTTGTAGAGTCCCAAGCCGAAGAACTGCCCGTAGTTTTCGATGCCTTCGAGATTGTTGGGACGGTCGACGACCCAGTTCGTGTAGTCCAGCGACTCGCCAGTCACCCAACTCCAGTCGCCCGCGGGCTCGTCCGAACCAGCCGGCTGGTAGAGGCCGATCCAGGGTCCGGACGAGTTTTGGTTGGGAGCGGTTCCGATCGTGACCCAGTACCAGGGATTGCTTGCGACAAGACCGTGCACGAAGGCGTTCTCCTCGGCCGACGTCAGGGTGGCCAAGTAGCCGCCCTTGTCGATCGCCGCGTCGCGAGCAGCTTCCCAGGTGATGCCGCCGGGCACGATGACCGCTTCATACGAATGCCCGTTGACGGGCCAAGCGATGGGCGCGGCCGAAGCCGCTTGGGTCGCCATCGCCACGAGGCTCGAGAGCATCACGGCACCGCGAAGGAACTTCTTGAACGACGCGGAGGGGACGCGGTCAGGACGGCTCATGGCAAGGCTCCAGTTGAGTGACTGCGGACGGTTCCTCTGAGGATCGCTCTCCCCACGGTATTCACGCGGTCGCGGAGCGTCAAACGCGACGGCACGACCGTCACGACCGGTCTCTGTGGCCATCCGCGCACCGTCTTGCCTTCCGTGGATCCCGCGTCCGGCGGCAGATTCCGGACGTATGTGCCGGAACGCACGGAACCTGGCGAGGCGTTACGGCTCTAGGCGGTCCGCGTGCGCAATATCGCCTGCTCACGGGACGCATCGCCAAGCGATCGCCGTGGCGCGACTCCGCACGCTGGCGACGTGATCCCTTTTTGTCCAGCGCAGCCCGGAGAACCCTCTCGCCCGAAAGGTTATCCACGCCCCGAATCTCTGTTGGAAACCAGCC
>CAZUJM010000127.1:10247-15985 GCA_964620405.1 uncultured Pirellulaceae bacterium | reverse complement strand
GATTGGTATGGCTGTCCCAAGGCTGGCCGCCGAGGAACAGTTGCACCAAGCGCACGCCGCGTTCGACGAGCCGGCGCGCGATCAGGCAGCGCGTGCCGTATTCGCGCGTGGCGTCCTGGTCGATGCCATACAGGCGCAGCGTCGCCGGCGACTCCTGCGATATATCCAGGGCTTCCTTCGCGGCCGTCTGCATGCGGGCCGCCAGTTCGTAGCTGGCGATGCGTGCGGCCAGTTCGGCCTCGCCCGCGTGCAGTTCCAGGTGTCGCTGGTTGAGCTGCCGCAGCAGCGCGAGGTTCCGCTGCTGCGCGGCGCCGCGGAGGTGCGCGGGCGGATCGAGGTTCAGGATCCGCGGCTCGCCCGGCCGCAACACGGTGCCTCGAAACAGGGGCGGCATCCAGCCGCTGGACCAGTTGAGCACTCCGTCAACCGGATGGCCATCGGGATCGACCAGCACCATGTAGGCGGGCAGATCCTGCGTCTCCGAACCCAGCGCGTAGGTGATCCACGACCCCAGCGACGGGCGGCCCACCACGGCCGGTATGCCCGCGTTCCAGTAGCGGATCGAAACTTCGTGTCCGTTGAACCCGGTGTGCATCGAGCGGACGACGCACACGTCGTCGACGATCTTGCCGAGGTGCGGCAGCAGTTCCGAGACCTGCGTGCCGCTCTGGCCGTGCGCACGAAAACGCCATGGGCTACCCATCAGTTTTTTGCTGGCCCGGTTGATGAAACTGTACTCAATGTCGCCCGGATACTCCTGCCCGTCGCGACGCGACAGTTCGGGCTTCGGGTCGAGCAGATCCATGTGGGCCGGTCCGCCGTGCATGAACAGCGAGATCATGGCCCGCGCCTTGCCTGCCGCCACAGGCGGGCGCGGACGCATGTCGTGATGTTCCGGTCCCAGCGTGATGCCCGCCGGTTTCGCCTGCGCCGATTCCTGCCGCAGCAGCCAAGCCAGCGCGACCGCGCCGATGCCGAGCGCATTCTCGCTCAGGAAGTCGCGACGCGACCAGTGGCTTCGCCTAACGTCGTCGGTCTGCATCGAGTCCACTCCTCATCAAGCACGCGTCAGTCCACATACAGAAACTCATTCGATCCCAGCAGCACCTGGCAGAGATCGACCAGCGCCTGGCGAGCGGCGGCCGCCTGCTGCTCCGCGTTCGCGTTCTCGGCGCCCGCCGTCGCCGCCGCCAGCAGTTCTCGCGCCGCAGCCACTTCCTGCGGCGCCGGATCCCGGCCGTACACGATCCACCACGCGCGGTCGATTTTCGCGGCCCAGGGATCGTCCGCTGGCGGAGCCTCCCGAGCCACGCGATCGGCCAGCAGGCCAGCCTGGCGCAAGACGAAGTCGCCGTTCATCAGCAACAAGGCCTGGTCGGGCGAAGTCACGTTCGTGCGTCGATCGCAGTTCGTCACCATCAGCGGCGCGTCGAAGGTCGAGAGCAGCGTCACGGGCTGGGTGCGCTGCACGCGCAGGTAGATGCTGCGGCGTCCATCGTCTCCCTGCACGACCACCTGCCCCGCCGTGTCGGGCGCGACCGCGATGGAGGGCCCGAACATCTGCAGCGACAACTGCCCGGCCACGGCCAACATGCGATCGCGGACCACTTCGGCATCCAGCCGCTGGACGGGCCACTTGCCATACCAGCGATTCGCCGGATCGACGGCCCTTTGCGATGGCGAGGCCTCGGAGGACTGCCGATAGACGGTGGAAGTCACGATCAGCCGCTGCACGCGTTTGAGGCTCCATCCGCCATGCACCAATTCGCGAGCGAGCCAGTCGAGCAGTTCCGGATGGCTGGGTAGCTGGCCCAGCCGTCCCAGGTCGCCGGGCGTATCGACAAGTCCTCGACCGAAGTGATGCATCCAGACGTGGTTGGCGAGAACGCGGGAGGTGAGCGGATGGTCGGGACGCGTCAACCAGCGGGCCAGTGCGAGTCGCCGCCCGGAAGTGCCGCTGGCGGTCGTTTCGGGAACGAACGCGACTTCGGTCGTGGCCGTATTGGGCTCCAATTCGCTCGCGCTGGCGAGGATGGTGAGCGGTCCCGGCGCGACCTTCTCGCGCGGCTCGCGGTAGTCGCCACGATGGAAGCGATACGTGTCCGGAACCTGTCCCGGGATCTCCGTCAGGGCGCGGACGAACGGTTCCACCGGCTTCCGCGCGCGAAGTTCGGCCATGCGGGTATCGAACGCCTTCAACTCTTCGGCCGCCTTCGCGTTGTACTGATACAGGTTGCCGCCATCGATGTTCACGCTGGGGTTTCGCGCCAGTAGCTGCCGCTGGGCTTCGTCCCGCTGGTCGGCCGGCGTGCGGTAAGCCTTCTCCAGTTCCGCCCGCAGCGGCTCCGGGTAGCGTGCGAGCTCCACGGTTAGGGCTGCGTCGATGAATTCACGCTGCTTCGCGGCCCGCTGCTCGGCCACCTGGGCGACTTCCGCTTCCAGCGAGGCAGCCAGCGCGCGGTCGGCATCGGTTGCCAGCGAAACCAGGCGTTGGTCGGGCGTCCGCCAGTTCTTCGCGTCGAGCGCCGGTTCCAGCACGGCTCGCAGGCGATAGTAGTCGACCTGGGAGATCGGATCGTAGCGATGGTCGTGGCACTGCGCGCATCCGACGGTGAGGCCCAGCAGCGATGTGGACAGCATCTTGACCGTATCGGCGATCGTCTGGTTGCGTCCTTCCTCGCCGCCCGCACCGCTGCCCGTTCCATCGGGGGCCATTCTCAGGAACCCGGTCGCTTCCAGCTTCTCGATCGCGTCCGCGTCGAGATCGCGGTACGGCTGTGACACCATTTCGTCACCCGCGAGCTGCTCCGCGAGAAACTGGTCGTGCGGCTTGTCGGCGTTCCATGAACGGATGACGTAGTCGCGGTAGCGCCAGGCGAAAGGCCGGTCGTCGTCGGCCGTCGTCACGCCTTCCGACTCGGCATACCCCGCGAGGTCCAGCCAGTGGCGGCCCCACGCGATCCACCAGGCGTTCGTAGGCGTCCGGCCGCGCGTCCTGCTCCAACGCCCGAACCTCCTCCGGCGTCGGGGGAACCCCCAGCAGGTCCAGGTACAGTCGACGCACCAGCACCGCCGGTTCCGCGTCGGGGGCGAATCCGAGGCCAGCCTCAAGCAGTGGGCCTAGCAGCAGGCTGTCGATGGGCGTGCGTGCGCGCTGCGCGGGATCGCGTCGCGGAGCAGCCACGGGCCGCACCGGTTGGAACGCCCAGAACGAACGCTCCTCGTCGAGGATGCCCAGGCCAGGCGGTATCTGCTCCGGTTCCGGCCGCGCTGTGCGCGCTCCCGCGTCGATCCACGCGCGCAGCCGTTGCTGCTGGTCGTCGGGCATGCGATGGTCGCCCGGTGGCATCTCGCCGTCTCGCACTCGCTGCCACAGGAGGCTGCTTTCCGCATCGCCGGGCACCAGCGCCGGACCACTCTCGCCACCCGCCTCCATCCGTCGCTTCTGTCGCAAGTCCAGCTGCCCCTTCACGTCGTCGGCCAACGCTCCATGGCAGTCGAGGCAGTGAGCCTTGAGGATCGGCCAGATGTGACGCTCAAAGGTCAACTCGGACGCGGGCGGATCCGTAGCGGGCAAGGTAGTCGCGCCCGGCTCGGCACCAGCGCCCCAGGTCGCGTCCAGCAGCAGGAGCAGCGTCGCGAACAGCTGCACCAGCGCGATGCGCGGCGGGCTGGTGCGGTGGGTGCCGCGTGCGGCGCGGAGAGCTCGCAACGGCAGGACACACGTGCGCACGGTCGTCCTCCTTAAGAGCAGGCGGTGGGGTTCCGGCAGCGGGCGGGATTCGGCTTCGGAATACGGCAGGCGGGAAGGAAACGTCGGCGGGCGGAACCTGGGACGCGCGGCCTTCGTTCCCCTGGTCCGCCATTGTCGACGATCGAGAAGCGACTGGCAAGGCAGACAGAACGCGGCGATTCGCCAACCATCGGAAACATCTGCGGCGACGGGACCTCTTCCATCGTCCACGCCCCTGCCCTGGCGTGCTCGACCGGCGGGGTCTACGATGCAAGCCACAGGGGACTTCACGCGGACGCAGTGGCTTCACGCGCCGTGTCGCTCGGTCCTTCTCCGGCTCGGCTGCCCCCCACCGCTTTCCCGAACGAACCGCGATTCTTTCGCGCATCGTCCCCAAACACCCGGACTACCTCATGCGGCGACTCCACGTCCTCGGGCGCAAGAACCACGGCAAGACAACGCTGGTTGCCGAACTGGTCGCGGAACTGACGCGACGGGGCTGGCGGATCGGCACCATCAAGCATACGCATCACCACCACGAACTGGACACGCCCGGCAAGGATTCCCACCGCCACCGCCTGGCCGGCTCGCAAGTCGTGGGCATTCTCTCTCCACGCATGAACGCCATTTTCTGGGAACCCGCGCCCGCTGCGGAGCCCGCTTCGTCGCCGGGTGCCCCGGGAGCCGTTGAGGCAGAGTCGCATCGGTACGCCGACTTTGAACGGTTCATGCGTACCTGCGACCTGGTGATCGTGGAGGGCGATACGATGACCGACGCGGACAAGATCGAGGTCTGGCGCGCGGGCCTGGAAAGTCGTCCAATGTCTGCGGAACAACCGTCGATCCTGGCGATGGTCACCGACGACGACCCGCCGCAGGAGCTGGCATCACGTCAAACGTCGACTGGTGACGCGGGATCGCCGCCGCTTCGGTTCCCTCGCGCCGACCTGGGACCACTGCTTGGCTGGATCGAGGACCGTTACCTCAAACCCCTTTCGCGTGAAGATTTTCGGTAGCGATCGTCCAGCGAACGGCTCAGGTGGGGTTGTCGGGCTGGGTTACCATTCTTTAATCTCTGGCAAGAGGCGTACCGGAACACTCAGGAAAGAATGGAATTGCGATGAGCCATCATCACAAGAAACGCCCTCGTACGGTGGAGCGTCTGCGTGAGTTCTCGGTGCCTTTGTTGGCCGGCGTGGTCGTGGCCATGGTGCTGGCGAACATCAACTACGGGACGTACGAGCATCTGGTACATGCTCCGCTCTCAGCCCTGCTCGGCGGAGGGCATGGCGCAGTGGAGGCGACTTCGGGCGCCGAACTGCATGCCAGTCCCTGGGACCATTACACGACGCTCCATTTCCTAGTCAACGACCTGTTCATGGTGCTGTTCTTCGGCGTGGCGGCCAAGGAGATCACCGAGGCCTGCCTGCCGGGCGGCTCGCTGAATCCGCCTCGCAAGGCCATCAACCCGCTGCTCGGAACGCTGGGTGGAGTGCTCGGCCCGGCCTGCCTCTATCTGCTCTTTAACAAGATCATGGGGCAGCCGGCATGGCAGCGCGGCTGGGGCATCCCGACCGCGACCGACATTGCGCTGGCTTGGCTGGCCGCGCGGTTCATCTTTGGCAAGACGCATCCGGCGGTGAGCTTCCTGCTGCTGCTGGCCGTCGCCGACGACGGCATCGGGCTCGGCATCATCGCGTTCGCCTATCCTGACGCGAACCATCCCACGCAGTGGGCGCAAGCCCTGTGGATCCTGCCGGGCATGGCCATCGCGTTTGCACTCCGCGCCGCGAAGGTTCGCAGCTGGATTCCCTACATCGCCTTGGGCGGCGCGTTCGCGTGGTGGGGACTGTTTAACGCCCACCTGCACCCGGCCCTGGCGCTCGTGTTCATCGTCCCGTTCCTGCCTGGACCGCGACGCGACCTGGGCATGTTCGAGGATCGCCAGGACGAGACGCATCTTTCAACCCTGGAACAGTTCGAACACGACGTGAAGGCCTTCGTC
>CAZUJM010000127.1:0-10237 GCA_964620405.1 uncultured Pirellulaceae bacterium | reverse complement strand
TTCGGACTGTTCTTCTTCGCCTTCGCCAACGCGGGCGTTCCGCTGGCGGGCATCACCAACCTGACCTGGATCGTGCTCGCCGCGTTGGTCGGCGGCAAAATCCTGGGCATCACGACCTTCTCGTTCGTCGGGGACAAACTGGGGTTCCCGCTGCCCACCGGCATGACCACCCGACACCTGATCGTCGCCTCGGCCGTCGCCGGCATGGGCCTGACCGTGGCCCTCTTCGTGTCGGGACAGGCGTTCACCGACGGCGCCATGCAGGGCGCGGCGAAGATGGGCGCGCTGTTCTCCGTCGTAGCCGCTCCCGTGGCCTTCGCCCTGCGCCAGATGCTGCTGGCCAACACGCCCAAGGCGGAAGGCTGAGATGACGTCGCTCACGGCCTATGCCGTGAGGTGTGAAGGGGAACCCCCGCACGAAAGTGCAACGCGGGTTCGGGTCGTAGCCGACACACGCCGTGTGCCGACTACACTGTGCGACCGCGCGTCCCTGCTATTCCAGCTCCAACGTCCGCTTCCAGGCGACTTCGCCTGAAAACATCTGGCAGAAGCTCTCGTAACGCCGCGCGTCGAGACGGCCGTCGGCCACGGCGTTTTTCACGGCGCATTCGACTTCGTGCTGGTGCGTACAGTTGGGAAAACGGCACTGCGACACATAGGGCCGCAGGTCGCGAAAGAAACCGGCCAACTCCGCGGGAATCACATCCCACAGTTCAAACTGACGGATGCCGGGCGTATCCACCAGATAGCCGCCATCGGCCAGCGGAATCAGTTTGGCGGCCGTCGTCGTATGGCGGCCCTTCTGGTTCTCGGCGCTCACCCGCGAAACCTTCAGACCCAAGCCCGGCTCGATGGCGTTCAGCAGCGAGGACTTGCCCACGCCACTCTGCCCCACCACGACGCTTCGGCGTCCCTTGACGAGCGCCCGCAGACGCTCGATGCCGAGCCCCTCGCGGGCGGAAACGAACAGCACTCGGTATCCCATCTGGCCGTAGACACCCGCCAGCGGCTGCAAGTCCGCAATGTCCACGAGGTCGACCTTGTTGATGCAGACCACCGGACGGATCGCCGACTTCTCGGCCGACACCAGCAGCCGATCGATCAGGTTCGGTTTCAATCCAGGCTCCGCCGCGCTGCCAACAATGAACAACTGGTCGACGTTCGCGACCAGCACATGCTGGCGGCCCTTGCTGGTCCGGCACAGCATGCCGTGCCGCGGCTCGATCCGTTCGATGATCCCTTCGCGACTGTCGGCTGGCCGGAACCAGACGCGATCACCGGCGGCCAGCACATGCCGTTGGTCGGTGCTGAGCGTCTTGAGCAGGCGACGCGTCGCGCAGAGATAGACGGTGCCATCCTCGGCCTGCACCGGACTCTGCAGGCCTCCCACGCTGAGGACCGTGCCGGCCAAGCACTTGTCGAGATCGACGCCGGCGAGGTTCCACGAGTCGGGCGAGTCGCCCGAGCCATCGTCGGCAACCACCAGCGTCCGCCTGCGGCTGAGCGAGCCTTTGCCACTGACGCGTTCGCTGCGGACCGATTCGTCCTGTTGGAAGCCGTGGTCCTGGAAGTCCTTGGTCAGATCGGTCTGCCGCACGCGCTGCTGGCGGTTCTTGCGGAAATCAGCGCGGATCTTGCGTTTCTTTTCAGACATCAGAACTCCCCGGAGACGCGATCAGTTCGCCGCTTCTCCGGCCGTTGCCAGCTCACGCCTTTCTTCCCCATGATGCACCGACGGACCGATTAGGTCGATGATCTCCCGCTCGCCCAACTCCTCGCGCTTCACCAGCGAATGGGCCAGCGAATCGAGCTTGTCACGATGTTCGGTGAGGATCGTCAAGGCTTTATCGGCGGCATCGTGCAGGATACGAGCCACCTCATCGTCGATGATCTGTAGCGTGTGTTCGCTGAAGTGTCGCTGCTGGTGCATCTCGCGGCCGAGGAACGGGTCTTCGTCGCTGAGTTTGTAGCTGACCGGTCCCAGGCGTTCGCTCATGCCCCACTTGGTGACCATGCGGCGAGCCAATCCGGTGGCGCGTTCCAAATCGTTCTCCGCGCCCGCGCTGAATTCGTCGTAGACCAGCTTTTCGGCCGCGCGACCTCCCAGCAGGAACGCCAAGCGGTCCTGCAGCTCGCGTTCGGCGACGTTCATGCGATCCTCTTCCGGCAGCGTCTGGGTCACGCCCAGCGCGCGGCCGCGGGGAATCACCGTCACCTTGTGCACGCGGTCGTTGCCCTTGGTGAGCCAGGCAAGCAGGGCGTGCCCGGCCTCATGGTAGGCGGTCTTCTCCTTCTCCTCGCCCAGCAGCACTTCCTCGCGTTTCGGCCCCATCAGGATCTTGTCGCGGGCGTACTCGAAGTCGTCCATCGACACTTTGTTTTTGTTGTTGCGAGTCGCCCAGAGGGCGGCTTCATTCACCAGGTTGCGAATGTCGGCGCCGGTCAAGCCGACCGATCCCTCGGCCAGACGCGTGAGATCCACATCGTCCGCGAGCGGCACGTCGCGGACGTGCACCTTGAACATTTCGATGCGACCCTTGAGCGTCGGGCGGTCGACCGTGATGTGGCGGTCGAAACGGCCGGGTCGCAGCAACGCCGGGTCGAGCACATCCGGTCGGTTCGTCGCGGCCATGACGATCACCGAGTCGGTGGGCGTGAAGCCATCCATCTCGCTGAGGATCTGGTTCAGCGTCTGCTCACGTTCGTCGTGTCCGCCACCCAGCCCCGCGCCTCGCTGTCGGCCGACCGCGTCGATCTCGTCAATGAAGATGATGGCCGGCGACGTCTCCTTCGCCTTCTGGAACAGGTCGCGGACGCGACTGGCGCCGACGCCCACGAACATCTGGATGAACTCCGAACCGCTGACCGTGAAGAACGGCACGTTGGCCTCGCCCGCAACCGCCCGCGCCAGCAGCGTCTTGCCGGTACCCGGCGGCCCGTTGAGCAGCACGCCCTTCGGCACGCGCCCGCCCAGACGCTGGAAGCGGGCCGGGTCCTTGAGGAAATCCACAATCTCCTGCAGATCGGCCTTCACGCCTTCCAAGCCGGCCACATCCTTGAAGGTGATTTTCTGGTCGCTCGACTCGTACCGCTTCGCCGGACTCTTGCTGAACCCCGACAGGAACCCGCCGCCCATCAACTGGTCGCGTGTCCTTCGGAACATCGACCACAGGAACAGGAACAACAGAATCGGCAGCACAAGGCTGAGGAAGGTCATGAACAGGGTCGAACGGTCGCTCGGCCGGCGGTACCCCCACTTCGTGTGCTGGTCCAGCAACGTATCGAGTTTGTTGCGTTCCTGGTCCCCCATCCACTCGGGGATGGTCACGTAGAACTGCTTCTCAAGCACCTGGGGCTTGCCATCCCGGCGCGGCTGCTCCATCTCGCCCTTGTCGTTGATCTCAGGAGGGGCGATCGGCGGTTCCTTGAAACGCCCCAGGCCATCCCGGCCCTCGAATTCCACGAACTCCACGTTGCCCTTGGCAAGTTCCTGCTTGAAGAACGCGTAGCTGATCGGACTGGGCAGCGTGGCCTGGCTGGTCAGAAGCATGCCCGCGATGGCAATGGAGAGGGCGATCAGGACCCACAGATTGGGCCCGACAGGCTTGAGTACCGTCTTCTTTTCCGCGGACTTTTTCTCATTGTCCTGGGAATCGCTGGCCATGAAATGAGTCTCTCTGGTCCGTCGAAACGATTGGTCAGATACGGCATGGTTGCCGCCCGTGCCAAAATGTAAACCGCCGCTTAGCCAAAAACCGGGATCAGCAAGTCACGAAAACTGGGCAGGAGGGACAAGAACTCCCCCTCCGAAGATGCCTTATCAAGCCGTGCAGTGGCCCCTTCAGGCCGTGTTTTGGTAGTCAGATCGCTTGTCCCCGGACGTTCCCCGTGCTTCTCCGCCCGGTCCAGCTTGCCAGACCAACGGCCGCCCGATCGGTGCCGTCCGAATTATACGGTCCTTCGGTGACGCGACATATTAACACGGCCACCACTGCTCAAGAAAGCCGCCCCCGAGACGCCCCCGGGGAAACGCAGCCGGGAAAAGGACCTTTGCTGGCACCCTGCGTGGGCAACATGCGGGCATTGCCCCCGAGAGGGCCCGCCTGCCGGTTTGGTCGGCGGACGCGTGCTCCGCGTCCGACCGGGGGAGGCCTGCGGCTGGCAAGCCCCAAGCGTGCGGCCGATGGGCCCCGCGAAACTGGCCACTCGGTCTCCTCCTCTTTTTGCGGGACTTGACGCCCCAGGCCGCTGTCCGCCACACTCGACCGAATCGGGATCCACCATGAGGATCGGTGCGATCGGGACGTACCGCCCGGGGATCAAGCGGGGTCGACGGGACGCGCTGACTAACGAAAACGATCCTGCCTGCTACAAATGGGCATCAGGCTTCCGTGCGACCGCGGTGGCGAGTTCACGAGTGGCACCGGAGACGACGCCTGCGGCAGCAAGGTGAAAGCCCCGGCAGGATCCTGCGGCTCGACTCGCGTTGCCTCGCGTCCTTGGGTGCCGCCGGCTCGGTTCTTGTGCTCGGCCCGACCGCGGGCTTCCGCCACCGAAACGGGGGAACGCTCCCGCCGTGCCGGTATCCGACCGTATCGCTGGTCCGGAACTGGACTCCCGGCAGCTACCGCCAGCCAGCCTTGCGTCGCCGTCGTCAGTCCAGACCCGATCTCCTCGCATGGCCCACAAAAACCGTCCTCTATCGCCTTTGAGCCCTTGATGAACCAAAGTCCTACCTACTGGCGTCGCAGTCGCTCGGGCGTGGTCGCGGTGATCACCCAGGCTGACCGATTCCTGGTAATTCGTCGATCGCGACTGGTGCGGTCGCCACTGGCCGTCTGTTTTCCGGGCGGCGGGATCGAGCCGGGCGAAACGGAGTCGGAGGCGTTGTTGCGCGAACTGGAGGAGGAACTGTCGGCCCAAGCTCGTGCGGTTGGCCTGCTGTGGCGAAGCGAATCGCCCAGCGGCCTGCAACTGGCATGGTGGCGTGCCGAGTTGGAGGAAGGGTGCGAGTTGCGGGCGAATCCGTCGGAGGTGGAGTCGATCCACTGGTGGACTGCTGACAAACTGTTGGCACAGCCCGACCTGCTGCCAACGAACCGAGCCTTCCTGGCCGCACTGGCGCGGCGCGAGTTCACGGTCGAGTGATCTTTGTGAATCTTTCCCTGCTACCCGCCTGCCGGATCTGGACGGACTTCCTCGATGGCCGACTCCCCTGACCCACGTCCTCCGCGTCGCGGCGCCGCCGCCGGTCGTCCCTCCGCCGACCACTCCAAGGCTTTGCCGCCGGGCGCGCCGCGGTCCGGCGATCGCGCGGAGCGTCTCTGGCGAATCGCCCCCTTCGCGGTGCTGCTGCTGGCAGCGTTCGTCGGCTGGCTGGCCTGGGACTGGTGGTCAATCGTTCCCGCCGAGGTCACCGCGCAGTATGTCGGGCGCGACCGCTGCCTGACCTGCCATCAGTCCGAGACTCAGAAGTGGACCGGATCAGACCATGATCGGGCGATGGATCATGCAACGACCACGACCGTGCTGGGCGACTTCCAGGACGTGTCACTCGAACACCACGGAGCCAAGGCCCACTTCTCGCGACGCGGCGACCAGTTCTGGGTCCGCACCGAAGGGCCTGATGGACAGGAACACGACTATCCGATTCGCTTCGTGTTTGGCGTGAAGCCGCTGCAGCAGTATCTGGTGGAGATCAAGTCCGGTGGAGATGCAGGCGGGGCAGGCGGCAGCGTTTCCGCGTCGAAGAGCAAGGAAACGGGTACCACGACGCTTCCGACGTCCAGCGTCTCGCGGGACGTGGTTTCGCAATCGCTGGGGCGGCTCCAGGTCCTGCGCTGGTCCTGGGATACCGAGCGGAAGCGGTGGTTCCACCTGGACCCGCCCGACGCGCGGGGCGAAAAACTGGCGGCCGACGATCCCCTGCACTGGACGGGCGCGGCACAGAACTGGAACCACATGTGCGCCGACTGTCATTCCACGAATGTGCACAAGAACTTCGACCTCGCGACCAGGACGTACCACACGACCTTCTCGGAGATCGACGTCAGCTGCGAGACCTGCCACGGCCCCGGCAGCCTGCATGTGCAACTGGCCTCCGCGCGGTCGCCCTTCTGGGATCGTGAACGGGGATATGGCCTGGTAACCATGAAGCGTCACGAGGCGCGAGAGGAGGTGGAGAGCTGCGCGCCGTGCCATTCGCGTCGCTCCGTCATCCATCCGGGTGAAGCCGGCGACGAGACCTATTTTGATCGCCACGACCTTGAACTGCTGCGGCCCGAAACGTACTACGCCGATGGGCAGATTCGCGACGAAGTCTACGAATTCGGCTCGTTCCGCCAGAGCAAGATGTACCACAAGGGAATCCGCTGCAGCGACTGCCACGATCCCCATTCGACGCGTGTCTACTTCGAAGACAACCGGCTGTGCACGTCGTGCCACCAGCATTCGCCCAGCAAGTACGACACGCCCGAACATCATCACCACGCGGCGGGTTCGGCGGGCAGCCAATGCGTGGCCTGCCACATGCCCGAGACGCCGTTCATGGACGTCGACCTGCGTCGCGACCATGGGCTGCGCGTGCCGCGTCCCGACTTGTCGGTGACCATCCAGACACCGAACGTCTGCACGGGTTGCCATCTGGGCACGGAACAGGTGCCGGGCGAGCGACTGGTGGACACGGATACGGCGGCGAAGATGCCGCACTACGCCGACTGGCTGTCCGCGCGGCAGAACGGCCAGGACGCCGTCGGTCGCGAACTGGCACGCGTCGACGCCTGGTCGGCCGACTGGTTCGCGCGCTGGTACGGCCCGCGCGAGCGTGCGACCTGGCCGCTCGCGCTGGCTGCCGGTTGGCGCGGCGACCCGGCGGCCGTAGCGGGGTTGACGGCGATGGTAGAGGATCGCGAACTGCCCGGCATCGTGCGGGCCTCGGGACTGGAACGCCTCTCCCAACTGGCCCCGGCGGACGCATCGCGTCTGGCCAGCGACGTGGTCCGCGACGCAGACCCGCTGCTGCGCGCGACGGCGCTGCGAGCCCTGGAAGCGCAAGCTCCGCAGGACTGGCGGACGACGATCGTGCCGCGATTGGGCGATCCGGTGCGGTTGGTGCGCACGGAAGCCGCGCGGATGCTGGCGAGCGTCCCGGCGGCGGAACTGTCGCTCGAACAGCAGAAAGCGCGGCATCGCGGCTTGGAGGAGATGCGTCAAGGATTGGAGACGCAGAGTGACCAGGCGGGCGCCTTGATGATGCTGGGCGTGCTGGCGGAACGTCAGGGGATGGCGGCGGCGGCGGAAGCTTCGTACCGTGCGGCGATCGCCGTGCAGCCACGAGTCACCGGACCGCGCAGCAACCTGGCTGCCCTGCTCGAACGCCAGGGCGACGCGACGCAAGTAGCACGCCTTCGCGCCGAGGAACTCGATCTGCTCGCGCGCGACGCACGCCTCGCGCCGCGTCATGCGGCCACGCAGTATCGCTACGCCCTGTCGCTCTACCTGAATGGCCGCGTCGCCGAAGCCGTGCCCGTCCTGCAACAGGCCTGCAGACTGGAACCCAACAACCCGGACTTCCACCTGATGCTGGCCCTGCTGCTGGAAAACAACCGGCGCTGGGATGAGGCACTCGCCGCGCTCGACCAACTGGAACGGATCCGCCCCGCCGACCCCGGCGCTGCCGAAGTCCGCGCCCGAATCGAGGCGCAACGGAAGAACCAGCCGACCACCGCTCCTTAGGCCTCTTTCTCACTTCCCCTGACGCTCGGCTGCCCACCCCTACCATGACGTTCGGCCTCATCAACCTGCACAAGCCCTCCGGCATCAGTTCGCGGCAAGCGATCGACCCGCTCGCGCGCCGACTGCGTCCCACCAAGGTCGGCCACGCCGGAACTCTCGATCCGCTTGCCAGCGGAGTGCTCGTCGTGACCGTAGGTCATGCCACGCGGCTCACGTCGTTCGTGCAGGAATGGCCCAAGACTTACCGCGGCACTTTTCTGCTGGGGCGTTCCAGCGATACCGAGGACATCGAGGGCACGGTCCTCGAGGAAACGTCGCCTCGCCGTCCCACGCGCGAGGAACTTGAGCAGGCCGCCCGGGATCTTACCGGCGTGATCCAGCAGCGGCCTCCCGCCTACTCGGCACTCAAAGTCCAAGGCCGACGCGCCTACGACTTGGCGCGATCCGGCGCGACGGTCGAACTCGCGCCGCGCGGCATCACCATTCACGAACTCGATGTCGTCGCCTACGATTACCCGACGCTGGAACTGCACATCCGCTGCAGCAGCGGCACCTACGTCCGCTCCTTGGGCCGCGACCTGGCGATCGCCGTCGGCACCTCCGCCGTCATGTCCCAACTCACGCGGACGGCCATCGGACACCTGACACTCGAGCACGCGGTGAGCCTGGAAACGCTGCTGGCGGGTGATCCGGCGCAGCATGTGCTGCCCGCAGGCGAAGCCGTCCGCGGCCTTCCCCGCCTGGTCCTCGACGACGAAACCACCCGACGCATCGCCCTCGGCCAGTTCATCGAAGTTCCCGATGAACTCCTCGCCGCGAACCGCTCCCATGAGGACCGCGACGCAGAAACCGTGGCTGCCTTTTTGCCCGACGGGAACCTGGCCGCCCTCCTGGTGCGCAAACGCGGCCGCCTCTTCGGCCCCGAACGCAACTTCATCGCCGCGAACTGATCGCGCAGCCCATTGCCGAGGGGACGCGGGTTCGGGACTGAGGAAGGAAGCCCGCAACGCCGCCACGGGACCATCCTCGTCGCTCCCGCTTTCGCCGAGGATTCCCGGTCGTCGCCATTCGCGTTTCTAAACGTGCCCCAGCGGTCGCCGAGCTAATCGCTACGACTCTCCGCGAATTGGCTGGTTTATGGTGGCAACACCACCCGTCCTGCCTTACCATAAGCACCCACACGAGGGGACGCTTCCACCTACCCTCTTGGCCTTCGCACAACAGAGAGGAACGACCATGAGAAAGACGGCATTGGTATGCCTGGCGATGCTCGCCGCCACTTCGCAAGTTTGGGCCCTGCCAGCGGACTGGAGCGAGGAGATGAACACGTTGCCTAGCGACTGGGTCACGGAACCCGGCGAGGGCCCTTGGGCCACGCAGGTTCAACTCGGAACGGACGGCAAGACACCCGGCACCTGGTTCAATGTCGTCAACGTGGGCTTCTCGGGCCCACCCAAGCAACCGCTGGAAGGCTACTTCGGTTCCTGGACGGCCGAATTTCGGTTCCGCATGCTGGGCCTCGACATTCCCAATCTCGAACGCCGCCAGTTCCCGGTAGCCCTCGTGCAGAATTCCGACGAGAGCAGTCGCGCGAAGGTGTTCCTCGGTAGCGAAGGAAACGGCCAGTCGACTGTCCGTTTCGAATCCAAGGCGGCCGATGAACAGGATTCCCTGGGAGACTGGGCTTTTGAAGCCGACCAGTGGTATGTCGGACGCATGATCAATGACATCGAGTCGGACATCGCGAGCTTCTATGTGGACGGCAACTTGGTGGCTCAGACCGACGCGTCCAACCGCCCGTCCAGCGATGACAGCAACTTGTATATCGGTGCATCCGATGGCGGAAGCGCGGCGGACGGAGCGGTCGCGGCGACCGAGTGGGACTATGTCCGCATTGTCCGCAAGGCAGTCGAGCCCGACGTCGCCATCGACCCCATGCCCACGGTGGGCATCGCCGGTGACTTTGACAACAACGGCGTCATCGACGCTACGGATATCGACCTGATCGGAACCGCCGTCCGCGCCGCATCCACCGACATCAAGTATGATCTGGACAAGAATGCCCAGGTCAACAACGACGACTCGATGTACCTTGTCAACGTCATCCTCAAGACCTGGGCGGGCGATTCGAACCTGGACAAGGTGTTTGACTCCGGAGACTTCGTCGCCGTCTTCTCGATCGGCGAATACGAAGACGGCATCGCGGGCAATTCCGGTTGGGCGGACGGCGACTGGAATCTGGACGCCAACTTCGACACCGGAGACCTCGTCTTCGCCTTCCAGGAAGGCGGCTTCGAGAAAGGCCCGCGTGCCGCAGTGGCAGCGGTACCCGAACCCGCCAGCCTCGTGTCACTCGGCCTTGGACTCTTGGCTCTCGCGGCCAAGTTACGCCGCAAGGTCCGAACGTAGCCGGCACACGCCGTGTGCCGGAAGAGAAGCCTCGCTGCCGCTCGTCGGGAACTGCGAACGCCTAAGACGATCGGCACTCGGAGAGTGCCGACTA
>CAZUJM010000126.1:15484-16105 GCA_964620405.1 uncultured Pirellulaceae bacterium | reverse complement strand
GTTCGTTGTGCCCGTGTTCGTTGTGCCCGTGTTCGTTGTGCCCGTGTTCGTTGTGCCCGTGTTCGTTGTGTCGGTGTTCGTTGTGTCGGTGTTCTTCGAGCTTGAGTCGATTGAATCGCCGGAGGCCAACGACTGCAGGCTTCCGAGTTGACGGAGGCCGTCGAAGGACAGGAAACTGGCGTCGTATTCGCCTCCGGGGCTCGGACCGTTGGGCAGTTCGTTGGAGGCCATCCAAGGTGCGGTGCCGCCGAACTCCGCGGCCTCCGCCATCTCGAACTCCGGCGGCGCGATCTCGATCAGCCCGGCCATCAGCGCGGGCCAATCGCTTCCTCGCGTCTCTTCCTCGTCCAAGCCGCCTTCCGTGGTTGCCACGGAGAAGTTGTAGTCGCTGCCCTGCTCCGAGTCGGGATCGCCGACGTAATCCACTCCAACGGTTGCGAGCACCGGTGCAGCGAGTCCCAGCAGAATGCCGAGCGTGAAGAGTCGTTGGCAACGCGTCGTCATGGCTGTGTGTCCTGTGGTGGGCGTCGAAAAGTTGGGCGGCTGGAAGAGCCATGAGCACGACCGGCGTTGTCGATCGACCCAAGAGGTGCCCCCGCCGCCTTCGAGAAGCCTAGCACA
>CAZUJM010000126.1:0-15474 GCA_964620405.1 uncultured Pirellulaceae bacterium | reverse complement strand
CGATTACGCGTGATCGTTGGCTTCCGAGCGTTACCCGCATGTCTACGATCGGGTGCTCGCGGGTCGGGGGCGTGATGCCAAAACGCAACGAGGCCGCACGGCAGCGAGGTGTCCAAGCAGCGTGCCCCGGGCGATGCCGAGAGGCGAGGTGAGCGGTGTCGGACAGGGTCGACCGCGGCTGTCGCCTGGATCCCACGTCCGTCCGTGGGACGGATCGTATCAGGGCGTGGGAGAATCTTTTTCCGCGGACTGGCGGTACTTCTCCTGGTACTTTCGCCAGAGTCGCGTGTGCCGATTGTCGAGATCGACGCGTCGTCCTTGGATGAAGGCGGCCGTGATGCGGGAGTCGGGTTCGAGCGGATCGCCATCGACGACGAGCAGCGTGGCGTCCTTGCCGGGTTCCAGCGATCCGACGCGCTCGGCGATGCCCAGGATCTGCGCGGGATAGAGCGTGATGGCGCGGATCGCTTCGTCACGGGGCAAGCCGTAGGCGACGGCGGTCGCGGCGTGGTAGGGCAGGTTGCGAAGGTTGGACGCATCAAAGCGGTCGCCGCCCGCGATGCAGTAACGCACACCCGCCTGCCGCAGTCGATCGGGCAGGGTGTAAGACGCGTCGAAGGGATCGGAACGTCGGCGCGGCAGTCGGAACACGGCGGGCACCACCACGGGAATGTCACGGTCGCGCAGCAGACCGGCACACTCCACGGCATCGTAGCCGCCGAAGATCACCAGCCGCAGTCGATGACGATCGGCGAAGGCGACGGCCGACTGGATCTGGGCGCGGCTGTCCGTGGCGACCACGATCGGCAGTTCGCCGCGCAGCACCGGCAGCATCGCCTCCCAGCGAAGGTCGGCCCCTTCCTCCAAGACCCCCGCCTCCCGTCCCTGCTGGTAACGCCGGGCCTCGTCCAGCATCTGTTCGAGTCGTTCCACGCCGCCGGGCGGCCACTGGACATGCAGCGCGGCCGGCGCCTTGAGCGTCATCTGTTCCCAGGTCCAGCCATCCAGCTGCAACACGGCGGAGGTGCCCGAGACGATGCCACCGGAGGGCATGGTGAGTGCCAGCAGCACGCCGTTGGCGCGGGTCACGGGGATCAGTTCGCTGTCGGGATTCACGGCCACCTGCGCGCGGACGTTGGGATTGAATTCGCCCGTCTCCACCGCATCCTGCGTGGCGCGGACGGAGTTGATTTCGACGAGCCCCAGCTGTCCGCCCACTTGGAGGAACCCCGGATAGACATGCTTGCCGCGGCCGTCGATGCGCTGCGCGCCCGTGGGCGTTTCGACGGTCGTTCCCAGGGCGACGATGCGCCCCTGCTCGAAGACGAGCGTACCGTTTTCGATGGCGGGTCCCGACACCGGATGCAGCGTCGCTCCCACGATCGCCACCGGTCCGCGAGTTTCCGGACCGGGCACCTGCGCGCGGGCGTCCCGCACTCCCGCCGACAAGGCCAGCAGCGCCGGCAGCAGCAGCAGCAGCAGCAGCCAGGCCCGGGAGCTGGCCCGCCCGCGCATCGCGGCGGTTCTCGGCAGCGTTCGGTCAACCATGGCTCATCTCCTCGGCGAAAAAACCGCGTCGGCGGTCGGGGGTTCGGGTGCTGGCCCTCGGAAGTTCGATCGACCCGCGTGCGATCAACGATCGGCGCGACCGGCCTGGAGCGGACAGAAGAGGTCGACGCGCGGCCAGCGATCGCGTTCCTCCTGCGGCTTCGTCGCCGCCTCCTGCATCGGTTGGCCCAAGCCCAGGGACTTCTGCAAGAGCGTCTCGCGCATCGCGTTCCACCTGGAGCGTTCCTCGCGGTCGCTGGCGTAGTCGAAGTACTTGCGGCCGTCCACCCACGTCTGTTCGCACCGAGCGTACGGTGACAAGGGCCGGTCACTCCACAGCACCAAGTCCGCGTGCTTGCCCGGTTCAACGGACCCGACCCAGCGATCGACGCGCAGCTGCTTCGCGGGATTCAACGTCACGAACCGCAGCGCCTCCTCGGGCGGCACGCCGCCATACTTGACGGCCTTGCCCGCCTCCTGGTTCAAGTGCCGAGCCAGTTCGGGATCGTCGGAGTTGAACGAGACGACCACCCCCTGGTCGCGCATCATCGCGCCGTTGAACGGGATGGCGTCGTACACTTCAACCTTGTACGCCCACCAGTCGGCGAAACTGGATGCCATCGCGCCATGCTTCTGGATGGCATCGGCGACCTTGTAGCCCTCGAGGATATGCTGCAGCGTCCCGATCTGCACACCCACCGCCTCCATCGTGCGCAGCAGGGCCAGGATCTCATCCTGCCGGTAGCTGTGGCAATGGATCCAACGCTGCGATTCCAGCACCTCGACCAACGCGTCGAGTTCCAGGTCACGTCGCGGCGGCAGGCCGTCGCGCTGGCGTTCCCAGGCCCGCTGTCGATCGCGATACTGGCGCGCGGCCAGCATGGCGTCGCGCACCAGCTGCTCCACACCCATCCGCGACTGGGGATAACGCGACTGGAAACGCTCCCCCCAGTTGCTCTGCTTGACGTTCTCGCCGAGCGCGAACTTGATGCCGCCCGGAGCCTCCTGGAACTTCATCTCCTCCGGCAGCGCACCCCAGCGCAGCTTGACCACCTGGCTCTGCCCACCAATCGGATTGGCCGAGCCATGCAGGATGTTCGCGGCCGTCACACCGCCGGCCAACTGCCGGTAGATCGAGATGTCGGTGGCGTCGATGAAGTCGCCGATCCGCACTTCCGCCGTGATCGCCTGCGTTCCCTCGTTGATGCCGCCATCGGTCGCCATGTGCGAATGGCAGTCGATGATGCCCGGCGTCAGGTGCAGGCCCTTGGCTTCGATCACCACGACCCCTTCGGGCCGTTCGTCGATCGCGGGGGCGACCCGCTGGATGATGCCGCGATGCACCAGCACGTCGGCCTGCGCGAGCACTCCCGCGTCGCCGCAAGTCCAGACGGTCGCTTGGCGGAAGAGCAGCCAGGCGGGCTGTTCCGGAGGAGCGGAACGGCCGAAGTCGCCGAGTGGATAGTTCACTTCAAAGGCTGCCCGGGCCACCGGCGCCGGCTTGGCTTCCTCCGCGGGTGCCGGGCTGGCGGGAGCGGCCGGTTTCGCTTCCGACTGCTCGGCGGGCTGATCCGCTGTTGGCGACGCAGCAGCCGGCTCGCCCGAGGCGGCCGGCCCGGCGGCAGCTGGCGCATCGGCAGCCGTCGTGCGCGTGGCCACGATCGGCAACGACCGGCCATCCGGCCAAACGACCAGGCCGATCAGTCGCGGCGATTCCGGCGCGTCGCCCGGGGCTGACACATACGTGGCACTCCACCGCGCCGTGCCGCGGAGCGCGGGATCCGCGGCGCGGGTGTCGCCGGAGGCCGGGCTCACCGGCGCGGTCATCCACGCCTCGGTCGGAAACGAGGCCGTGAACTGCAGGTCGCTCCAGCGGACCTGCTGCAGGCCGACTTTTTTCTCGGGCTCCGGCGTCTGCCCTTCCAGAGCTGGGCCTTCCGGAGTTGGGCCGGCTTCCGGCGCGGGCCCGGGCGCCGGAAGCGATGCCAATTCGGCCTGCGGGTTGCGCGCTTCACCGGTCACTCGCAGCGTCGCCCACGAGGCGCCGTCGGCCGTGGCGACTCGCCACGTTCCGCGGAGGTCGATCGCGGCCGGTGGTTCGATCGGATAACGATGCAGGCCGATCCACGTTTCGACGATCCGCGTCTTCTCGGCCAGCAGGTCGCCATCGGCAACGACGAGATGCGCGAGCTTGCCGGCCTCGATGGAACCCAGTTGCGAGTCGAGGCCCAGCAGCGCGGCGGGCGTGGTGGTGAGAGCGCGGAGGGCTTCATCGGCAGGCAGGCCGCGCGCGACGGCGCGGCGCAGGGCCGGCCAGAACTCGTTCATGTCCCCCAGCCCATGGGCCGTGATGGCCACCCGCAGTCCGGCCTGCAGCAGGCGGGCCGGATTCTCGGGCGCGAGATCCCAGTGCATCAGCTGCTCCAGGCTCGCTTCGGCGGCCGCTTCGGGCGTGCCCACTTCGGGTGGTTTCGGGAAGGCGATGGGGACCACCAGCGGCCAATTAGCGCGGCGGACCGCTTCGAGGCGACGGTACTCGTGGCCCGAGCCGCGGACGATCATCCGCAGGCCGAGTTCGCGGGCGACGCGGTCGGCCCGCAGCAGGTACTGGTCGTCCGGCGCGTCGACCATCACGGGCCGCTGCCCTTCGGCGTGGAGCCCCAGCGATTCCAGGGCCGCGTCGCGTTCGGGCGCGGGAGTCCGCTGCCGCGTCTGCGATTCGTGGAACCGCCACGCTTCGCGATACCACCGCGCGTCGTAGAACGACTGACGCACCAGCGTCAGCGCGCCCATCGGCGACGCGGGATAGTGGTCGCCTCCGCCGCCGGGCGGCACCGTCAAGCGAACGTGCTGCGCGAAGTCTTCCAGGAGTACGCCCCGCGCGGCAGGATCGTCGGAGCAGTCGACGACGGCGCTGACGCCCTTGACGATGCCGCCCGCCGGCGCGACCAGCCTCGCGGTGATTCCCTGCCGCCGATAGATGGCCTGGCGTCCCGCGTCGCGTTGCCAGTGCTCCACCACGCGACGCTGCGGCTGCACCCAGCGATTCCAGTGCGGCAGGCCTTGGTCGGCCGGCACGTCGGGCAGATCCATTTCGCCGTAGGCATCCAGAAAGCCGGGATAGACGACCTTGCCGGCAAGATCCCAGACACGTGCGTCGGCGGGAACGGCGATGTCGGGTCCGACCTGTTCGATCACCCCGTCACGGACCACCACGGTCGCGCGCGGCAGTTCCTTTCCGGGAGCCACCACGACGCGAGCGTTCACGAGAGCGTGCACTTGGGGCAGCGTTCGCCGCAGGCCTTCGACCGGACGCACGCTCGGCGTCTGCGCACCGGCTCGCAACGCCAGCACTCCCACCAGCCCCAGCATCATCCACAGCCGGCCGCTCGCCCCCAACCATACGTTGAGCCGCGCGGCGCGCGCCTCGTTCGTCTCGCTACCCCACACCATGCACGCCTCGCCCCCAACTCAACCGCAGCCCCGTCTTCGCGTGAATCGCCTCCCCATTGTGCTTCAAACGGGGGAAACAATTAAAGGGGCAGGCCTCATTTTCGCCGAGCGAAAACGAGGCCTGCCCCAGGAGCTTGGGAGCCGGCCCGCGTCCAGGAAGCTGGACGCGGGGGCTGGAGTTGTCTAGCGATCGGATCGATCAACCGCCCGTCGGCGTGCCGAGGACGCGTTCATCCTCCTCCTCCTGGATGATGATGCGAGGCGTCACCATCATCATCAGGCTCTGGGTCGACCGGCCGATGCCAACGTTCTTGAACAGGCGGTTGATGTAAGGCACCTTGCTGAGGATTGGCACGCCCTTCTCGTTGCGGCCTTCGCTCAGACGCTTGATGCCACCGAGGAGGATCGTGCCGCCGTCCGGCACGCTGACCGTCGTCGACACGCTCGTGAAGGCGAACTGCGGCAGCTGCACCGTGGTGCCCTCCACAATCTCCTCCGCGTCGTTGTTCACCGTCTGCTCGTCATCCGTCGGATCCACGACCGCGGTACCCGACTTCGAGGTCCGGCGGCCTTCGAACGTGAACGTCTCGACGTCACCAATCTTGCTGAAGAAGGGCACCAGCGTCAGCCGCACGAAGCGACGATCGTTGGAGACCACCGCCTGGACGTTGAGCGACGTGCCTTCGCTGAGCACCACGATGATCGGAGCCTGGGCGGCGGCGAAGTCGCCGACGACCGGCACGACGCTCGTCACGAACGGACGCTGCGACGAGTCGTTGACGCTGGCCTGCTGGCCGTTGAACAAGGTCACCTTCGGAGCCTGCAGCACGTTGGTGCGGGTATCGCCCTGGGCTGCTTCGATCACGAAGAACGCTTCGATGTCGCTGAGGATCGCGAAGCCGAAGTTGGCCGCGTCGCCGGCCGCGAAGCCGCCGAAGGCCGGGATCGTGGAACCGAAGCTGCCTTGCGTGAAGGACAGGTCCAGGTCCGAGGTCGGGTTGCCCTGGGGGTCCAGGCCGATCGTCACGCTCGGGCCGGAGTCGTCCTCGGGCAGCTGCGTCACGTTGTCGTCGATGTCGAAGTCGAAGTCGACGCCGATTCGCTCGAAGAAGTTGTCGCTCAGCGTGATGAAGCGGACTTCGATCGTCACCTGCAGGTCCTGCAGGCGGCGGAGCTGCTTGAGCAGGTCGGCAATCTCTTCGTGGACTTCCAGCGGAGCACTCACCACCAGGCTGAGGTTCGTCTGGAACTCGGTGATCGAGTTCTCACCGCCGGAGTCCACCCACGAGTCGGGTTCGATCGTGGAGGTGATCAGGTCGATCAGCGAGTCGAAATCGGCCTGGGCTCCACCACCCATGCCGCCCGGGCCCATGCCCAACGGTTGGGGAGAAGCGCCCATGCCGGTGGGCGACATGTCGGATGCGGCCATCTGGGCCAGCGTCGGACCGGACATCTGGGCGTTCTGCTGGTTGTTCGCGAGCACCGTCAGCGGCACCTGGTTGTAACCACCGCCCATGCCACCCTGGCCCTGGGCGTTGTACGCCTCGCGAATCGCACTCGGCAGGCCCATGTTGTAGGACGGCACGAAGTTCGGAATCGGAATCACCAGGTCGGCCACGTTGTAAGACCGCGTTTCCTTCTGCGTCAGGCGGATCGTCGGGCTGGTCACCTTGAGCACCTCGTCCTGCACCAGGTAGGTCAGGCCGAACTGCTCCAGGATCAGGTTCAACGCACTCTTGAGCTGCACGGGCTCGTTCAGGTGGATCGTCACCTGCATGTCGCTCGTGCCGCCTTCCGCGGCGAGTCCCTGGGGATCGAGGTAGATGCTGATGCCGGCCAAGTTGCCGAGCTGCACAAGCACGTCACCCAGCGGCTGGTCGGTGAAGCTGACTTCCACTTCCTTGCGGAGCGCCCGCTGGATCGCCATCTCCTTCTCGGTCATCTGGCGTTCGCCCTGCTGCACCGTCTTGCGGCGGCGGTCCGTCAGGTCGCTCCAGAACTTCGGATTGCCCTGGTCCGGGAACTCGATCGAGTTGCGGTCGTCGTAGGGAATCCCCGACTCCAGCACGCTCGACAGGCTGCCTTCGACGCCCAGCTGCGAGCGTTCCCGCAGCGACATCTCGACCAGCAGCCGTTCCGCGAAGCGACTCTTCCAGATCATCGACTCGACCGTCTCGTTGTCCGGATCGAGCTCACGGGCCTTCTTGGCGAGGACGACGGCTTCCGAGAAGCGTTCCTGGTCCATCAAGCTGTTGAACTCGTCGACCATCTTGCCGAGTTCGGCGTCGACGGTCGCTTCATGCCGACGGCGGCGATCCACTTCCTCGACGACCGCTCGGTTGGCTTCATCCAGCTCGATGCGGCCGCGGTTCTGGTCGATGTACTTGCCGGCCGCGTCCAGGCTGCGATCCACGCGACGCGACAGCTGGCGGCGTGCCTCGTCCGGAATCTCCGCTTCCTGGATGCGGGCCTTGAGCTTGTTGAGCGATTCCCAGGTCTGCTTGGGGCTCTCCTGCAGCTGGCGATCGAGGGCCGCCTGCTCGCGACTGATCTCCGCCGTGAACCGCTTCACCGCTTCCTGCTCGGCCACCGACATGGCGGGGGCAGGGATCTCCTCGGTGCTGCCTTGGGAGGCGCGGAGCATCTGCAGGTTGTCCTGCAGGCGTTGTCGGGTTTCGGGGTCGAGCGACTGTTCCTGCTTCCAGGCGGCGGTGAACAGTTCACGAGCCGTCTTGAAGTCGCGTTCCTTCACGGCCGCTTCGCCACGCTTGATCAGGTCGTTCACATTGTCGGCGCCGCCGGACGAGGCACCCTCGGCGTTCGAGGCGCCCTCGGCGGGCTTGCCCGCGTCCCGCGGCTTAGAGTCGTTCGGCTTCGCGTCGCTCGGTCGCGTGGCGGGCGGCAGCGGCTGGGGCGTGGCAGCAGCGGGTTCGGAGTCGACGAACGGATCGCCCAGGGCGTTGGCGCCCGCTTCCCGACCGTCCGGGACTTCTTCCGTGGCGGCGGCCAACTGGACCGCGCCCAACTGCACGTCGCCCGGCTGCAGGCCAGCCTGGCGGACGCCACCCGAGCCGTCCGCTTGAGCGGCGATCGGAGCGGCCCCATTTTGGCGTTTGGCCCGGTCGACCTGAAGCAGCAGCATCCAGGGACGCGTTTCGCCAGCGGCGAAGGCCGAATCGGGGACGCCCAAGCTGCGAGCCTGGTTGGCCAGCTGTTCGGCTCGAGCCACATCGCCGCGATTCAAAGCGGCTTGGGCTCCGGCCATCAGCTGCATCGTCTGCGCCTTGCGAGCGGTGATGTCGGCGTCACTCGTTCCGCCCGCGGCTGGAGCGGCTGCCAGCGGCTGGGCCGCCTGCCCCTCCTGGTCCGGGAAGCTGGACGGGCCACTCGGCACCGCGTCCGCAGACGGCTTCGGCAGCTCCGCCACGATCGAGGGGTCGAGCTTCGCCAGATCCCTCCGCAGCTTCGCTGGGCTGTCCGAGAAGCGACTCACCAGGCCCTCGTACCGAACGCCCATCTTCTCGATGCGTTCGAGGCACTCCTTGGCCTGGGCGATGTCGTTGGCCTTCATCGCCTCACGAGCCTGGCGAAGGAGCTCATCCGCCTCACGCCGGCTTCCCGACGAGGACGTCTGGCTCACCACCGCCACGCTGGTGTTGATGCCGTGAGACCAATGAATGATCTGGGCGTCCGCGCAGGCGGTGGTCAACAACCATCCACTCAGGACTCCGCAACTCCATCGTTTCGCGTTCATCTTCAACGCGACGCTCCTTAATCGAATGAATCCGTTCATGAAACCCTGGTGGCCAACGTCGCCCAGATTGTCTCACCCCGCCGTCCCGTAAACGGCGCGGTGAGTCATTCTGGATTCTGTCCGTCGCTCGCTTTTGCGTCGTGCTTCCACCGGTTCAGACCGCATCCGTGCGGTCCGGCCGCCAAGCGGGGCGTTAAGTAATGGCTGCGAAAAAACGGGTCAAGGGCAAAACCCAAGAATTTTATTTGCACGCCGCCACATCCCGAACGCTCCTGTTCGCCCACAGGCTCTCGCTAGCAGAGGTCTCGGCTGGCCAACTTCGGCGCCGCGGCGTCCGCGCATCCTGTGTGCACGTCGGGTCTGTACCTGAAAACAGCCACCCGCGACAAGATCAATTCGCGGAGAAAGAAGGGGAGCGGCGGGAGCATGTGACCCGCGAATCCCTTGGAAATAGCGAGTAAAACGAGGGGGAAATAGCGAGTAAAACGAGGGCGGGCGAGTTCCGTTCGCAGGTCGAGGCGCAACGGATTCGCCGAAAAGACGGCCACGAAAAGACGGCCAGCGAATCGGCCGGCGGATGCGTCAACGCCGATGGATGGATCCGGCTCCGTGGCTCGAGGCTGTGCCTCTACGCTGTGCCTCTACGCTGTGCCTCTACGCTGTGCCTCTAGGCTGTGCCTCTAGGCGAGGCGGCGGTGCGGACCCCGCCGTGGCTCGCACGCGGGGCCGCTTCCTGCAGGATCGACGGACGGTTAGCGTTCTTCCGCGCCGTCCCGGCCGCCGTTTTCGCCATTCCGGCCACCATTCTCACCGTTGCGGCCACCACCGCGGCGAGGTCGCGTGCCAGGTCGACGCGGCCGTCCCGTACCTTCCCCGCGACGATCGCCCTCCTCGCCTTCCACGCGTTCCTCTCCCGTCCCCTCGCGGCCCTCCAACTCCTCCGGCGGAGGCACCACGTTCCGCCGCAGCAGGGACTCATCCTGCGTTTCGGAACGGAATTCGAGGCGGCCGTCGGAGCCCATGACGAGCAGGAAGCCGGGACTGGTGAGGCCTTTGGCATCCAGCGGCTGACCGCCCGCGATGTCGGCGATCAGCATGTCGGTGGCATAGGTATAGTCGAACTTCCGCAGCTTGTTGACCGTCGGATCGATCGCTTCGGCTTCGGCCTTCTTGCCATTCAACACCGCGCCGCGGCGCACCGTGGTTTCAATCGGAACGTCATACGGGCCATCCGGCTTCCAGGTCAGGGCCAGGATCTGCGCCGTCGGTTCGTCGCTGGCCTTGGATTCGACGCGCACGCGACCATCGCGGACGGCCACGGTGCGCGGCTGGGCGACCACGCCGGCCAGCACCTGCCCGCCCTGGCTCACAGCAACGGCGGGCGACGCTTCGCTCCATTCCGAAACACGGAACTGTTCGGTCGCCTGGTTGCGACGCACGACCACTTCGGTTTCCAGCGAGGAGTTCGGCGGTCGGACACCTTCGAGCGGATTGTTCGGGTCTTCCAGCATCGTGCGCACGCGATACTTGTAGGTCTTGCCGGGTTCGACGGTAAAGTCGAAGTAGCGGAGCAGGGCGAAGTCGTTTTCGATCAGCGGCCGAGCCTGCTCGGAAGTCACTTCGGCCTCGCCTTCGGCCGTGCCGCGCTCGCCGCGGCGTTCTCCGCCGTTGCTACCCGAGAAGAATCCGGTGGCGTCACCCGCTCCTTCCACGGCACTGGGCTCGCCCTCGATCCGCCCGCCTTCGCCGCGTCCTCCCTCACCGCGCATCTCGTACGCGCCCCCATCGCCGCCAACGACGATCGGAACCTTGGAGTGCGTGGCGAACTGATCGACGGAGCGACGATAAAGGGGCGGCAGGGCCATGGTGAGATTCGCGCCGTTCAGGAGATACGCGCGGTCGGCCATCTCCTCCACGCGGCTCTCCCACTTCGCCGGTTCCTTGAACAGGCCCGTCTCCGTGTCAATGGTTACCCAGGGCCCCAGCTGTCCATTGGGCCCCACTTCGGCTCGTTCCACCTGCAGACCGCCGTAGTTCGGGATATCCCGCTCGATGTTGTAGCCCACCGCGTCCTTGAACGCCGCTTCATAGGCGGCAAACTGCGCCTTGTAAGGCACCAGTCCCGTGATGACCACAAAGAAGCGACTCTCGAACCGCCCGGAACCGCTGGCGAACGAGCCACGTTCGCCGGACGACTGCACCATCGACTCGGGAATCGGCCGCGTATCCGGCGAACTGCGTTCCAGCGTGGCCGAAATACTCGTCGCGCCCGCGGGAGCCTTGATGGCCACCGCTCCATAACCCGACTTCACCTCCAGCTCGTAAGGAGCCAGCAGCGTGGGATCGGTGCGTCGGCGTCGACGTTCAAGCATCGGCAGGTGCAGCGGTCGCGCCATCTCGTAGGACGCCAGGTCCACCGGAATCACGTCCTGGTTGGCCTGT
Organism: uncultured Pirellulaceae bacterium; assembly: GCA_964620405.1. Classification (GTDB taxonomy): domain Bacteria; phylum Planctomycetota; class Planctomycetia; order Pirellulales; family Pirellulaceae; genus CAZUJM01. The sequence continues at coordinate 4,277 of CAZUJM010000126.1, read as the reverse complement.
TCGTCGAAGTTATCCGGGTCGGCGTAACGCTTCTTCTTTTCGTCGGCCCACGTCGACGCGGACACGACGCCATTGGCCGAATTGATCGCCGTCCGCACCGTATCCGGCGACTCCTTCATGCCCTCTGCGCGGAAACCGCGGAGGAGCAGCAGGGCCGAGAGGAGCGCGACGAGGCCCAGCACCAGCTTCTCGACATGCTCGGTGAAGAACCTCTTCATCGACGCCATCGCGTCGCCGCCACCCCCCTTGCGTTTGGCCTTCTTGGCCGCCGGCGCCTTCTCGGCCGCCTTATCCGCCACGGGCTTCTTGGCTTTGTCTTTATCCTTGCCGGCTGCTGGTTTCATCGCCTCTACTCCCGGTTTCGGGATCCTGTTCCAGTTGGCTCTTCCCAAGGGCTCGCTGCGGTTCCGCGACCTGTCGTTCGCCGGGAACTGTTTCGCTACGAACTATTTCGCTACGAACTCTCTTGCCACCCACGATCTCGCTGCCGACTTTGCCACCTTTTGCGGCCCCGTCGTCGCGACCGTATGTTTCCTTTTCCAAGAGGGCACAGTTACTTTTCAGGTAACCTCGCCTCTTACCGGCCGCTCCGATGCCTTCCATCGGCCGCGACCTTCTTCAAACCACCACAGTCCACCGTAACGAGCCGCCAGCTGCCGCCTATCGGCCGGAAATCGGCGGCGCAACGGCCACGTCGCGGACGTCACGCTGCCGGCTCCCCCGATTCGGCCGCCGGAGCGACCTCGCCGTTGAGCAGGGCTTCGTTCACAGGGTTGAAGATATAGATAATCCCAAACAGCTCCACCCAGCGATCGAACGACTGGTAGTCGGTCAGCGTGCGAACGCGGGAGGCCTGTCCGCCCAGCAGCCCGCCGGGGCCTTCCGCCCGGGAGACCATGCCGCCGAAGGCGCCGACTCCGGTATCGGTCGGGTTGAACCGCAACTGGCGAACTTCAAACGTGAGGGGCGCGTTGGCCGCCTCCACCAGCAGCTTGTTGATGCGGCGCTGGTCGATCAGCACCATGAGCCGCACGGGGATGCGTTTGGCGACGGCCGCGTTGGCCTTGAGCGTTTCCAGGTCGGCGATGGGTTCGTACTTTTCGTCGTAGTACCGCATCTTGACGATCTGTTCGACGGGATCGACCGGGGCGGTCTGGAGGGCCGCGTCGCCGGAGGCGGGCGGCGGCTCACCGCCCCCCAAGTCGCCGGACACAGCCGCGTCGCCCGAGGCCTCAGCACCGCCGCCCTCTCCTCCCTCGCCGCCTTCACCGGCCAGCGGGGCGGGTCGGATGACGCGGAAGCCCACGGCGCTTGGTGGCGGCACTTCCTTGCCGATCTTGATGTAGCGGATCTCCTTCACGGACGCCTGCGAACGCGTCATCGCGTCCCCATTCGTCTTCTTGATCATGTCGATGAGGCTCTCCAGCACCCACAGGTCTTCCTGGGCGTAGAGGATCTCGCGGGTCGTCGGCGGCACATCCTCGTAAGGCAGCACCAGACGAGCTTCGAATTCGCCCTGGTTCTGCACACTCCACGTCACCACCTGCGACTCATCCGCCTCCTCCAAGCCACCGGACCCTTCCGAGCTGCGGCCTTCGGACGATCGGCCCTCCGACGAACGCCCCTCGGCCCGGGCACCAGAACGGAACCCTTCCCCGCCGAAGGAGCCCGCCTGCTTGGTCGGCTCCCATCGCGAGCCGATCAGGTTCGCCAGCCGCGGCAGTTCGGTCTTGACGAAGTCGACATACTGGCGCCGCTGGACGCCCAGCAGCACGTCATCCTGCGCCTTCGTCACCGACTCGATCGGCCGCATCGGCTCGACCGTCTTGCGGAAGCCTTCATCCAGCCCTTCCGGCCAGCGGAGCCGCTGTTTCTGGTTCTCCCACTTCGTCTGCCACGCCTTGCGAACGTTCTCGCGGCGCTGGTCGATCAGCTGCTGCATGCCATCCAGGTACTCCTGGTTCGGATGCGGCTGCACGCCCCCGACCGTGTTCATCGAACTGATGTACCCCTGCACGGCCGACTGGTTCGCCTCGAACTCCTTCTGCAGCTTGCTGGTGGAGAGAAACCACCCGACGAAGCCGGCGAGGAACAGCAACGGCGCGATCAGCCAGAAGTGCTGGCGCCGCACGAAACCCCAGATCTCTTTTGCCTTATCCATCGCTGTTAGCTCCCCGCCACCTGGTCGCCGGACTGATCGGCCTGTTTCTGTTGCTGTTCTTTCTGACGGCGTGCCTCCATGCGATCGCTGGCGCGGGTCTCGAGCCAGACGAACTGCACGGTGAATTCATAAGCGGTCATGGGGACAAGCGGCACGCCGAGTTCCTGCTCGCTGCCGGCGTTCCAACCTCCCTCGGGTCGCGCCGGCGCACCGGCCGGTTGCTTCGTCGGATCGAAGTTCAGGTCGGGCACGCGAACCGAGACGTCCCGGCGTTCGGCCACGATGATCGGGTAGTAGACGCCGACCTCCTTCATCGTGAACGTCACGGCGGGCTTGCCGGGACCGGCCGGCAGGTCGATCGTGCCATTCTCGAGCTTGTCGAGCAGAGTCAGCAGCACATACTGGTCGTCGCGGTGGACGGCGTCCTGGTTGAAGAAGTGGAAGCCCTTGATCTGGACGACCCAGCCGGGCTTGCTGAAGTCGACGCCGGCGAGATCCGCGCCGGCCTCGCCGCCCGCCGCCTCGCCCTCGGCAGCCGCCTCCGCTCCGCCTTCCGCCGCGGCTTCGCCACCCGCATCCGCAGTGGCACCGCTGTCGGCAGCGGCCTCCGCCGCCTCGCCCTCGGCCGCTTCCCCCTCTGCCGCTTCGCCCTCCCCGGCCGGTTTGGCCAGCGGAGCCTGTCCGCTCGCCAGACGCCGTTCCTGCTCCTTCACGAAGGCCAAGTTCTTCAGGAACGCAGCATGCCGCGCCTTCACATCCTCGGTCACATAGTCCGCCAGCGACGGGAAGAACTCCGAGTCCACCGACTCGACATAAAGTTCCGGCCGCTTCGGGAACGGCACCTTGCTGGCTCCGGGCGTTTCGCCCTCCAGCGGCGCGGGGAACGAGGCATTGACGGCCTTGAACAGCTCCAGGACCAGGAACCGCGCGTCCGCGCCGCCCACGACTCCCTTGCCCAGCACCTTCGCCTCTTCGAACTGCGTCTTCAACGTCCCGTCGTCGGCCACCAGCTTCTGGCTATCCGCCTGGACACGTTGCACTTCTGACGCCACCGAGGTGAAGTTATCCGGCAGCGACTTGCTCCAGCGGCCCCAGGCGAACAGATAGTTGAAGCCCAGTCCCAGCAGGAACAGCGACGCGGCCATCACGGCCCAAGGCTTCTTGCGGCGAATGAGCCGCGCGGTCAGCAGTTCGCGAGGCACCAAGTTCGTGCCCATGCGGCTCTTGCCCAGCCCTTGCAGGCAAAGCCCGTAGCTGACGGCGAAGGACAGGATGTTGTCCTTGAACTTGGGCGCGGTCACCACCGGGCCCGTCAGGTTGCGGAACTCAAGCACCTTCTTCATCGGCAGCTCGAGGTTCTTCTCCACGAAGGACTGCAGGCCCGGCAGCAGCATCGCGTTGCCCAGCACGACCCCCTCGGCGATTCGCGCGCGGCGGTCGATGCTGCGGAAGTAGCCCAGGCTCCGCTGCAGGTCCTGGACGAAGTCGTTGAACACGGGCCGCATCGCGGTGAAAATCGCCTTCGGATCGTCCACCGCGGGAACATCGCCGCTCGCCGACTTCTTGCCCTCCATCGCCTGCCGCGCGTTGCGTTTCAGCTGCTCCGCACTGGCAAACGTCAGCTTCATCTCCTTCGTCAGCTGCTTCGTGAAGTGGTTGCCGCCGATCGGAATGCTGCGCTGCCAGATCTTGTAGCCGTTCGTCACGACCAGGTCCGTGGTGTCGGTGCCCATCGACACCACGGCCACCGACTTCGGCGGCTCCTCCGGGTTGTACTCCGAGGGGCTCGGCACGTCCTCCAGCACGCCATGCGTGACGGCGTTGTAGATGGCGATCGGCGTCAGCTGCACGACGTCCAGTTCGATGCCCGCGTCGCGAAACGGCCGCAGCGCGCGGAACACCTGGTCCCGCTTCATGGCGAACAGGCCGACTTCGGTCTCCAGCGCGACACCGTCCTCCTGCGTCCCGCCCTGCAACGCCTGGTAGTCCCAGATCACGTCGTCCAGCGAGAACGGAATCTGCTGCTTGGCCTCGTACTTGACGATGTCCGGGATCTTCTTGGGCTCGACCGGCGGCAGCTTGATGAATCGCGTCAAGCCGCTCTGCCCCGGCACCG
>CAZUJM010000125.1:647-16150 GCA_964620405.1 uncultured Pirellulaceae bacterium | reverse complement strand
CTTTATCACGATGGAAGGTTCTTTGGACGAGGAAGCCGAAGAAACCTACATGGAGAGCCTAAAGAATGCCATGTCGGGACGTGGCAAAGCTCACAAGGTTATCTTGCTGGAGGAAGGGGCAAAGTTTCAGGGCATCAGCGATATGGGGGTGACATCCTGGCCGGAAGAGCCGTCTCGCTATCCCAATAACGTTCGCGACATGAATGCCCACCGCGTCAAACCGATCGCTACCCGTGAACAGTTTGAGCATCGTGGCGCACGCGCCGCTGACGGTCCTGTGTCCCGAGACATACGCCGGGAACGGCGGCGTCACAAAGGAGTCGGGCGAGTAGGGATGCCACTGGCTGCCGGGAATCTCCTTCACGCCTTCACCGGGCCCCGCCCAGCCGCGAATCATCGTGTCGCTGTAGTAGTGGCGAACCAGCGTCCAGGGACGCGATGAGTCGTAGTAACGCTTCGACTCCCAAGCCGAAATGAACGCATCCATCGCCGTGTTGCTCACCACGAAGAACAGCTTCACGTCCTCGTCCAGCCCCAGCTTGCCCCGACGCGACACGGCCTGCGCGAAACGCAGCCAGTGTCCCGACTGGCCCGTCGAACGCGGTCCATCCCGCATGAACTCCACGATCGCCTTCCGCTCCACTGTCAGGTTCGCATTGAACTCGATGCACTCATCCACCTGCTTCTTCAGCTCTTCGGAGCCCACGAGCGGGACGGGCGGCGCGCGGAACTGGTCGCTGCTCTCCAGCGCGAACGGCTTGACGCGATACCAGTGCGGCGTGAGGAAGTCCGGATAGACATGGCCGCCCTTGCCATCGGCGAACGGCAGACGCTGCCAGCGGTCCGGATCGACGATCCGGTCGTTGGGATTCACGCAGCGATACATGGTGTAGTCGCCATACGCTTCGCCCGGCTTGCCGCCCGCCTCATCGCCCAACTGGTTGGCGCCGTCATGATGGCGACGCTTGAGCAGTTCGGCGGCCACGCGGTTGCCGATACCCGCAGCCGTCGTCACATCCATCGAATCGTTGTTCGGGTCGTAGCCCATCTTCACCATTTCGGCCGTGATGTCGTCCTTCTGGAACGGCAGCTGGTCGACCAAGCAGCGGTACATCGCGTAGGCGATCGCCGTCTCCTTGTTTTCCTGCGTCCGTTCGCTGGCCGGCCGCCGCAGTTTGTCGCCGAACGTGGTCCCCACGGCCTTTTCGTCGTAAGCGGCCCAGGCGTCGAAGGCGGCCGTCAGCGGAATCGCCATCTGCCGCGACAGCACCGTCGGCCGCGCGCCCACCCGCTCCACATCGTCCGCCGCCGCCTCCAGCAGCACATCCACCCAGCGATAAGCGGCCGTGGGCGTGTGTTTCACTCCCGGTTCCGCGACCTGAGCCCCCGCGGGCACCGCCGAGAGGCAGGCGGCCAGGAGCACCAGCATTCCGGTCCAAACATTTTTCATCGATCACCGTCTCCGCATACAAAACACGCAGGAAGTGCGAGGCGCGTGGAAGATCCACGCGACGGGTTACCCAATCGTCCCGAAACCTTAACACGGCAGGAATGGCCCAGGGTCGGCGCGCAAAAAAACCTCCCGAGAACATCCCTAGGGATGCAGGGAGGCTGTCATGACCCCGGCCCGAATTACCGCTTGAGCGAACAGGACCCAAGCATGCTGGCAATTTAATGGGGTCGGCGAAAATGTCAAGTTTCGGGCTGCGCGACAACCTGCGGGGTTTTCTGCCGACGGTCCTGATCAACGCCGGCCGGCGAAACAGCGGGCCCGAACACGCGGGCCCGCCCAACGCCTGGCAACTCTCGCCCAGCGCGGAGAACTGAGCCAATCAGCGCTGCACGCGGGCCGATCCGCCCTTGGCCATCGCCTCGACCTCGGCAAGTTTTGCCATGGTCACGTCGCCCGGGAAGGTCGTCAGCAGCGCGCCGTGGGCCCAACCCAGCTTCAACGCCAGTTCAGGATCCTTGCCGCTCAACAGCCCATAGATGAGTCCCGCCGCGAAACCGTCGCCGCCGCCAATGCGGCAGATGACATCCAAGTCGCACGTCGGACTGACATACCGCTTGCCGTCGTACCAGATCACCGCCGCCCAGCGGTGCCGGTTCGTCGAATGGACCTCGCGCAGCGTCGTGGCCACCAGCTTGATGTTCGGGAACTTCGTCGTCACATCCTCGATCATGCTGAAGAACGAGTTCGGGTCCAGCTCCGACTTGTGCTCCACGTCCTGGCCCTTGATGCCGAGCCCCTTCTGCAGGTCCTCTTCGTTGCCGATGAGCGCATCGACGTTGGAAGCGATCTTGCGGACCATCTCCTGGCCCTTCTCCTCGCTGCCGATCGTCTTCCACAGCTTCGCGCGATAGTTCAGGTCGAACGACGTCACCGCGCCGTGGGCCCGCGCGGCCTGCATCCCTTCGATGATCAGCTCCGAGGTCGTCGGCGAGAGCGCCGCGAAGATGCCTCCCGAGTGGAACCAGCGGACACCCGACTTGAAGATCGTGGCCCAGTCGAAGTCGCCCGGCTTCAGCATCGCGCCCGCTTCGTTCGCCCGGTTGTAGAACACCACCGGAGGACGCACGCCCTGGCCGCGGTCGCTGTACACCGTCGCGATGTTCGGACCTCGCACGCCATCGTGCTCAAACCACTTGTAGAACGGCTTCACCCCCATCTCGCGGACTCGGCCCTGCACCAGTTCGCCAATCCCGTTGTTCACCATCGCCGTCGCGATGCCCGTCTTCAATCCGAAGCAGTCCGACAGGTTCGCCGCCACGTTGTACTCACCGCCCGAAACGTGGACCTCGAAGTTGCGAGCCTTGCGGAAGGGAATGATCCCCGGATCCAGACGGTGCACGAGCGCTCCGAGCGAAAGGAAATCCAGTTCACACTGATCGTTGCGAATGCTGAGCTGGGCCATGGGTACTCCGGAGGAGAAGAGAGTAGAAGGTAGAAAGTCGAAAGTTGATCGTCGTATGGATCAGATCGTGACGGAGGAGAAGCCGCCGTCGACGACGATATTTTGACCGGTCACGAACGAAGACGCACGGGGGGAGGCCAGCCAGACGACCGCGCCGGCCAGTTCCTGGGCTTCGCCGAAACGAGCCATCGGCGTATGGTTGATGATCTGCTGGCCCCGCGCGGACAGCTTGCCATCCGGGTCGTACAGCAGTCCGCGGTTCTGCTCCGCGGGGAAGAATCCCGGACTGATCGCGTTCACGCGAACCCCCACCGTAGCCCACTCCCGCGCCAGGAATTTGGTCAGGTTGATCACGGCGGCCTTGGCGGCCGAGTAGGCGACGACACGCGAGAGGGGAATCATTCCGGACATGGAGGCGATGTTGATGATGCTGCCACGTCGCTGGTCGCGCATCGAGCGGCCGAAGACCTGCGAGGGCAGCAGCGCGCCGCCGACGAGGTTCAAGTCCATGACCTGCTGCCAGGCCTCCAGCGGCAGCGCGCAGAAATCGGCGCCGGGCGGCAGCGTTGCGTCAGGTCGATTGCCGCCCGCCGCATTTACCAGCACCGTGCTCGGCCCCCACGTCCGCTCGATCGCGTCCCGCGCCTGCTCCAGGCTGCCGAGGTCCTGGGCATCGGCCGCTTGAAACAGGGCGGTGCCGCCCGCCTGCTCAATCGCCTGCACTCGCTGCTGGCCTCGTTCCGCATTCCGCCCCACGACCACCACGCGAGCTCCCTGGCGTCCCAGCGCGTCGGCCATCGCGCCACCCAGTCCGCCCGTGCCGCCGATCACCACCGCGACCTCGCCGCTCAGGTCAAACAGGTTGCCGTCCGCTGCCATGGGGATACTCCTGCCTCGTGGTCCCAGCTGCTTTGCGTTCCGCCCGACACGGCTAGCCCGGGCAAGCGATCGCAACCCGGGCGAGCGATGAAAGCTCGTGATCTTACCCGAAGCGGCGACTCGTCTGAAGGAGCCCTCCGCCCTTGCTTGCCACGACTGAGGGCAGAATCCGGCGGGGCTCGTTGGCCCAGCCGCCGCGTGTCAAAAAGGGCGCCCTCACGTCCTGCCCTCACCAGGTGGCGCATCGCCGCAGAACGCCCGGCTTCCTCCCGCGCAACCGTTGCCGCGGAGGCCCCGCACTTCTAGACTGACCCTGCGGGCGGCGCGGGCCGGAGTTGCTGACTGCTCCGGATACGATCCCGTCGCGGGCGCGTCGCGCGATCACTTCCCGCATCCTGCCTGGCCTCGATCCTGTCTGTTCGCGGGACCATCGCATGCACACGGCCGCTCCAGCCTCGTCCCGTTCCACCCATTCCTCGGGCCTTGGCCTGCCGACTCAATCCCGGTCGATGCCGTGGAAGCGCCGATTGTCCGCGTTCGCCCTGCTCCGCCTGGCCCAATGCACGATCGCGATGGTTCCCTGGCTTGAGCCCCCGGTCGTCTGGGGGGCGACGCCGCCGGATGTCGTGACGGCCTCCGCCGCCTTTCCAGCCCCCGGCTATTTCCAGGGCCTCGGAGACCTGCCGGGAGGCGATCGCGCGAGCAGCGCGGAGGCGATCTCGTCGGACGGGCAGACGGTCGTTGGCTATTCGGCGGTCAACGGCGGGGAAGAAGCCTTTCGCTGGTCGCTTCACGAGGGCCTGCGCGGCCTGGGCGACCTCGCCGGCGACGTTCACGACAGCCGCGCCCTGGGCGTCTCTGGCGATGGCAGCGTAATCGTTGGTTTCGGCCACGGCGACGCCGGCATGGAAGCGTTTCGCTGGAGCGCGAACGAAGGCCTGCGAGGGCTCGGCGACTTCTTGGACGATCAGCGCATCTCCAGTCTCGCCCACGACGTGTCGGACGATGGTCGCACGATCGTGGGTACGGGCAACTACAGCCCCGGCGGAGGGCCGCGACCGGTCACCGGCCGGGCTTTCGCCTGGACGGACGCGTTAGGACTCAAGGCGCTCGGCGACCTGCCTGGCCTGCCGGACTGCAGTCGCGCCGTGGCCATCTCGCCGCAGGGCACCGACATCGTCGGCATTGGCGACTGCGATGCATCCTTTCAAGTCGAAGACCTGGGACAGGCCGTTCGTTTCCACGGCGCAGCGCCCGCGACGTCCGTTGCCGACGCCTCCGGCCAGTCCCCCCGCAGCTTCGCCACCGGTGTCTCGACTGCTTCCACGGTGGTCGGTGCTCAGGTCTTCACCGATAAAAACGAATCGCGCTTGCTGGCCACGCGTTGGTCTCCTGAGGGTATTCCCGCCGAGTTGCTTGCGCCGCAGGCCGTGCTTTCGAGCATCGCGTATGACTTGAGCGATGCGAACGAGGTGGTGGTCGGCATGGCCTACCTGGCAACGCCAGCGGGAGCGTCCCAGGCCCTGCTATGGGATCCGGTGCGTGGCGGCCAGGACTTGCGTTCGCTGCTGGCCAGCTTCGGATACGCACACGCGCTCGAGTGGCAACTGGAGGAAGCGCGCGGCGTGTCGGCCGATGGGCGCACGATCACCGGCACGGGCACCAATCCGCGGGGAGATCGCGAAGCGTGGGTCGCACGACTCGCCCTGCCACTGGCCGGTGATTTCGACGTCGACGGCCGCCGCACCGCGGTCGACATCGATCGGCTCACGCGCGAGGTCCGTTCAGGAGGCCAGGCACTGCCGCTCGATGCGGACGGCAACTGGCGTGTGGAGGCAGCCGATCGCGATTACTGGGTGGAACACCTCGCCCGGACCTGGTTCGGTGACGCCGATGTCGACGGCCAGTTCTCCTCGCAGGATCTCGTGCGTGTCTTCCAGGCCGGCCAGTATGAGGACAGCGAGCCGCGCAACTCCGGTTGGGCCGAGGGCGACTGGGATGGAAACGGAGACTTCCAGTCGTCCGATCTCGTCCTTGCATTCCAGTCAGGCGGCTACGAGCGCGGGCCGCGCATCGCCAGCGCCGTGCCGGAGCCTGCGCATGCAAGCCTGCTGGGCGGGTCCTGGATCCTGCTGACCGTGTTTCGTCACAGCGTGTGTAACAGCGTGTGCCACGGCCGGCGTCACCACCGTCGTCACAGGCCGACGTACCGCGAGTAGACGCTCCGCGCCTCCGCTGGATCCGAAGTCCCGGCGACGATCGCGCGGCCATCGGCGAAGAACGTAAGCCGATAGCCGGCCACGTCCAGGCGCACCAGATACGGATTGCCACTCACCGTTCCCACCTCGCGCAACCGCGCGGCCAGCTGGTCCAGCGGCAGCGGAGGCGTCTCGGGAAAACTCAACTGCACCGCATTGCGTCCGCACAGCACTGCCGTCTGGCTGCCACGCTCGCCGCGCAGCCAGGGACGCTCGCCCCGATCGCACGCCGGACAGTTGCGCTGCTCCCGCAATCCGGCGAGGTTGATCTGTCGCACTCGGTTCTCCCACATGTCGAAGACGATCAATTCGCGACTGACCGCCTCCGGGTGGCCGCTGAGCAGCTTCAGCGCCTCGCACGCCTGGTAGGACGCCACGACCTGGATGATGGGCGCGAGAATGCCGGCGGTGTCGCAGGTCGGCGTCGTGCCCGGCGGAGGGCTGTCGGCCATCAGGCATCGCAGGCACGGCGACCGACCTGGCAGGATCGTCATCGTCTGGCCTTCGCACCCGAGGCAGCCCCCATAGACCCACGGGATGCCGAACTCCAAGGACGCGTCATTGAGGAGAAAGCGGATTTCGAAGTTGTCGGTGCCGTCGACGATCACGTCGACGCCTTCCAGCAGCGGGCCGATGTTGCGATAGTCGACATCGGCGACCACGGCTTCGACCTGCACCTGCGAATTGATCTGCTGCAACCGTCGCTGCGCGGCGATCGCCTTCGGCAGACCGGCGGCGACGTCTGCTTCGTCGTAGAGCACCTGCCGCTGGAGGTTGTTTAGTTCCAAGAAATCACGGTCGACCAGCCGCACATGCCCCACACCGGCGCGCACCAGCGTATTCGCCAGCACCGACCCGAGCGCTCCGCAGCCGCAGACCAGCACGCGCGACTTCGACAATCGCTGCTGCCCTTCCTGCCCCAGCGGCGCGAACAGCACCTGCCGCGCATAACGCGAACTGTCGTCACTCACGAATCAATCCTCCACCGCATCCAGCGGCCTCGACTCCTCGCGCTTGTCGCCTAGCCGCACGCACACGCCTCACGGGGAACATTCCACGACATAACCATCCAGGTAGCCCACGGACAACAGTTCCGCCTGCAGCCGCTCGCACGCTCGGCGCAGCGAGGCGACTTCAACTTCGCCGTTTGCCTCGCGCAGCGCCAGGTCAGGCATCTCGCCTGCATTGCGACACGCGACCAGGGGAAGTCCGGGATACCGCGCGCGGAACCCGGCCAGCCATTCAGGACAGGCCGGTCCGATCACCCCGTCACACCAGTCAGGCCGACCTGCCGTCCCCTCGGACGCGATGGCCGCGGGCGCGGCAGGATCCGCGAACTCGGCGAGGAACAGCAGGTTGGGAGCAGCCGCACGAACCTGGGCCCGCGTGACCGGCGCATCGGCGGGAAGGATCGCGAACAGCAGCGCAGGCGCATGCGCTTCGAACGACAGTCGGTCGAGGGCCGTGGCATCGCGAAGTCGCACGGCCAAGGCGATGCCGTGCTTCGATGCGACCTTCACTCGCTGCGTTCCAGCCTCCGTCAGCAGCTCGTCGAACTCCACCACCTGCGACATCAGCGTCTCCTGCCAGGGCGCAGGATCGAACGGCTCTTCGCGTCCGGGTCGAGTGTCCCGATGCGTCCGCCAACTCGCGGCGCGCCAGACCCAGCGGTGCCCGTTCAGCCAGAAGCGTGCGTCGCGCACACCCCATTGACGGACCGCCATCTCCAAGCGGCAGGTCGGCGAAGCGCTGATCGTCGCACTGGCCGGTCCACTGGCCGGTCCACTGGCCGTGAGCTGGTAGCGGGCGGGAAAGTCCGGAGACCAGAAACAAGGGTCGACGATCGTGGATCGCCACAGGTCCGGGGCCTCCCGGCGGAAGCGGAACGAGGCGGGCAAGGTGCGGGAAACGACGCACTGCGGTCCCCGGATCGACCATTGGATATCGTCCGGCGGGGTGACCCGCGCATTGATCGGTCCGGAAGTTGTCTTGCTGCGCGTCGACGGCGTCCACTGCACGAAGACGTCCACCTCCTGGTGCGTTGCCGGACCATGCCACACTCGCCACTCGCCCACGAATCCCCCTGCCCTTCCGTCGACTGCGGCATCACGCAAGGCGACACCGGATGCTTCATTTTCTTTACAAACCGAGCGATGCGACGCGGCAACGACGTTGAGGAGCCCCCGGCGTGGCCTCCCGAACGGCGGTACCGGATCCGTTCCCCTCGACGCGGCGAGAACGGCGAGAACGTCACCGCACAGAGCCTTTTAGCACGGATGGGGCTCTGCCGCGAGGTGGCGCCTTGACCACCGAAGGTCGCGAATCGCGCGGGAGCTTCGCGGTTGGCGAACCCATGCCGATTGTCCGCGTAATCCAAGCCCGGGGGTCGAACCGGCGACTCCTCGCGCGGGCAAACCGCTGCACGATGCGTGCGATGACGGCGTAAACCGCTAGAATCACGGCATCTTAGCGAGCCGCCCGGGCCATCGTACCCGGTGCTCAAGAAACCCGCGGTCCGCCCGTCCCGGCGGACCCCGTAGGGTTTTCCGTAACGACCGCAGCAGCCGAGCGGGTATCCAACACTACCGGGTACCAAATGCAGATCATCGCGAGGAGTACTTCACGCATGGCGAACCGTTCCCAACTCCATCGATCCCGGACGCGCCGCAAGCCGCATTCATCGTCCTCGTTGAAACTCCTCTCCTCGGACGCATCGCGTCGCATGACGCGGCGACCGCTTTCGCTGGAAGCCTGTGAAGCACGCCATGTGCTGGCCAGCGTGGCCGGCGCCGTCTATGTCGACGTCGACAACGACGCCGTGCGTGATTCCGGAGAAGCGGGCATACCCGGCGTGCAGATCGCGCTGATCGGCACCGACTCCGCCGGTGCCAACGTCAACAAGACAATGCTGAGCCGCAACGACGGCTCCTTCGCATTCAACGACCTGCCCGCCGGCACCTATCGACTGCGGCAGGCCCAGCCCAGTGCGTTCACCGATGGCAAGGACAGTTCCACCGTCACCGGCGCGACCGCGGGCGAGGACGAGATCACCAACCTGGTGCTGACCGCTTCGCAGTCGGTCGACACGAACCTCTTCGGCGAACGCGGCTTCAAGCCGCAGTATGTCTCGATCGCCTGGTTCTTCGCATCGACCCCCGAATCGCAGACCGCCTTATTCCGGGAAACGGTCGCCCAAGCCGAGGAAGACGCGGGCAAGCAGGAGCTGGCCGATGCCATCCGCAACGAGACCGACCCCACGCCTCCCGACACGAACACCGCGCCGACCGCCGCGAACGACAGCTACGCCACGCGTCGCGGCCAGACCCTGACCGTACCCGCCATCAACGGCGTGCTGAAGAACGACACCGATGCCGATGGAGATACGCTGACCGCGTCCCTGGAGCAGTCGGTGGCGCACGGCACCCTGACGCTCAACACCGACGGTTCGTTCACCTACACACCCGCCAGCGACTTCGTCGGCACCGACACGTTCACCTACAAGGCGAAAGACGCGCAGTTCAGTTCGGCAGTGGCCACGGTGAGCATTGTCGTGGAAGCGGAGCCGAATCGGTTTACGCTGGCCGAGAACTCGCCTGCCGGCACCGTCGTGGGCACGGTCGAGCCGCCGGAGACAGCGGGCGAGAACATTCTGTACAGCCTCGAGGACACGACGCTGCCCGCGGACCTCGTCGTACGTCCGGACGATCACCTGGCCGGTTCCAACAGCGGGGCCCTGGTCCTCGTGCAGTACATCGACCTGGCGAGTCCGCTCGACGCGGACATCCAGTTCCAAGTACGCAGCCTGGAGAACGAGTTCTCGAACGAGCTGCTGGTCGTGCGCAGGCATCGTCCGGGGACGAGCACCGTGCCGAACGCCGAGAAGGCCGCGATTGCCGCCGAGGCCGCTGGCCGCCAGGAGGCGTTCGACGCCATGGTCGACCTGCTGCTGGAAAGGCAGAGCGACTGGGCGGAGTCGACCGATCCGAACACGAAGTTCCTGGAATACGCCGCGGAACTGGAGCTTGACGAGGCGCAGTTCGAGGCGGACCTCGACAATGCCAACGTGGCCGCGCGCGTCCAGCGCGACGTGCAGTCGGCGGCGAGGCTGGGCGTCACCAGCTCGCCGGCCTTCTTCCTCGACGGCGACCGCCTGGACAACGCCGACGTGGAAGACGATTTCGCGGCCTTGATCGAGGACGCGCTGGCCGACTTCAACGAACCGTTTGTCGTTGACCGCGTCACGGGCGACCTGATCGTCGCCACCGAAACGCGTCTCGATTTCGAGACGCAGTCCAACTGGAACTTCAATGTCCTCATCACGGGGCTGACGGGCACCAGCACGCCCATCCCCGTGCAGGTGACGCTGACGAACGTCAACGAATGGACGCCCACGGCCGCTCCCGACACCTACTCCGTCCCGCAAGGCACGACGCTCACCGTGACCAATTCGGTCAATGGGGTCCTGGCCAACGACACCGACGCCGATGGCGACACGCTCACGGCCCAACTCGTGACCACCACCACCAACGGCACGCTGACCCTCAACCCGAACGGCACCTTTGCCTACATTCCGAACGGCGGCTTCGCCGGTGAGGATTCGTTCACCTACACCGCCAGCGACGGCACCCGCACTTCGGCACCCGCCAAGGTGACGATCAATGTCGTGGCCACGAACGGCAAACCGGTGGCCGTGGCGGACAGCTACACGGCGGTGAAGAACACACCGCTCGTGATCGGATCGGCTCTGAGCGTCCTGCAGAACGACAGCGATCCGGACGACGACCCGCTCACGGTCGTGCTCGAATCCACGCCAGCGAACGGCACGGTCAGCTTCAACCTGGACAACTCGTTCACCTACACGCCGAACAACAACTTCACCGGCGTCGACACCTTCACCTACCGTGCCAGCGACGGGACCCAGCAGTCCGACATCGCGACCGTCACCATCACGGTTGTCGACAACAACAGCCCGCCGGTGGCGACCAACGACAGCTACACAGCCTCCCGCAACACGCTGCTGGAGGTGCCGGCGACGAGCGGCGTGCTGGCCAATGACACCGACCCGAACGGAACGCCCCTGACAGCGACGCTGGTGGCCACTACGACGCAGGGCGTGCTGACGCTGAACGCCAACGGTGGTTTCTCGTATTCGCCTAACGAGGACTTCGTCGGTTCCGACAGCTTCACCTACCGCGCTTCCGACGGCGTCGGACTGTCCCAGGTCGCGACGGTGACCATCACGGTGACGGCCACGAACACCGCTCCCACGGGGACTGCGGACAGCTATGCCGTGGACGCAGGCGCCGTCCTGACCGTCCCCGTTTCCACGGGCGTCTTGGCGAATGACGACGACGAAGATGGCGACACGCTGACCGCGATCCTTGAGGACGACGTCAACGAGGGCATCCGGACCCTGAGTCCGGCCGGCGCCTTCGTCTACACGCCCGACCCGGGCTCCTCCGGCACGGACGTGTTCACCTATCTCGCGTTCGACGGCGAGGCGGAGTCGACGGCGACAACCGTGACGATCACCGTCAACGCCACGAACGCGCCGCCCGTGGCGGTGGCCGACAGCTACAACGTGGGCCGAAACGGTGTCCTGACCGTGCCCGCCGCGAACGGCGTGCTGGCCAACGACACCGATGCCGACGGCGATACGCTTACCGCGCAACTGGTGAGCACCACGACCAATGGCACCTTCACGCTGAACCCCAACGGCTCGTTTGTCTACATGCCGATGCAGGACTTCACCGGCACGGATTCGTTCACCTACCGCGCGTTCGACGGCAAGGGCCAGTCGGCCGTAACGACCGTGACGATCAACGTCGACAGCGAGAATACGGCGCCCATCGCCGTCGCCGACAGCTACACGACCGGCCGCAACGCCAAACTCACCGTGCCCACCGCCACCGGCCTGCTCGCCAACGACACCGACGCCGACGGTGACACACTGACGTCACGCCTTGTGGAGGCCCCGGCCAACGGCACCCTGACGCTGAACGCCGATGGCTCCTTCGAGTACGATCCCAACCAGAACTTCACGGGCACCGACACGTTCACCTACCGGACCTTCGACGGCGTGATCGAATCGGCCACGACCACCGTGACGATCGTGGTAGAAGACACGAACGCCGCGCCGGTGGCGGTCGCCGACAGCTACAGCGTGGAGAAGAACGCGGTGTTGACCGTGGCCGTCGCGACGGGCTTGCTCGCCAACGATACCGATGCCGATGGCGACACGCTCACCGTCCAACTGGTCGACGACGTGGTGAACGGCACCCTGACGCTTACCCCGAACGGATCGTTCACCTACACGCCCGACCAGAACTTCATCGGGTCCGACACGTTTACCTACCGAGCGACGGACGGCACGGCGCAGTCGGCCGTCACCAGCGTGACGATCTCGGTCACGGCCGGCAACTCCGCCCCGGTGGCGGTCGTCGACACCTACCAAGCCGACCGGAATTCGACGCTGACGGTGGTCGTGGCCGAAGGGGTCCTGGCCAACGACACCGACGCCGACGGCGACACGCTCACGGCGTTGCTGGTCGATGATGTCGCGAATGGGGCGCTGACGCTGGACGCGAACGGATCGTTCGTCTACACGCCAACTCGGGGCTTCACCGGAACCGACTCGTTCAGCTACCGGGCGAGTGACGGGACCGACCAGTCGGCCGTCGCCACGGTGACGCTGGTGGTCACGGCCATCAACGTCGCTCCCGTCGCTGTTGCTGACAGCTACAGCGTGGAGAAGAACGCGGTGTTGACCGTGGCCGTCGCGGCGGGAGTGCTTGCCAACGACACCGACGAGGATGACGACCCGCTCACGGCAGTCCTTGTCGACGACGTCGCCAACGGCACCCTGACGCTCAGCCCGGACGGATCGTTCACCTATACGCCTGACCAGGACTTCACCGGGTCCGATACGTTCACCTACCGAGCGTCCGACGGCACGGCACAGTCGGCCGTCGCCACCGTCACCCTCACCATCGCGGCCCCGAACACCGCGCCGGTGGCGGTTGCCGATGAGTACACGGTCGACAAAAACAGCGTGCTGGTCGTTCCCGTCGCGTCAGGCGTGCTGGACAACGACACGGACGCTGACAGCGACGCGCTGACGGCCATCCTCGTCGACACGACGACGAACGGTGCCTTGACGCTCAACTCCGACGGTTCGTTTACCTACACGCCCGCGGAGAACTACACCGGCGACGATTCGTTCACCTACAAGGCTTCGGACGGATCGACCGAATCGGCGTTGGCCACCGTGTCGATTACGGTGCTCGACACGAACACCGCTCCGGTCGCGACGGACGACGACTACATCCTGGACGTGAATGGGCAGTTGGACACGACGATCGCCAATGGCGTCCTCGTAAACGACTTGGATGACGAGGGCGATACGCTGCTGGCCGAGTTGGTCGCGGGTACCTCGAACGGACAGCTGACGTTGAATTCGAACGGCACCTTCCGCTACACCCCGAACACGAACTTCTCGGGGCTCGACCAGTTTACCTACCGCGCGACCGACGGAACGGAGACTTCAGCGGTGGCCACGGTCACGCTGTTCGTCGACACGCAAAACGCGTTCATCGTGATCGAGGGTGCGGTCGTCGGCGACCTGATCGGCGAGGCTTCGCCGCTGGATACGACGTTGGCAGCTCCCTACTTTTACCAATGGCACGGGCATGACGCCAATGAGTTGCCGCAGTTGGAACTGCTGCCGGACGACCACTGGGCCGGTGAGGATCGGGGCGCCGTGGTGCTGGTGGCCTACATGGACTTCCTCTCGTCCACCGACCGCACCTACCACGAGGTGTTCCGCGAACTGGAACAGTCCCAGGACAACGACCTGATCGTCGTGCGCCGCTACCTGCCCGACACGTTGAACGGAACCGTGGGACTCCAAGCCGCCCAGGCCGCCGAGGCCGCCGGGCTGCAGGGCAAGTTCGACGAGATGGCGGACCTGCTGTTCGCCAACCAGGCACAGTGGTCGGTTTCCGATGAGCCGCAGGCGATCTTCCAGGGCTATGCCACCACGTTGTCACTGGACCTCGGCAAGTTCAACAGCGACTTCATCAGCCCGACGACATTCGCCCGCATCAACCGCGACCTAACCGCCGCCGAGTCGCTGGATGTCACGACCACCCCGGGAATCTTCCTCGCGGGCGAGCGCGTGACCGACTTCCCGACGGTACTGGCGACGGCGACCCTGCGCGTGGCCGAAACGGCCGCCGCGATCGACGATCCGATGTGGCTCGATCGCGTCACGGGCGACCTGTTCGTGCGACGCGCCGACGCGTTCGTGGCGTCCACCAACGCCCAGATCGTGCGGGACCTCGTGATCCGCGACAACGACGGCTCGGTGGCGCACAACACGGTAACGGTCTATGTCGAAACGAACGACGAGAACCCGCCGGTCAGCGTCGATGACGCCTACACGGTGGCCGAGGACGATGTGCTGACGGTCGACGCATCCAGTGGCGTACTGGCCAACGATTCGGATGCCGACCAGACACCCATGGCGGCCGTCGTGGGCCGCTCCCCGGAACATGGCGTCCTCGTGCTGAACCCCAACGGTTCGTTCACCTACGAACCCAATGACAACTTCAACGGCGAGGATACGTTCACCTACTTCATCGTCGCGGGCGAGTTCTTCTCGGCCAACGCCACCGTGACGATCACCGTGACGCCCGTCAACGACCCGCCCGTGGCCGTGCCCGACAGCTACTCGACGGCAGGCAACACCCCGCTGGGCGTTCCCGCGGTGGACGGAGTCCTCAAGAACGACATCGATGTCGATGGCGACCTGCTGATCGCCAACATCGTGGACACGCCTGCCCACGGCGTGGTACTGCTCGCCGGCGATGGCACGTTCCAGTACACGCCGCTGCAGGACTACTCCGGACCCGATGAGTTCCGCTATCGCATCACCGATGGACAGTTCATTAGCGAGGCGATCGTATCCATCACCGTCACTCCACCCGCCGAAGGCGAACCGCCACTGCCCGCCGCGGCCGTCGACGAACTGTTCGGTGACGAGGAGGACGGCTGGCTCTAACCGATCGCCCGGCAACGGCGGTGCGCATGCGGTCGCCTGACTTCTTGCCCCCCAGGCTCCCGTTCCCGCGGTCGCGACCGGGGGGTATAACGGGGCCTGGGCGGGAATGCAGGGAGCGAAGCAGGAGTCGAGCGATGACGCGATGGAGCTGGTGTTGGCTGGGAACGGCGTTGGCCTTGGTTGGCCTGGCCTGCGGAGGAATGGGCGTGCAAGCGGCGGGGTCAGGCGAAGAGGAACTGCGGTCGCTCTTCGACGGGCAGTCGTTCGCAGGCTGGCGCGGTTACCAGATGGAAACCGCGCCGGCGTCTTGGACCCTCCGCGATGGCGAACTGCACAACGACGGCCAGGGTCCCGACCTGGTGACCGTCGAGCGATTCCGCAACTTCGAAC
>CAZUJM010000125.1:0-637 GCA_964620405.1 uncultured Pirellulaceae bacterium | reverse complement strand
CAGCAGTGTCACCAAGCAATTTATCAGCAACAGCTTCGAACTGCATTTCGAATGGAAGAGCGTCGCCAACGGCAACAGCGGAGTCCTCTACCGCGTCACGGAGGAGCACGCCGAGTCGTATCGTTCGG
The DNA here is from genome assembly GCA_964620405.1 of uncultured Pirellulaceae bacterium. Classification (GTDB taxonomy): domain Bacteria; phylum Planctomycetota; class Planctomycetia; order Pirellulales; family Pirellulaceae; genus CAZUJM01. Next base: position 509 of record CAZUJM010000125.1, on the reverse strand, counting down.
GCTTGGAATACCAGCTCCTGGACGATCCGTCCTACGAGGAAAAGACCGGCCCCGCGCAGAGGACCGCCTCCATCTACGGGCTCTATCCGGCCCGCGATAAGACCCTGCATCCACCCGGCGAATACAATTCGGGCAAGATCGTGGTCCAGGGCAATCGCATCGAGCACTGGCTGAACGACGAGAAGGTGGCGGAAGCGACCATCGACAGCCCGGACTGGAAACGTCGGCTGGCCGCCAGCAAGTTCCACGACTGGCCCGGGTTCGCGGCCACGGCCGAAGGCCACATCGCCCTGCAAGCCCACGGCTCGGAAACATCCTTCCGCAACCTCAAGATCCGCATCCTGCCCGATGCCGCTCCGGCACCCCAGCCGTAGTCGACTTCTTGCAATCTCTTCGGCGCGATCTCTTCGGCGCGAATTCCATCAGCGTGCGCGGCGTCGACGGCGCTGCGCCCACCAGGCCGTCCAGCCCAGGAACATCAGGCAGCAGGCCGAGGGTTCCGGCACGGC
>CAZUJM010000124.1:9555-16192 GCA_964620405.1 uncultured Pirellulaceae bacterium | reverse complement strand
GTTCCCACGCAGTCCCTCGGGAGTTCAGGATCGGCGGGCTCGCTTGTCGAGGTCGGCCAGCATCTGCAGGACGGCCTTCGGGTGACCGTCTTCGCGGAACAGTCCCGCTTCGTGGCCCGGGAGGTCTCGCAACTGGCTCCAGAGGATCCCCTGCACGGCCGGTCGGGTTGCGGCCAGTTGCAGCAGGTCGCTCAAGTAGGCCAGTCGCGAGGGCTCGAGCGGCCCGGCTCGGGTGGGCAAGGAGAGACGCAGCACGAGCGGGACGGAGAATGCGGCCCACTGGTCGAGCAGTCGCTGGGTATCGACGAGGTCGCGGGGGAACGCATGGTGGGCGGAGTTCGCCAGGGTGAGTTCCAGCACGAACCCCGATACGCCCAGGTCGGCGCGAAGGAGGATGTCGGCGAACTGCAGCGGGGAGAGGTCGAGCGTGGAGCGGCCGAGATACTCGCCCCAAGGTTGCTGGATGCCGACGAGCGTGGGGGTCTGCGGGTCTTCGCCACGCAGGGCTTCGATGGCAACCAGGGTGAGTCGGAGCCGCTGCTCCTCGCTCAATCGCAGGCCCAGTCCCGCGTTGGTGGCGGAGGAGGCGTACCAGACATGGACGTGGCCTTGGCCCGCGCGGACGATATCGCGGACGTACTGGGCGGCATAGGTTTGAATGGCGTCGACATCATCGGCCCACAGCGACAACCAATCGGGCAACGCGTTGCGATGGAGATCGATGAGCGGCCCGGCGACAATCCGCCGGCGTGCTCCCCGAGCCAGCCGAAAGCACTCTTCCCACCGGGCGACGTGGCGTTCGCCCGGGTTGCGTTCGCAGTCGTGCCAGGTTTCGTTCAGCAGCAGCGCGTTGCCAGGGAAGCGACGCAGCGTGCGCAGTTGTCGGAGTTCCTCGAGGCCATGGGCTTCGAGTCCGAAGAGACGCGACGAGAAGGAGGCGGCTTCGCGACGCTCCCGGAACTGGCGACGAGCTCGACGCTGCATGCAGTCGAGGCTGGCCACGAGCGACGCTTCGGCCTCCCGCGCGCAACGCTCGGGATCGGACTGCTGGAGCGACGATTCGATGAAGTGACCTTCCGCCGCGCGCAGGGACTGCCGAATCTCTTCCACGCGCAGTTCGGATGCGTCGAGCTGGCCCAGCAGCCGCGACAACGCTCCGCGGGCCAGTTCCAGGGCAAGATGGTACGGGGCCTCCCGCGCCTGCAGCGTGGCCGTCGACAACGCCAGCGTCCCGAATCCAGGCACCGGCCAGGGAGTGGTCAGGGATCCCGATTCGCGCGTGGCTCGCGACGCCACCAGCCGGTTGCCCAACCGTTCGACACGCGTGTCCCAGGGGAGCCCGTCGGAGCCCACGAGGTAAGCGCACTCCAGCGCCGCTGGCCAGATCTCGTCGCGATCGGGAAGCACGAACTGCAGCGATCCCATGCTGGACCGTTCCCTCCGATCTGCCCCGTGGTGCCAAAGGGGCTCACTACGCGTCGGGCCATGTCCGCGCAACGGGGCGTCTAGGGGTGACCTTTTGTCGAGCAGTCAGGAAGCGGCCCTGCTGCCCCAAGGGACGGTGGAAAGCGGCCGCGGGGTTCGAGCCACCGTCGCGGTCCGATGACCGGAGTCTAAACGACGCGGGACCGGCGTTCAACTCGGCGAGCGTTTCGGTCCCCTTCAGGCGGGCCGGTTCAGGCTGGTATACTCCGCTCGTCCGGCGATCCGTTCGCAGCGGCTCTGTTCGATCCGCGGACAAGGTCCGGATGGTGCGGTTTCGCCGTCATGAGGTGTGGGTCCAGGGAGTCGACGCAGCCTGCCGAGCCGCGATGCGCGATGGCTGCTCGCGGGCTCGGCGCGGAGGGCGCCGGGGGCCGCATCTGGAGGTCGGGAGGAGAAGGGAGAATGGCTGTCATGGGTTCGTCCGTCTTGCTTCAATCGGCGCTGCCGGGTTGGCCCGTTCGACGCGGCAAGGTACGCGACATGTACGACCTGGGCGACCGGTTGCTCATGGTCAGCACCGACCGCATCAGCGCCTTCGACTACATCCTGCCCACGGGGATTCCCGACAAGGGTCGCGTGTTGACGCAGATCAGTCGCTTCTGGTTCGGCCAGCTGAACCAGGAAAACCACCTGATCAGCACCGACCTGTCGCCGCTGAAGGCGTTTCCGGGGGTCGACATCGGTCCGCTCGAAGGCCGCTCGATGCTGGTCCGCAAAACGCAGGTCGTGCCGATCGAGTGTGTCGTGCGCGGCTACCTGGCGGGCTCCGGTTGGAAGGAGTACCAGAAGAGCCGTTCGGTGTGCGGCATCCCACTGCCTGCGGGACTGGTGCAGTGTTCGCCGTTCGAGGAACCGCTGTTCACGCCGGCGACGAAGGCCGAGTCGGGGCATGACGAGAACATCACGTTTGAGCGGATGGCCGAACTGGTGGGGCGGGGAACGGCGGAGGAGCTGCGGGAGAAGAGTCTGGCGATCTATCGCCAGGGCGCGGCGCTCGCACGGGAGAAGGGCATCCTGATCGCCGACACGAAGTTCGAATGGGGCTGGTACGAAGGGCGGCTGATTCTGATCGACGAGGTCATGACGCCGGACAGCTCTCGTTTCTGGCCAGCCGACCAGTACCAGCCCGGGCAGAACCAACCATCGTTCGATAAGCAGTTCGTGCGCGACTGGCTGGAGTCTACGACGTGGGACAAGAACAGTCCCCCCCCTGCTCTTCCCGAAGAGGTGGTGGCCAAGACGCGCGAAAAATACCTGGAGGCGTTCCAGCGGTTGACGGGCCGGTCAGAGCTTACTGCCGACCTGAGTTGATTCGGCCAAGTTCGATTCGGCCAAGTTCGATTCGGCCAAGTTCGATTCGGCTGGCCGAGTTCTCCGCGTCGCGCGGCCTGCCGGTTGTCTAGGGCGTCTCGACGGTTTCTCGGGCCTCGGGCGGCAGGTGGCTGGCTCGCCACTGGTTGGCTGTGGTGTACGCAGAGGGGGGCGCGTCGAGGTAGGTGGAGCGTGCCTTGCGCAGCGCGTCGAGGTTGTTCTCCGCGCGTCCTTTCGCTTCGTAGGCCCGCCCCAGGGCGTGATGGGCTCCGCTCGACCAGATCGTCTGGGGCTCCAGGCCCAGCAGGCGTTTCTCCAAGTAGTCGATGGCAACGTCGTACTGGCCGCGGTCGAAGGCCATCAGTCCCAACCAGTAACTGGCGTTTTGCTTGGTGCGACGCATCAGGCTCTGCAGGACCACCAACCGCTGCGCGTGCAAACGCTTCGCCTCGTCGTCGGGAGGCGGACCTCCCGGGTTTTGTGGAAGTGGCGTTTCCAGGATCCTCGCCAGTTCCTCCTCCGGGACGCGGGAGGCGAGGTAGAGCGATCGGGCGCCGGTCTGTTCCTCGGTGGGTTCGAAGTTGCCGCGGAAGTGCTGGACGCGGGCCAGCAGCAGTAGCGGCCGACGATCGAACAGGCTGTGCTCCATCGCCAGTTCCACGGCCGACTGGGAGTTGGGATCGAGGCTTCCGCGCTGCGCGAAAACGGCATACGGCAGAGGCCAGATCTCCACACGCTGGATTCCCCGCGATTCGGCCAAGTTCTTGGCGAGCGTCGCGGGGGTGGCGGTGAGCACCATTTTGTCCTCGCCGACCAACGCCGATTCCAGCAGCTTCATGCGCAGGGAGAGGTCGGCCGGAGTGGCATCGAGGAACGCCACGACGTACGACAGGTCCTCGGCCCGCAACAGGTAGGGCTAGTCGGCCGACGCGCCCAGCGATCCCAGCTGGCTCGGGTCGTCGCCCACCCGCGCCAGCGTCAAGATGCCCTCGCCTGACTTCTCCGGTAGCGGACTGCCCAGGTGCATGTCGAAGAGATAGAGCTGGCCATCGACGGCAACGGCGGGCAGCCAGGGCACGGGAGAGGCGGCTTCGGGGCGATCCAGGGCGAGCATGACCACATCCAAGCCTAATTGCCGGGCCAGCAGGGCAAAGACACGCGACTTCTCCTCCATCGTGCCGCGTCCCATGAGCAGGCTTTCCCAGGCGTACAGCGACAGATTGGAGCCGAACCGCTGCCGTTCCCCCGGAGCTTCTTCCGGGCTGGGATCGGTCTGTAGGTTCAGCACGGTCCAGTCGAAGAGCCTTGTGGCGTCGGTGAGGCTGCGACGGAGATCTCCCTCGGCGGCGCCAGGCGTCTTGGCGACGAGGTCTTCCAATCCGGGGGCCAACCGGCCGTCGCGCAGGCTGGCCTGCGCAATGTCCCGCAGCCACATGGACTCGCGGAGGCTGAGGATGTCGTACATCTCGAAGGAACGCTGGCGAAGGATCGCGTCGGCACCGCTGCCCTGCCGGTTCAGGGGCAGACGGTCCGCCATCGTGTCGGGCTGCCAGTCCTTGTCCTCCGGCTGCTGGGCCAGCCATTCCTGCAGGTACTGCTGGATTCTCCGGTAAGCTTCCGCCGCGTTGGACTCTTCCAGCCGCTTCAGGAAGTCCATGCCCTGCTGCAGCGAGGTCTGGCTGCTGGCCTTGGTGTTCACGACCGGATTGACGTGTGCGTCCAGCGTTTCCGGCTCCTCGCAGCCCGAGGTTCCGGCCAGCAGGGCCATGCCCAGCGCCAGGCACGCGCGACGCGAGAGTCGCCAGGACGGCGGGGACGTCGCCTGCTTTGCGGAGGAGGGAACGCGGGGACGGGACGATACGTTCGGGTGACGCATGGGAGTCCGATTCGTTCTCGTTAGTTCTCAAGGGGAAAGGGAAGTTCGCTGCCGTGTTCGAGCGCCGCCTGGCGGATCGCGAGCACCTGTCGGAGAAGGATTTCCAGCTGGTCGAGCGGCACCATGTTGGGGCCATCGCTGGGAGACTGGTCGGGGTTGGGATGGGTTTCCAGGAAGAGGCCGTCGATGCCAACGGCGGCGGCGGCTCGCGCCAGGGGAGCGACCATGCGGCGGTTGCCGCCCGTGGAGGTGCCCAGGCCGCCGGGTTGCTGGACGCTGTGGGTGGCGTCGAAGACCACGGGCACGCCGAGGTTCCGCATCTCCACCAGTCCGCGCATGTCGTTCACCAGTTGGCCGTAGCCGAAGAAGGTGCCGCGTTCGCAAAGCAGCACGCGCTGGCAGTCGACGCTGCGCAGCTTGTCCACAACGTTCCGCATGTCGGCGGGGGCCATGAACTGTCCCTTCTTGACGTTCAGCGCGCGGCCGGTCGCGGCGGCGGCCAGCAGCAGGTCGGTCTGACGAGCGAGGAAGGCGGGGATCTGAAGCAGTTCGCAGACCTCGGCGACTCGCGCCGCCTGGTGGCTCTCGTGAATGTCGGTCGTGACCACCAGCCCCGTGTCGCGGCGGATCTGGTCGAGGATCGCCAGGCCCTCGTCCAGCCCCGGGCCGCGGAACGCGTGGACACTGGTGCGGTTCGCCTTGTCAAACGACGCCTTGAAGACCAGTTGCAGCGGCAGGCGGCTGGCCATCTCACGCAACTGGTCCGCGATCCGCCGCGCCAGGTCGCGGGTTTCCAAGACGCAGGGGCCCGCGATCAGCAGCAGGGGTTCCCCGGGGCCAACGCGGTGCGGACCGATCGAGACCTTGGCGACGCTCATCGCTTTTCCATCCTTTCGCTCGGCAGGCTACCGGCCGAATCCTTCCCTGCCCGGTCCCCGGGAACAACGGCCGTCCAGTGCTTGGGCAGCACGCGGACCTCGACGGGCAGATGGCCCGCCGGGTCGCCATCGAGTTGAATCGGTACCGGGTGTTCGGCCGCGATCCGCAGGCGGGAAGCTCGCACGACCTCCACGCCCCGCAGCTGCCGATGCCTTCCCAGCAGCACCGCCACGAGGTTGTAAAGGCCGTTCCACAGGGTGCGGCCCGGGAAGGTGATCACGTCCAGGGTCCCATCGCGCGGATCCGCGTCGCTGCAGATTCCGAGTCCTAACGCGTAAAACGGAAAGTTGAACACGAAGGCCCAACGCGCGTCCTGCGGTTCGGCCAGGGCTCGTCCCTCCGCATCGTAGCAGTTGACGGTCAACTTCGGGTACTTGTAGGCTCGCACCGACTCGAGGATTGGCTTGACGTACGACCAGTGCGAGATCGGCCCGGTTCGGTAGGCGTGCAGGCGCTCGACGACGGCCGCGTCGAATCCGCAGCCCAGCATGAGCAGGAAGAGGCGTTGGGACCCATCCGGAGTGGCGACGATGGCCGCGTCAAGCTGCTGGATGCGTCGCAGCTCGATCGACTCGGCGACTCGGCGGGCGTCGGTGGTCCAGCCGAGGTATTTGGCGAGCAGGTTTTCGGTTCCGAGCGGAAAGACGGCCATCGGCAGGTCTGGAGGAATCTGGCTCACGACAAACTCCGCCGTGCCATCGCCACCCGCCGAAACCACCGCCCGCAAACGGTTCTCCGCCACCCCCGCCCGGACCGCCGCGGAGAACTCCTGCTGGTCGCTGTGCACGATCGCCCGCAAACCTCGTTTTCCCAACTCGTCGACCAGGGCGCGGATCTTCTCCGGACCATGGCCCGTGCCCGATCGCGGATTGCGAAGCACGAGGACCTCCCTCGCCTCCCAGGCCGCTTTCGGAATATCAGGGGAAGGCGAAGTCATCGGTCGGTTTTTCTTGGGGGGCAGGAGCATCCGAGGAGAATGAGGACCGTATCCTGCAGCAAAGGCAAGGCGGGATGAAGACCCAGCAC
>CAZUJM010000124.1:0-9455 GCA_964620405.1 uncultured Pirellulaceae bacterium | reverse complement strand
CGCAGGTTGGACCCAGCACCGCAGGTTGGACCCAGCACCGCAGGTTGGACCCAGCACCGCAGGTTGGACCCAGCCGGGCAGGTGCGGGACCGGTCGTATCCGGGCGGCTACCGCCGATTTCCGTCTGGATCGAGCCGCTTGCTGCCTTGTTGCCGGCGGCATGCAGTGTCCGCGTTTTACACGCTTGGCGGTCTGGCGAGAAGTGCGGGTCCATCGTAGGCGGGCGGGACGACTGCGAGGAGGGTGGCCTGCCAGGAGCGTGGCCTGCCAACCGAACGGCGGGAAGGCTCGCAGGGCCTACTGCTTCGCGCGGCGGATCATGCGCAGCTGGGCCCCGACGATCCAAAGTCCACATCGAAGGGAGCTCCGGCGCTGCCCCGCGGCGCGGTGGTACGCGGAGCCGTGGGACGCGGTCGCGAAGCAGCGCGGCGACCTACGCGAAAGATGCCGCGATGGTCGACGTGAACTGCAGGCCAGCCGGGATCCATGAGGAGCTCTTGGCCGGCGAGCAGGGAGGACGCGGGGGCCGTTGCTGCGTGGACTCCGTTCGGCGAGGAGTGGGAGGCATCAGACCGTCCAAGTCCAGGGGATCGAGGGCCGTAGTGCGGCCCCGACACATCGGCCCCGCCACGCACCTGCTCCTGCAGCACGTGCTGGTACTCCGCTTCCCCGGAAATCATCACGAACAGTCCGATCAGCACCAGCATGGGGTTCCAGAAGAGTCCCAGGATCATCAGGCCGAGGGCCGCGAGCTTGCCGACCGCAACGGCTCGTCGAGTGGCGTTGACGTAGGCATCTCGCAAGGCGAGTACCGCGCGCAAGACGCGACCGCCGTCCATGGGAAAGGCCGGTACCAGATTGAAGAGAATCAGCATGGCGTTGACGCCGACCAGCCGTCCCAGCAGGTCCGACGGGCCGCGTAGGAACGCGACCTCGGACAGTCCAGCTTGCTGCCAGAGCATCCAGGCGGGCACCAGCGGCAGAAGCAACGCCGCGTTGACCGCGGGACCTGCCAGGGCGATGACGAGTTCCTGCCGCGGGTCGCGGGGAATCCGCTCCAGACTCGCCACGCCGCCGATGGGCAGGAGCGTAATGTCGTGGGTGCCGATGCCATAGTGACGGGCCGCCAGGGCATGCCCGAGTTCGTGCAGCACCACGCAGGCAAAGAGACTGCAGGCCAACAGCAATTCCTGCGCGCCCTGCAGCAGCCCATGCCGCAGGGTGCCGGCCACTACCATCCAGCCCACCAAGGCCGCGAGGGTCCAGTGGATATGCAGGTCGATGCCCGCCAGCCGCGTCATCCGCCACGAAGCATTCATGGATTCGATGTTCCTGGGTGCTGGTTTTGGGGTGGACCGCCCTGGGGAAGCCAAGAGATCCCGCAGCCGCGTTTCGGCAGCTTGGCCGCAACGACACGGGGCTCCGCACTCCCCCCGACCCCATCGTGGAAAACGGCCCCCTCGTTGAAGACGCTTCGCACGAGAAGCCCTGCCCTGGCGACCTCTGCCCCCAGGATCGGGGGCCAGACGAACCGAACAAGACCCCGGACTGGAACTGTTACGCCATCGAAGGGCCCGAAGTTCAGCGGAATCCGGACGAGGGACATCGGCCGAGTTCCGACCCATCGCGGCTCGGAGGTGGCGGGAATCCGTTGAGCACGCGTCGCGTTTGCAGTAACGGGTTCCAGGGCAGTTGAGTATTCTTCCGTGCCCTCGGTTGGAGGCATGCCCTCGGGTTGGAGGGGGCTTGCCCTTGAGTTGGAAAGGCACGCTGGGCTGGGAAGGGTAGCTCGCGTAGCCCGAGTCAGCTCGGAATGCGGCAGGCCTCGCGCGGAAGACCATCGCCGCTCGAGTCGTTATATTCACGGCTGCGTTGGGATCACGGTGGCTGGTGCCTTACCTCGACTCCTGCTGGCATCTCATGCCATTCGACGATCCGCGGACCGTTTTCGCGACCGAATGGCAAAGGAGTCCAGGCAGGGGCTGGGCCTGCAAAGAGGATGTTCGACGGCGATGGAATCCAAGGAAGCGTTTCGTAATCTTTTGATCATGGCGGCCATCGACGGTCGCATGACCGTCTCGGAATTGAGGCTCCTGTCGCATCGAGCCATGGAGTGGGGGATCGACGACGACGACTTCGAAGCGGCCCTGGAGGAAGCCCAACGCGGAGATTCGGAACTCGCCCTGCCGCTTAATCCTCGACAGGCGTCGGCGATGCTTCGCGAAATGCTGCGGGTCATGGCGGCGGACGGTCACGTCGCGGAGACGGAAAAGAACCTTTTCGCCATCGCCAGTTCCGCCATGGGCATTCAGCCCCGCGAGGTCGACCGGCTGATCAATGAAGTCCTCCGTGAGGATGGGCTGGAAGAGGACCCGTGAGAACGGGATCGATGTGCCGCGAGCCCCGCCCGCCAGCGAGCCGCGAAGGCAGGCCGTGCCGGAAGGAGACGGCGGTCCGCTCTGCGGGATCCTCGGAATTTCGTCTTTCGCCTGTCTTTGCTTGCCTGCCTGAGTTCTTTCTTTGCCTTGGCTCTCGTGAAGTCTCCCCTTTGTTGCTGGCCTGCGGAGGGATTGGAGTCGAGGGCCGCGCATGCCGATCAGGAAGACAGACGCGTGCCTGCCGAAACAATGTGGTGGTTTGAGAGGTTTGCGTAGGTGGTTCGGTGAGGCGGCTCCGGTCTACCGGCCCATCCCGTCCGCATCGCGATCGCGGATGCCTGCATCAGGCGAGGCTCGCTGTCCTCCGAGAGGGGCGCGAGTCCACCGAGGTGACGAGAGCAGCGGGTCGGTTGGCTGGAGGGTGACTGGTCTCGGAGGCGAAGGACCGCTTGGCCGATCGGTCTGGTGCGTCACGGGCGAGCCCTTGGGAAGCAGGCTGCGGCGAGGCAGGCGAATGCCGTTTGCCTTTTCGACACGGGAGAATCATGGATGACGACTCAGGATCGTGAATACGACGCGGTGAATTCCTTCGCGCTCTTTTCCCCGCCCTATCCGGGGGAGCGACGGGAGACGTTGCGATTCCGCAAGGAGTCGGGGACGGACTACGCCGTGGTGCTCCACCCCCAGGAATCGGAAGGCGTGGTGGAGGTTACGGACGAATCGCTGGGCGGTGATTGGCGCACTGGCCCCGGCCAACGTGGTGGCGATTGTGGTGGACGAAGCGGGCATCTTCCGGGTGGGCGAAGCGATTGAGCTGATGTACGCCGGGGGGTTCCTGAAGCTGCTGGTGCGTCACGTGACGCGGCGTTCCGACGGTCGCTACGTCGTGGGCTTTCAAGAGTAGCCGGCGGCGACACTCGCTGGCGACCGATGCGTCGAGTCGCAGGGGAAGAACGCTTATGTGGGTGGAGCTCGTGCGTACTCGGACGGCGGACGGGGTTCGCCTGGAGGGAGCGCTGCAGCCGGCCTGGGGCGGCGTCGACCGTCGCACCGCAGTGGATGCGGTGATGCTGTTGCCGGGAGTGGGCGCGAACTTCTATGGTTCGACGCTGATGCACACCCTCACGCTGGAACTGCTCCAGCGCGGGATGGCAGTCTTGCGTCCCAACACGCGAGGGCACGACGGGATCAGCACGGCTTCGACAGCCCAGGGGGGGCGTCTGCAGGGAGCGGCCTACGAGATCGTTGACGACTGCCGCTACGACCTGGAAGCTTGGTCCAGTTTCCTGCTCCATCGTGGCTACCGACAGGTGGCGCTCGTAGGGCACAGCCTGGGCGCGTTGAAGTCGCTCTACTCGCAGGCGCGACAGCCCTCCCCGGAAGTCGCTTGTCTCGTGGCCATCTCACCGCCGCGTCTTTCGTACTCACGGTTTCTGGAGCATCCCGACCGAGAGAAACTCCTGCAGTCGCTGGCGGAGGCGGAGCGACTGGTGGCCGCCGGGCGGCCCCAGATGCTGTTCGAGGCCTCCTTTCCATTCCCGCTGGTGCTCTCGGCCGCCACATTCGTGGACAAGTACGGGCCGCGGGAGCGTTACAACTTCCTGCGTTTTGCGCACCAGATCCGGCAACCGTTGACGTTCATCTACGGACAGGACGAACTGGCGCACGCTTCCGCGGCGTTCCTGGACGTCGAACGCGAGGTGTCGCAGGTGGAGTGGTCGAACGCGGGTCCGGGCTGGAAGGTGATTCCCGGAGCGAACCATTTTTTCTCGGGCCGCATGGCCGAACTGGCGTCCGTGACCGGTATGGAACTGGAACGCATGACGCCGCGATAGCCCGCGCCGAGTTGGCGTCGCCGGGAGCCCCGCCATCTGCCCCGCCATCTGCGCCGCGATCTGCACAGTGACCAGCACAGTGACCAGCACTGCGGCTGGGCTCCTGCCGTCGGACGGGAGAATCGCGTTGACGAGCGGGATCTGTTAGAATCCGCAGCGACGCGTCGCTTGGCCGTCGAGCGTGTGTTTTGCCGAAATGGAAGGCGTCTTCCGTCTGTGCGTCGCAGGGTGACACAGGACCGCGTGGTGATGGGATTCGACATGGATTCAGATTCGTTGCGGCGGGACTTGGAACGCCTGGAGCGGAAGGTGGACTCGCTGCGATGGATGTCGCTGGTGCAGATGGTGGCGCTCGGCGCGATCCTGCTCTTCAGCGTCCTCAAGACCACCCAGACCCTGGTCTACTGGGGAATCGGCGCGCTGGTGCTGATCCTCCTGCTGCGGCCAGCGTTCCCAGGTTGGATGAAGTGGCTGGGCCGCAACGCGCTCAGTTTCATTCAGTCGCGCGGCAAGGCCGGGGACCAGGCGATCTCCTGACCGTCCCGGGCTGGCACGCCCACAAGACCGGAGTCGTTCTTGGCCGCTGCGCCTGCGGATGTAGATGGGCTGGTGATCGGTCAGGACTGGGGCGTCGCATCCTGCGGCAGCGAGAGCCAGTCCACCGGATCCCGAATTGCCCGGTCGAGTACCAGGCCTGCGATAGGCCCTCCCCCCTGCATAATCGGGTCGGCGACCGTGAGATGGTCGCGCGTGCGGGGTGCGCCCTCGGTGAGTCCCTGATCCGCTGCGGGGGGCATCGCGATGTTCAGACGCATCTGGCCCGCTCGGCTGTTGGCGACTGAACGAGGGGAGTTGTTGAACGGCTGATCAGGCGCGGCATGGCTCCCCGGAATCAGCTCATCGAGGACGGCTCCGCGATGCATCTCTCCGGCCAGCCTGGCGAAAGCCGCGGCGGCCAGTCGATCGGGAATGCGCGTCTCGCCCTCGGCGAGGCTGGTCTTGTGGAGCAGTCCGTTTTCCGCAGCGGGTCCGGCCCATTCCACGCGGATCGCGTCGGCGGCAACTCGATCGTCGGCGGCGTTCGTGAGTCGCACGGACAGCTGGTTGCCTGTCAGGTTCACGGTGGTCAACGAGTGCCAGAGGGAACCGCCGGCGGAGAAGCCGGCAGGCGACTGCTCCTGGTTGACCTGCACCGAGCCCAGGACCTGCTGTTCGGAGAGCAGCGTGAAGGACGCGTCGGTTGCCAGCAGGGGGCTGGCGGCCCAGGTGGCGTAGACGCGGTACTGTCCCGGCAGGAGGCCTGGGAAATTCCAGGTGGCGGTTGCTTCACCGCCGCCGGCCGCCGCCACCAGGGTGTTGCGCCCTCGACCGGTCCGCAGCGGATTCCAGACGCCGCCGACCTGGAATGCCACGTCGGCATCGTCGACGACGATCGGACCGGGCGTAACCGTTCCCTCCAGTCGCAGAACCAACTGCCCTTCGTCAGCGTCGTTGGAGGCGAGTCGGATCTGGCCCGTCTGGATTCCGGCGACTGTTGAATGGAGTCGAATCCGCAGGGAGGCAGTTCGCCCCGGGGCCAGCGGTCCCAGGGGCAGGCTGTTGATGAGCTTAAAGCCGGCGGGAAGTCCGGAGGCGTCCAGGGATTGAAGCTGTAGGGTCCCCTGCCCCGTGTTGCGGATCGAGACGACTCGGTCCACGGAGCGGCCAGCGGGAGTGTGGCCAAAGGAAAGGGGTGCGTCGTTGGGGAGGCCGGCGGTTCCGACAAATAGGTCCAGTTCTCCCCGAGAGGAGGCCGGGGGGGTGATGCGGTTGACGAGGGTCGTTGGCGGGGGCGTTGCGACGGTGCCGCCGAGCGTATAGCTGCCCACGTTGCCGTAGTCGGTTCCGCCGCGAACCACGGCGTAGTACAGGCCTTCGGTCACGTCGACCTTCAGGGTTGCTCCCAGGCGATCGCCGGGAGCCGCCGTGGACACGATGCGTCCCGCCTGGTTGCGCAGCTCCAGCACGCCATCGAGGTTGGCTCCCACCGCGGCGACTTGAAGGTCGAGCGTCAGGGAGCCGGTACCGGCCGGGAACGCGTACCAGTCCTCGTCCGCCGTGCGGCCGATCAGTCCCGCGACGCTGAAGCTCGCGGTGGCCGCTCCCGCGGAGGTCGTCTGGGGGCGAAGCGGCGCCGCTGCGCTGGCCGTGTTGCCCGCTTCGTCGGCGCGATAACCCAGTTTGCTGCCACTGTTGGCGAGCAGGTTCATGTCGTCCTGCTGCGTGGAGGAGCCCACGTCGGTGGAGCCGAGTGCCCAGGTAGTGCGCTGCGCGTAGTAGCCGACTCCCATGATCGGAGCCCAGAGGGAACTGCCGGAGGAGTAGTTGCTGGTCATGGAGCCGTTGGACCAGAGACTCTGGTGCTGCAGTCCGAAGAGGTGGCCGGCCTCGTGCGAGACGGCTTCGGCGACATACCGAGGATTGCCGTTGCCGAGGGCGTCTTCGAAGGCGAAACCCACGTTGGGGGAGCTGTTGTAAAACCCGCCGATGTAGGCGATGCCGCCCGCCGACTCCCCGAACCAGTCGCGCCAGTGGCCTCCGACGACAATCCGGGCCGTGGTGCGATCCGCCTCGTAGCCAGGATCGACCGTCGTGACGTTGACCTGGAAGGGGCTGTAGTCCTCGGCGGTGCGAGCCCAGATCTCGCGGATCGCCTGTAGTTCCGACTCGCTGAACATGGTCGGATTGCCGTCGCGATCGAAGACGCCAGCGGAGACGTTGGTGTAGCCGCCCCAGCGATCCACTTGGTAGCCGTCGAAGTCCAGGTAGAGAGTGGCCCGCGCGCCGGGCAGGCTGTTCAGGGAGGGGAGGCTGGTGAGCGGGAAGAGGCTGCCAGCGACGGCGGGCGCCGTGGTTTCGCCCGGCACGCTTGCCAGGGCGAATCCGGCGCAGATCGAGCAGCCGCAGGCTCCCCCGTGGCTCAACTGCCATTCCGCGTCGGGATCCGTGCGCTGCGTCATCAGTAGCCGATCTTCCAGTCGTTCCACGCGCAGCCGGAGGAAGGGACTGCGCGCCGCGCTTCGCTCCAGCATCGCGTCGCGGCTCGCTCGGGAACTGGGGTCGGACGATTCGAAGGACATGGCGTGATCCTGGGTGCGAGACGAGAACCACGGCGGCACCGCGGCTTGGGTCGGGATGGGAGATGCGAGCGACCAGCTGCTCCGCTGGCCCGCGCGGAGCCGACGGGGGCCCAGTGCTTCGGAACAGCCGGCAGCAAGACGGGGATCAACGAGAGTCGGGACGGGAGTGCTGAAGTGGCGGAACGCGCGGGCGCCCAGGGAAGACTAGCTCGAAGCGGCTTGGGGGCAATCCAACGGGCTGCATCGAGACTTGAACGCGCAGGGGCTTGCCACGGGAGAAGCGTGGTGTAACAGTGACCTGCCTGAAAGAATGCGGCAGGTTCTCTCCGGATGCGTTCGATCGCTAACCGGCTTTTCGCGGGCCGGTGCTCTTGCAGGCCGGCGTTTTGAATGGCCAGCGGTGAGGAAAGGCCACGCGGGGGAGGAAAAGGATCCGTCGACGGTTCAACGCCGTCACCACGTGACGCGGTTTTGAAACATGGTGGATGCCCCGAATCGTCGGGCCTTGGGGATCATCGGGCAGCAAGAATACTCGGGCAGCGGGCGACTCATGACCAAGGGGATGTCGAACGCGAGAATATCGAACGCGAGGATGGCGAGTGTTCGGAAGACGCGTGAAGTGAAAGGGATGCCGTGGAGAGTCGGTCACTTTTGATTACCGGAGTTAGTTCCGGGATCGGGCACGCCCTGGCCGAGGAGGCGTTGCGTCGCGACTGGCAGGTCTGGGGCCTCAGCCGGCGTTGTCCACCGCTGCTGGTCGAACGTGGCCTCCAGCACCAGTCGGTCGACTTTGCGGATCCCGCCGCGCTCCTCGCGGTCCTTCCTCGCTTCCTCGCCGACGCTCCGGATTGGGATCTCGTGGTGCTCAACGCTGCCACGCTCGGGGCGTTCGACGATGTGGCCCGAGTGACGATCGCGGACATGCAGGAGGCCTGGGATACGAATGTGTTGGCGAACAAGCTGCTGTTGGACTCGCTGCTGTCGGCCGGGGCCACGTTGCCGCAGGTGGTGGCCGTGAGTTCCGGGGCTGGCTTGGAACCGAAGCGGGGCTTGCCCGGGTACTGCGTTTCCAAGGCGGCGCTGAACATGCTCATCCGGCTTTACGCGCTGGAGTTGCCGGCATCGCACTTGTGCCTGCTGTTGCCGGGAATCGTGGATACGCCCATGCAGGGGCAACTGGCTTCCCGATCGGACGACGAACGTTATCCCATACTGCGGGAGCTGAAGCGTCGACGCGAGGCGGGGCAGCTGGTCGATCCAAGTCACCTGGCCACTCGTTTGCTGGACACCTATCGCCAGCTGCCCGAAAAGACCGTCAGCGGTGGCGTGTTGTCCTTTGCCAGTTTTTCTTGACGGTCCGGAGCGTCGCGGCGGTCTGTTCTGGGAGTCCGCCAGGACGTCGGGAGTTGGCTTGGGCCGATGCTGGACGGCTGGCTGGTCTGCTGGAAAGAGTTGGACGAAACGGCCGGGTTCTGGGATACTCCGAGGCCTCCTGATTCGGGTGGTCGGCACCGCGCGAAGTATCCCGCGAGGCGATCGCCCTGGAAGGCTGGTGTCGGCTGGCGAGCCAACGGCGCGTTGCCCCCGGATCGCCGACGATCCGTTTTTTTCCGACTTGATTGGCGACCATGAACACGAGAACCTCCGTTCGTCTGCATGACGAGAATGGCTTGCTGCGCCTCCGCGTCGACTCGCCCCGCAGTGGCTGTGATGTGCGTCGAGAAGCTGGGCGGCGATCGAGTCGCCGACGGCTGCGGTTTCAGCGGCGTCTGGCCGGCGAGTCGCTCGAGACGCGACAGCTGCTGGCGGCGGAGCCTTCCGACCCGACGGCGGGGGCGGTGGTGATCAACGAGCTGCATGTGAATCCGGATCTGGAGACGCAGCTGGTGGAATTCATCGAGCTGCACAACCGCAGCGACCGCGCGGTGGATCTTTCGGGCTGGTTTTTCGCGGAGGGCGTGGAGCATGTTTTCGCGCAGGGGGTGGAGATTCCGGCGGGCGGCTATCTGGCGGTGAGCGAGAATCCAGCGCAGTTCCAGGCGAAGTTCAGCCAGACGGCTCTGGGGCCTTGGGTCGGCAAGCTGCGGAACGAGGGCGAGAAGCTGGAGCTGCGGAGTCGCGAG
>CAZUJM010000123.1:5392-16309 GCA_964620405.1 uncultured Pirellulaceae bacterium | reverse complement strand
CTCACCGCCGTCCTGCGGAGTCATCCTGACATTCGCCGACAGCGTTCAGAACCAGCCAAGCCAGCCCTCGTGAGGCCCTGAATGGTACTCCATGGGGTTGGAATTGCAAAGACCGACCTCGGGCGTCCCGGGCAGTCCAGGGCGGTGTGAAGTCTCGAGTTTCCTCGCCGCGCCGTTCACGTGTGGCCGGCGGCGTCGCGTGCCGCTTGTGACGACTGGTCGAAAGGGACCGGCGTTCGTTACACTGGGCGAGTCGGCCCGCTCTCGCTTTCCACTCCATTCGCCCTTCGCAGGCCCCCGTCGTGCAGTACGAATACATCCGGACCCCCGAGCAACTGCACGAGTTCTGCGAGCGGTTGCGGCAGTCGCCCATTATCGCCTGGGACACCGAGTTCGTTTCCGAAGACACCTATCGGCCCGACCTTTGCCTGGTCCAGGTAGCCGCGGGCGAAGCCTTGGGCGTCATCGACCCGCGGGAGGTTCCGGACCTCACGCCGTTCTGGAACCTGCTCTGCGATGGCGACCATCTGTCGCTGGTCCATGCGGGACGGGAGGAGTTTCGGTTCTGCCTGGCTGCTACCGGGAAGCGTCCCAGCCGCCTGTTCGACACGCAGGTAGCCGCGGGGCTGATCGGCTTGGAGTATCCGTCCTCCTACGCCAAACTCATTTCGCGGATGCTCAACCAGCATCTGGCCAAGGGCGAGACCCGCACCGACTGGCGGCACCGTCCCCTCACCGCACGGCAGCTGGAGTATGCCCTGCTCGACGTAACCTATCTGGAACCGCTGTACGAGCGGCTCATGCGCAACCTCGGACGCCTCGAACGCGTCACCTGGCTGGACCAGGAAATGGAGCGATGGCAGGCCGACATCGAGGATTTTGAAGGCCGGGAGAACTGGCGTCGCGTCTCCGGCACGTCCGGCCTGTCGGACAAGGCCATGGCGATCGTGCGGGAACTGTGGCGTTGGCGCGAAGCTGAAGCGGCGAAGCAAAACCGGCCGCCTCGCCGAGTCCTGCGCGACGACCTGATCGTGGAGCTGGCCAAACGCGGCAAAGCCGACGAGAAGCAGGTGGCCGCCATTCGAGGCATCGATCGTGTGCTGAGCAAGAAACACTTCCCGACCGTCGCGGAGTGCATTCGCGTGGCAAGCGAACTTCCCCGCGAGGAGTGGCCCCAGCGTCCCGCGAGTCAGCCGGTGACCCACGCCAGCCTCGTTGGCCAGTTCATCTCCACGGCGCTCAGCAGCATCTGCCGATCGCAGCGGATCGCTCCCGGCCTCGCCGGTACGGTCCAGGATGTCCGCGACCTGGTGGAGTTTCGACTGAAAGGTGAAATGCCTGCGGAGGAAGAGGTTCCCATCCTCGCTCGCGGTTGGCGAGCCGAAGTGGTCGGCCAGACGATCGACCGGCTCCTGTCCGGTCACTTGGCCATTCGCATCCAGGACCCTCGAGCGGAAGAACCGCTGGTCCTGGAAGCGATTGAAGGGAGCGCCGGTCCGGCTGCTCCCTTCGATGCCCTTGATCCCTGACGCCGATTCCAGGACCACACGAGCGATCTTCACCCGGTGAACGCTCGCGTCAGCCCGTTATCCCCGGTCGTTGCCCCGCGATCCGCATGGGCGTTTCGCGAGGCAGTTGGCGGCACGACTCCGGGTTCCCGGGCAGACGGCCCAGAGTTAGCGGCGCGGCGGGTTATCCGCATCCCCGGCCGTACGCGTTTCCTCGGCTTCCGTCGAAGCGTCGTCACCCGCGTAGAACCGAGTCCACTCCTCCACCGCCAGCTTCGTCTGCGGTTCCTTGCTCTCGACCTCGGCGCGGAACACATGGTCGCCCGCTCGTCGAGCCTGTGCCTGGATGCGGACCAGCATCTCCTGGCCCGGTCCCAGTCGCGGAATCGACTGCAGCACGACTTCACCCTCCGACAGGCTTCCCTTCCACCCCTGCACCGACGTCGGCTCGATTCCCTCCGAGAAGTATCCATAGATCTGAATATCCTCGGCGGCCTTCGTGCCACGATTGACGATCCGCACTTCGTAGGTCACGTCATCCCCGACGGCCACCGCGCCCTGGGGATCGTTGACCGACAGCTTCAGGTCGGCCAGGGCCTCCACCTGGGTGCTCACCGAGGCGACGGCGTTCAGGTCGCCTTCGGCAACCGTCTTCACTTCCAGGCGATTGTCGCCCGGTGACACCAGCGTGCACTCCACCTCCAGCACTCGGGAAGCCCCCGGACGCACGTCGCCCAAGGACCATTGCACCTGTCCGGTCTGCGGATTCAGCATACCGCCGTCGCTGCTGGCGACCGTCTGGGCTCCCGCAGGAAGCGTGGCCGCCACGCCCACGTTCGAAGCCAGGGCATCGCCCGAGTTGGTGACTCGGATCGCATAGCGAGACCGAGTGCCGGCGAACTTCTTGGGAGCTCCCTCAGCCACGACTTCCAGGGCCGCACGTCGGACCTGCACCTCCTGGTCACCTCGAGCCGTCAGCCCCGCGTCCGCCGTGGCTTCCGCTCGCACATGGATCCGACCGGTCTGCCGAGCCGTCAATTCCACCTCCACCGTCCGGCTGCTGCCGGCCGGCAGGGTACCCAGCTGACGGACCCCCGCGGTCCGCTCACCGGGAACCAGCGGCAGCAGATTCAGGACTACATTCTCCGCATCACCCGTACCGGGATTCGAAATCGTCACCGTGTAGACCTTCGTCTCACCGAACAGAAGATCCTGCGGACCCACGACCGACATCTGCAGCTTGGGCTCCTGCACCTGGATCTGCGTCGTCGTGCTCGCCGGCGCGAAAGTCCAGGTCACGCCCAGGTCCAACGCTCGACTGCTGCGCGGAATCAGCCCCAAAGTCAGCTTCTCGTCCGCTCGGCCGCTCAAGCTTCCCACGGTCCAGGAGAGGACCGAGTGGCCCGAGTCATCGGGTTGCAGCCGGGCGTTCCCCAAGGTGGCTTCCTGCTGGGCCACTTCGACCCAGGCGGGAATGTTCATCCGCACCACCACCTCCTTCGCCGATCCCTCGCTGTGGTTCGACAAGTTGATCACATAGGTCGCCACTTTGCCGACCACCATCGTCTTCGGGCCGCGCGTCTTCACCGACAGCACGGGAGCCTCTTCGTTCAGCAGGACCCCATCCTCGGCTGCGGCTCCGGTCGCGTCGGCCTCGGTGCCAACGGCGCTCTGGGCCGACGAATCCAGTACGGCCTTGATCGGTTCGCTGGTGGTCGGGGACTCCGCAGGCACAGTGTCCGTGGCCGCGGGCTCTTCCGTGGCGGGCGTGGATTCCGCCGACTCAACCACGGCCGACTCGGCAGGGTTGCTGTCCGCGGCGTTCGCTTCGACAGATGGAGTTGCAGCCGGAACTGCGGACGCTTCCCCGACAATCGAAGGCAGCGCGGTGGGACTCGCAGCCGGAGTCGGCTGCGGATCCTGCATGGCCGAAGCGTCGGCGGACGCGGGCGTCGAGGTCGGGCCCGCCGCCTCGATCGCGTTCGTCTCCGCAGGCGAGAACTGACCGCCGGCGGCGTTCGCGTCGGCAGCCAACGGCTCGGATGCTTCCGGGGTCGATACGGCTGCGGGCGTCGGTTCCAGCATAACGGAGGGGCCCGCCGCAGGCGCCGTCATCGGCGCGGCGGGGGCGGAAACGGCTGCGGGATCCAAGCCCGCGGGCTGCGTGGGCAGGCTTAGCGCCGGCGCCGCAGACGCACCCGTTCCGGCCACAGGAGACGCGAACTCAGGCCGGCTCGCCACATCGACGCGGCGACGGGACGAGTTGCCCATGGCAGGAGCTCCCGCCGGATTCGGTCCGGGCAGCGCCTGGGGAGCCGTCATCGTGGCCCCCTGGGGATTCGGCCCTGGCTGGCGGAGCTGGCGCAGGCGGCGAGCGGCCCCGGGCATCGCCTGTGGGTCCTGCCGTCGCCCCTCCGCACCCAACGTGTCGTAGTGAGCGACCGGGCGAACCCCCGACGCACGAGAACCGGTCAGCGAAGCGGGCGGATTGCCCTGCTGGAACCAGCCGGCCGGCAACACCGCCCGGGGTTGCATCGAAAACCCGCCCGGGTAGCGAGCGGGGCCTCGCGAAGGAGCTGACTGCCCCGCTTCTTCACCGGCCCAAGCCGCTCCAACCATCACCAAGCCCGCGAGGAAAACACCTCGTATCAGCAGCTTTGTTGACATCGCAATCTTCCCGTCATTTCGAGGATAGAGCCATCGCGAGGGTTGTATCGGTTCGACGGGTTTGGCGGAATAAAGAAACTTTTCCGGTTGAACCGGTTTTGCGGCCAAGAAGCATTGCTACTGCAAGCAGTGCCATCGAGCCACGCGGGCGATAAGTGCCGAAGCGAGCGGGCCGAGCGGCGCGGGAGGCGACGGGCAGTTGCCCGCTTCGACTTCCAATCCGTTCGCCCGATGGCCGATGACAGCCCCGTGTCCAATCCGCCGGCTCACCGTTTACCCCCCCCCACTCGCTCTGCACGACAAACACCCTCAGCGCTATAATCGTGGGGCTTGGGCGAGCAATCGTCGAGCGAATCGTCCGTCTTTGCCTGGTCCCATCTACCGCTTCCGAGGCCCCCATGTCGACGCGCCGAGAGAAAATAGAAGCCATGCTCGCCGAGGATCCGCAGGACACCTTCCTGCGGTACAGCCTTGCCATGGAACTCGCCCGCGACAACGAGTCGGAAGAGAGCCTTCGTCGCCTGCGGGAACTGGCCGCCGAAACCCCGCCCTACGTTCCGGCCTTCTTCATGGCCGCCCAGCAACTTGCCGACCTCGAGCGGTTCGAGGAAGCGCGGGGACTGCTGCGGGATGGCATCGAAGCGGCGCGGGCGGTCGGCGATGCGCACGCCGCAGGGGAGATGAGCCAGTTCCTTGCCAGCCTCGGCGTTCGCTAGGACAAGCCGACGGGTACGCGGAAGCGGACGGTCCTGCCCCGCAGCCATCGCGTTGCTTCCACTTGGCAGCCATGCCAGCCATGTTCGCAAATCGGAAGCCGATGGGCACGCGTGTTGACGGCCACGACAAGCCGATTCGCTGGGATCCGGGGGCAGGCAGAGGCCGCGGGTCAGTGGCTCGGCTTCTTGCAGGCGGCGGCGATGGAGCAGGTGCTGCAACCGCCGCTGCTGCCGCATCCGCCTGCTTCCTCCGTCCCACAACCGGGTCCACAGCCCTGCTGCAAAACGTCTGCAAACCGCTGCAGTTCGGCTTTGGCTTCGTAGGCCTGAGCCAGTTCCGTGGTCAGCTCAGCGACCTCCGGTCCCACGTCGCCAAGAAAATAGAAGTAAAGCGCCGTTCCATCGAACAGGTGCTCGACATCCACGAGCATGGCAGGGATGCGTCGCTCTTCAAGCAGACGAGAACACGCAGAAAACGCCTCGTGCTGGTTGCGTTCCAACCGTGCCAGCAGCAGGTCGTCTTCGGGGGAAACGAGCCGAAGCACGGCTCCATCCAGGTCCGAATCCCGCGGCGTCAGCGGCTGGTCTTGTTCGTTTAGACGGAGGGAAGCGTCGGTCTTTGCCGATTCGCCGAGGATCGTGCCCACCTCCAGGCCTCGCACGGTGCGACAGACCACCCGACGGCCGCGCGGGAACGCTTGGCCCGTGGGAGACGAGAAACGCCCCACGCGGCCCAGAAGCCCCACTCGAACCAGATGGTGATTTAGGATCACGGCAACCCTCGCCCATATTGCAACGACCAAGCCAGCCAAGACTCTCGGGCTCAACTGCCCTCGGGCAGGCAGTGCGAAACGAGTCGGCATCGACCGATCCAGCACGCCCGCTCCGGGTCCTCATTCTGGACCATGGCCGGGAGCTTGCCAAGAGACGCCGCGCGGACGACGCTGGGCCCCGAGGCTGGTGACCGCTTGCCATTCGGGGGCTTCTGCTGGTACCCTCATCCCGTCCGCGGGCCGTGCCCCCTGCTGTTCTCAGGCTCGAAACTCCCGGCATTCCCAGGAACGTGACTCCCGCCATGATTTCACACGCATCCGCCTCTGGCTCCATCTGGCATCAACTGGCCCATCAGGTTCTGGAAGGAACCCCTGTCACGAAGGCCCAGGCCCTGCAGATCCTGCAATCGCCGGACGAGGAACTGCTGGATGTCGTAGCGGCCGCCTACCGGTTGCGACATCGGCATTTCGCCAACTCGGTGCAGCTCTACTTCCTGATGAACGCCAAGAGCGGCCTGTGCCCGGAGGACTGCTCGTACTGCTCGCAGTCCAAGGTCTCCGAGGCCGAGATTCCGCGTTACAACCTGCTGAGCCGGGATAAACTGCTGGAGGGTGCCCGGATCGCGGCGGAGCGTCAGTCGAAGACGTACTGCATCGTCATTTCCGCGCGAGGTCCGAACGAGCGGGAGATGAACGCCATCACGACGATCGTGCCGGAAATCAAGAAGCAGTTCGATCTCAAGATCTGCGCTTGCCTGGGGCTGCTGACTCCCGAACAGGCCCGGCGTCTCAAGGAGTGTGGTGTCGATCGCGTGAACCACAACCTCAACACCAGCGAAAGCCACTACGAGCAGATCTGCTCAACCCACTCTTTCCAAGACCGCGTCGCCACGCTGAACGCCGTGCGGGAAGCGGGCATCGAACTATGCAGCGGCGGTATTCTCGGCATGGGAGAACGCAAGGAAGACATCGTCGAGATGGCCTTCGAACTGCGGCGACTCGCCGTGGAGTCGATTCCCTTGAACTTCCTCAATCCCATTGATGGAACTCCGCTGGCGGGCCTCAATCAGCTGACGCCTCGCGACTGCATCCGGGCGCTCGCCATGTTCCGCTTCGTGAACCCCGACAAGGAACTGCGCATTGCCGGCGGCCGCGAGATGCACCTGGGCAGCCTGCAATGCCTGGGACTCTACGTCGCGAACTCCCTTTTCGTGGGCGACTACCTCACGACCAAGGGTCAGGCGCCGGAGCAGGACTATCGCATGATCCAGGAGATGGGATTCGTGGTGACTCGGTCCGAAGAGCCCGCGATGGCGCTGCAGTCCGCCGCCTCCTGAGCCAGCCAACTGCCCCGCGCGTCTCCGGACGGGGTATCCTCCTGACCAATACGGTTCCTCCATGACCCACGGTTGTCACATGTCGGCGGACCGGGTGCGGGTGGACTTCGGAGGTGGAGTTCCCACGCTGGACAGCCTGTCGCTGGAATGTCCTGCGGGAGAGTTCCTGGCCGTGATCGGTCCCAGCGGATGCGGCAAGTCCACACTGCTGCGCTGCTTCGCGGGACTCCAGGCGGTCCATGGGGGTACGATCCACCGCGTGACCTCTTCCGGGCGCGCTCCCCGCGTGGCGTTCGTGTTCCAGGATCCAACGCTGCTGCCGTGGCGGAACGTCTGGGAGAACATCGGACTGCCCCTGGAACTGGCGGGAAGCGGCACGCGCGAGCGGCGCGAAGCCGCCATGGAAGCCCTGCAGCTGATTGGCCTCCCGGCATCCGATGCGTTCAAGTTTCCCGCGATGCTCTCCGGAGGCATGCGGATGCGCGTATCGCTTGCCCGAGCTCTCGTGACGCGTCCCGACGTCCTGATGCTCGACGAACCCTTCGCAGCCCTCGATGACATCAGTCGTCAGCAGCTGAACGACGAACTGCTGCGACTCTGGCAGGAACAGCGATGGACGGCCCTGTTCGTCACCCACAACGTGTCCGAAGCGGTCTATCTGAGCCAGCGCATCCTCGTGATGGCGGCTCGCCCTGGACGCATCGTCTCCGATGTCCGCGTCCAGTCCCCCGAAAGCCGTGACGCCTCCTGGCGGGGTACGGCTTCTTTCGCGAGTCAGGCGGGGGATGTCGCTCAACGCTTGCGTGAGGCCGCCGCATGAGTACACCGTCGCCTGGTCCGGTCACGCCCTTCGAGGACGATTCGCCGTGGGCGCGTTCTTGGACGGCCCGCCTGTTGCCTCCGCTGATCGCCGCCGGGCTGTTCTTGCTCGGCTGGTCGTTGTTGGTGAGCAGCCTGCAGGCGGGCAACTACCTGCTTCCCACGCCTTCCGCCGTCGCCAAGGTGCTGTGGGAAGACCGCGGGCGACTGCTGTCGGCCTGCCTGCAGACGGGATCCGCCGCGCTTGCGGGCCTGACGATCAGCGCAGTGCTGGGAACCGCCATCGGCATTCTCTTCGCCCAGTCCAGCGTGCTCCGTTTCGCGCTCTACCCCTACGCCATCTTTCTCCAGACGGTCCCCATCGTCGCCATCGCGCCGCTGCTCGTGATGTGGCTTGGGTACGGCCTGCGGGGCGTCATCGCCGTGGCGCTCGTCCTGAGTCTGTTTCCGATCATCGCCAACGTCACCGCCGGCATGACTTCGGTTCCCAAACCCTTGAGGGAACTGTTCGCGCTCTACGGTGCCAATCGCTGGCAGCGTCTCTGGAAACTCCAACTCCCCCATGCCGTGCCGCAACTCATCACCGGCATCAAGACCTCCAGCGGCCTCGCCGTCATCGGCGCCATTGTTGGTGAATTTTTCGTCGGGTATGGTAGCAAGTCCTTCGGGCTGGGTTACCTGATCCGAAGTTCCGCCGAGACCTACAGCACCGACACGCTGTTTGCGGCGGTGGTGCTGTCCACCGGCCTGGGCGTGACCCTGTTTGCCGCCGTCAGTCTTCTTTCCGACGCCATCCTGCGGCGATGGAGTACCGCATGAGAACCGTTCGCTCGACGTCATTCACCTCGATCGCGGGTTGCTGGGCCTGCTTGCTCATCGCGGCCCTGCTGGGCTGTGGAACCGGTGAGCCCCCGACTGCCTCCGACACCACCGGTTCGGCCGGAACCGCGAAGCCATCGGCCGCTTCCCTCCAACTGGCCCTCAACTGGTATCCCGACAACCAGCATGCGGGTTTCTATGCTGCCGACCTCTTCGGCCACTTCGAGCGTGCCGGGCTGCAGGTGGAAATCGTGCCCGGCGGTCCCGCCGCTCCCGTCATCCAAAACGTGGCCATGAAACGCACGGCCTTTGGCGTCGCCAACGCCGACCAGGTGCTGCTCGCACGCGCCCAGAACGCGCCGGTGGTGGCCATCATGGCGTCACTGCAGGTCAGCCCGCGCTGCATCATGCTGCACGAAGGCTCCGGCATCCAGACCTGGCAGGACCTCCGGGACGTGACGCTCGCCATGGGCGCCGGACAGCCGTTCACCGTCTACCTGCAGAAACACCTGCCGCTCACCAACGTCCAGATTGTCCCCTACACCGGCAGCATCGCTCCGTTCCTAGCCGACCCGCGGTTCGCGCAGCAGGCCTATTCCTTCAGCGAGCCGTACGCGGCGCGTCAAAAGGGGGCGTCGCCTCGCGTCCTGCTGGCTGCCGACCTCGGATACAACACCTACACCAGTGTGCTGATCACGCACGAAGACAACCTCCGTGAAGCTCCGCAGCAGGTGGCCGCCGTCGTGCAGGCCGTGCAGAGTGGATGGCGCGACTACTTGGCGGATCCCCACCGAGTGCACGAACGCATCCGAGGCATCAACCCCCAGCAAGAGATCGCAGCCCTCGACTTCGGCTTCGAGGCCTTGAAGCCGCTCTGCCTGCCCCCGGACATGCCGCCCAGCCAGTTGGGCATCATGGATCCCGCTCGGTGGAAGAAGCTGAACGACCAATTGATCGAACTGGGCCTGCTGCCTGCCGGCCACGATGCCACGGGCGCGTACTCGCTGGAGTTCGCCCGGCCGATACCCGAGAAGTCGGGATCCTGAAGTCGACGGCTCTTTCGTGATTTCCTCCCCGCCAACGGCCACGCGCCGCATGCCCTGATCGGAGTCCTCATGTCCGCTGCCATCCACGCCATGCTGGAAAAACTCGCCCTCTACGACACGCCGACGATCTGCAACGTCATTGAACTCTTCGAAGTCCGACCGCGGAACCGCGGCTTCATGGACCACCGGATCCGCTCCGCCTTTCCCGAATTCGCGCCCATGGTCGGATACGCCTGCACCGCCAGCTTCCGCTCCGACGTTCCCCCGCAGGGCGGCAATGTCTACGGAAGCCTGCAGAGCCAGCTGGAGACGTTCGGCCAGTTGCCAGGTCCCGCCGTCGTCGTGTTCCAAGACCTCGATGACCCCGCTGTCGGCGCAACCTTCGGCGAAGTGATGTGCTCAACCTACAAAGCCTTCGGCGCCCGCGGCCTCGTCACCAGCGGAGGCGGCCGCGACCTGGAACAGGTGCGTGCCCTGAAGTTTCCCGTCTTCACCGGTTCCACCATCTGCTCGCACGCCGATTGCCATATCCTGCACGTCGGCGTGCCCGTGCGCGTGGGCGGATTGACGGTCACCATGGGCGAACTGCTGCACGGCGATGCCAACGGAGTCACCCAGATCCCGCACGAGATCGCGGCCGAGGTCGCGGATATCTCCAGCGAATTCATCGCCGCCGAATGCATCGTGATGGATTATGTCAAAGGTGCTGGCGAAAAATCGGTCGCCGAGTTCGGTGAGCGCATGAAGGCCATGTCCGCCGCCATGCAGCAGCTCCGCCAACGCGTCAGCCGCAAGAAGACCTAGCACGCGCGCTGGTTTCCTCGCGCCCCGATCCCCACTCGGAGAATCCATCCATGCTGCCTGGCATCCGACAGTTCGACCTCACCGACCGCATCGCCATCGTGACCGGCGCCTCCAAGGGCTTGGGCCGTGCCATCGCCGAGGGGCTGGCGTCGGCCGGCGCGCGCGTGGTCGTCACCAGTCGACATGAAGAGGAGGCGCGGGCCACTGCGGACCAGATCAGCGCGGACTACGGTCCCCCCGCCCTCGGGCTGCGGGCCGATGTGGGCCAGGAACCGGAAGTCCAGCGGATGGTCGAGCGAACGCTTGAGAAGTTCCAGCGGATCGATATCCTGGTGAACAACGCCGGCATCAACATCCGCGGCCCGATCGACGAACTGAGCTTCGACGACTTCCGCAAGGTCCAGAATATCAACGTCGAGGGCGTCTGG
>CAZUJM010000123.1:0-5382 GCA_964620405.1 uncultured Pirellulaceae bacterium | reverse complement strand
CGAGCAGTCGTTCCCTGGATGAAACAAGCGGGCGGCGGGCGCATCATCAACCTGGCCAGCACCCTGGGCCTCGTGGGCCTGCAAAATCGCACGCCCTACACGGCCAGCAAGGGAGCCGTCGTGCAGATGACCCGCGCGCTCGCCTTGGAACTCGCCCCCCACAACATTCTCTGCAACGCCATCTGCCCTGGTCCCTTCCTCACCCCCATGAACGAACCGATCGCCGAAACGCAGGAAGCCAAGCAGTCGATCGTCGGCGCCGTGGCGCTCGCCCGCTGGGGACGCATGGAGGAGATCCAGGGCGCTGCGATCTTCCTGGCCAGCAACGCCGCCAGCTACATGACCGGCAGCATGCTCGTTGTCGACGGAGGATGGACGGCCCGCTGATCCGGGAAAGGCGAAGTGCCCGAAAGCGAGTCGCTCCAGGGGTGCCTCCCTCTTCCCCCAGGCCTGTTCATCGGAGGCCCGATCCCCTGAGGCCTTACGACGCCTCAAGGCCAGTCCGTGCCCGCCTCCGTCTCGACGCCCAACGCATGGCTCCCGGCTCCGGCCCCCGCAACCAGCCCTCCTCCGTCCTCGGCGAACAGCGACTCCACACCAGCCACCCAAGGATCGCCGACCTCGACGATCTCGGGCACCCGCTGCCGGGGCGTGAGCCGAGCGACCAGTTCCCCTGCGGACTCGTCCTCGCGGCCCTCGTCGGACGCATCCTCGTGAACGGCCGCCGCAGCCGTCCAGTCGTAGGAAGGCCCTTCCGCCGCACCCACGGCCGCCGGTTGAGCCGCCGCCACATAGGCGCCCGCTTGGAATGCGAGCACCATGTCACCGGAGTCAAAATCGCCATCCATGTTCCAGTCGCCCGTCTGCCACACCGAATTCAAGGACAGGCGATCTTCGTACTGCCCCGGCTGGAACACCTGAATCAGATCGGCCGAGTCGAATACGCGGTCCAGATTGGAGTCGCCGTAGTTCGTTCCCATCTGCCTCCGCACCAGATCGTCCCGGTCGAGATCGTCCAGGCGACCGTCGCCATTGAGATCGTAACGCGGATCATTCGACGAGGCTCGGTAAGCCACCCCGAAGAGGTCCAGGTCCTGCGCGTCCAGCGTGCGATCGCCATTGAAATCGCCGGCGCGCACGATCTGCGACGAAAACTTGCCAGGCCCCGGCGACGTCGCACTCCAGGAGGACCAGGCGTTCCCCAGCGCCATCGCATCCAGGCGCTGCAAAGACCAGTCCGTTCCCCCAGGTCCTGACGGCCACGGCGGCAGGTTGTCGTAGATCACCTCGTCCTCGAGGTATCGAGGCAGGATTACCGGGTCGACTACCTCCGACTCCTGTGGCCGCTGCAACTCGACGCGGTCTCCCTCATTGGCCAGCCGCCCCTGGTACGGGCCAACCAGCGGAATGGAGGCGTCGAGCGAGTACTCGACGCGCACCGCCGCCACGCGGTCGCGGTTCGCGGCGTCCGTGGGATCGAAAGGGACCACCAGCAGGGTCCCACCGGCAGGGAGTCGAACGTCGGTGCGAAAATCGAAGTCGACACCGCCCCGCAGTCGCCAACGATTCAGGTTCACTTCCTGGGCCGTCGGATTCGCGATCTCGATGTACTCGAGGTCGTCCACCTTGATGGTGGGATCCCACAACAGCGTGTTCGCGCTGGGCGGAGCGGGCTGGTACATCAGCTCGCTAATCACGACCGGCCCCACGCGCGGCGTCCCATTGACTCGCCCCAGCGAAACCTGCTTTAGCGGCGTGAGCCACGACCCGCCGTCGCCGACGCGGCCGATCGACTCCCCCTTCGGCAGCGGGCCGAAGTCCACGTCATCGACAAAGAAGGCCACCGTTCCATCCTGCCCGGGAATCGTCAACCAGACGTCGTCTCCCTGCGTGCCACTCAGCGCGAAATGCGTCGGTGCAGGCAGATCGGGGGTCGGATTGAACTGCGTTTCACTGATCACCAGGTACTGGCCGGGACCGAGCTGGATACCGCGGGGGATGCGGTACTTCCCCAGGTCCTGCGACGAGTCGCTCAGCTGCCAGCCACCGAGGTCGACCACCGCGGTCCCCGCGTTGAAAAGCTCGATCGAATCCACCAGGCTCGATAGCGGATCCGGGTTGCTCAACACCTCGTTGATGAGAATGGCGGGAGCGCGTTCGAGCGCCGCGCCGGGCGTTCCCAGCATCCGCGCGCTGCCCGTCCAACGCGCGGGCTTGCTCCACTGCGACCGAGGCGTGGCGACATCCAGCAGTTCCAGTGTCGCTCCCACTCCATCGGCACTCTGCGGCCAGAGCGACGAATCGGCGTAGGCGATTGTGCCGATCTCCGCTCCCAGGGCATCCAGCACGCGCAGCGTCTCGCCAGCGTTGTCCAGCACTCCGTCCTCGAAAACTCCCAGCACGCGCGGCGCAGCTCCATAACGCAACCGGAACGCCTCCACGTTCGCCACCACCACCGCATACTCTCCCGCCGCCAGACTCACCGCGGGAAACGTGAAGTCGATGGCGTCCGACAGCCGTGTGCCGACCAGATCGGCCGCCGACGGGCCCGGGTTGTAGATCTCCACGAACTCAAAGTCCGACTCCTGCACTCCCGGCATCGCCGCAAGCTCCGCGGCCCTGGGAGCCGCCGGATGGTAATTGATCTCGGAAACCGCCAGCGAAGGAATCGCCGTCAGGAAGATCGCTTCGCTCAGGCCCGACCAGGAGGCCGTGCCGGTTCGCTTCATACGCGCCAGCAATCGGCTGTTGCGTTCGATGGCAATTGGCGTTGAATACTTCTGCGAGCCTGAAACGGGGCCGCCGACACGCACGGTCCCGGCCAGTTCCGGCTGCAGCAGGAAGTCGCTGCTGTTCACTGTGCCGTTCAACCCCTGCAGCACCAGGGAGTTTTTCCCGGCGCGCAGGTAGGGCAGGAACGCCGTGATGTCGATCGTTTCATAGATCACTGCCTCCGCGTCGTTCCGATTGCCGGAGGCCAACGCGTTGTAGGCGAGCGGCGTGATCGGAACGGTCGTCGCATTGCCGGCGGCGTTGCGACGCGCCACCTCCACCGGCAACTTGCGGTCCGCAGACCACAGGTAGGCCACGAATCCGTCGTCGTAACGCACGCGCAGCTTCAACTCCTGCAGCGAAGCCAGCGTCTCGGCGGTGACGTCGAAGGGGACGCGCAC
This sequence comes from uncultured Pirellulaceae bacterium, assembly GCA_964620405.1. Taxonomy (GTDB): domain Bacteria; phylum Planctomycetota; class Planctomycetia; order Pirellulales; family Pirellulaceae; genus CAZUJM01. The sequence goes on along the minus strand of CAZUJM010000123.1, from coordinate 2,209 downwards.
ATAGACCGAAGGCGTCACGTTGTCCATCGCCGTGCGCACATCCGTGCCGATGTACGGCCCATACGTGGGCTCGCGATCATAGCCGACACCAAGCACACCGGTTCTCCAGGTCTCCCCCAACGTTCCAAGAGTGTAGTCTGGATTCATGAAACAGCGAGTCACATCCGCCAGCACATTTCCCGTGCAGGCGGTGATCAGCTGCGCATCGGTGGGCACCAGCGTCTGTGCGGCTCCCGTGCCGCTGAAGAGAAGCTTCTCGGACGTCGAGCCACCGACGACTCCCGGGTCGCTGCCATCCAAGGAATAGTAAGCCTCCCAGCCCGCGGGCACGGTAAGCGAAACCCGCGTCCCGGCCGCCACCAAACCGCCCGTGGGTTGCATCGGCGGCCCCGCCGGCAACTGCGAGTCGATCCATTCCGCGCGCCGGGTGACGAAGTTCTTGAGCAGGAAAAGATAGTCGGCGTACTGCTGCGGAGCTCGCGCGCCGGGCAGGGGCGACGGAGGGCAGGATCCCTGTCCGAAATAGCAGTTTGGCCATTCGTACGCCGCGACGTTCGTCCAGCGGCGGAAGTTGCGGGAAATGGGGTTGGACGGTTCACCCGCCGCCGGCCTGTCCAGACGCGGATTGCCATTGGAAAGCTGCTGTACCGCCGCGTCGATATCCGCCAGCAGCGCTGCGGTGCTCCAGGGCCCCTGCCGCAGTTCGTTCCAGCGATCCACCACGCGCTGACGAAAACGCGGGTCCTCGAACAGCCGCCGCCAGTACGGATAGTCGCCGTCCCCCAACTGGTCGCTGTACCATCCCGAAGTGAAGGCACCGTTCAGATAGTTCCCGTTGCCGAGCGACAGGTTGTAGTCCCAGGCCGGCCCCTGCTGGATCTTTCCATTCCGGTCCTTGTGATAGTACGTGCTCAAGCGGAAGCCGTCGATGTTCTTGGTGAACTCCACCAGCAGCCAGGTCTCGGCCCAGGAATCGACGTCGATGTACTTGGCGTACCCGTTCACGGGATCCGTGAAGTTGGATCCATAGAGGGCCGCTTCAAACTGGTTGAGGTACGACTGCAGCCACGATCGCTGCGCCGAGGTGATCGTCCGGTCGTCCGGTTCCACCATGCGGAATTCCTGTCCGCGGGAGGTCGAGAACGGCACCCCGCGCCCGGCTTGTCTTTCTTCCAGATGTAGCCCCCGGAAATATCCGGGAACGAACTCATGTCGGGCGTCAGTTCCGCGATGTCGACTCGATCGTCGTCCCGCTTGATCTTTTCCAGCAGCACATAGGTTCCGCGATAGTCGGCCGCGTAGTTCAGGGCGCCTCCATCCTGGTTCAGGAAGAGTTCCACGAGCCGTGCGCGCGGAGCGTACAGCCCGATCTTGTTGCTCCAGAGGAAGGTCAGGTAGTTGTTCAGCTGCGTCTTGTCCGAGTAGGGCCCGTTCAGCACCCAGTCCGACTCGGCGGGCAAGCCGAAAAACGAAGCCGGTTTGTCCGCGACCGCACCGGCATCCCAAGTCCTCGTATCGCTGTTCAGTTCATCCCAGAGTTCCAGCGAATACTGCTTCTTGGCGAACCCTTCGGAGGTCTGGCCGCGAATACGCATGCCCGCGCGTCCACCAAAAACGGCTTCGTCCAGAATCGACGCCTTGCCATCCGCGCCCGGATCAATAAACACGGTTGACACCGGCACCATCAAGGTGTTCTGCGAATCGACGTTCCGGTTGAAGGAGTCGAATACCAGCACCGGAAGGTTCGACGCAAACGCGCTGCCCCGTTCGAAGTTGGTCAGTGAGGAGTCGACCAGCAGAAACGTTTCGCTCTGCGTCGGCCCCGGCCCCCTGCCCGCTTCAAAGGCCCGCGCGCGGATCCTGGTCGAGCTTGAGATGCGCAGCGGACCGGTGTAGAGCAGCGACGTCTCCGAGGGGATGTCGCCATTGGTCGTGTACCGAATCGTCGCCCGCGGGTTCGGCGGAGCCAGGACGAGGTCGAACGGAGTGGAGAACGTTTTCGTGGCTGTCGAGAACACCACCGATCCGACGGGCGGGGCGTCTCCGAGCCCATTGACCTTGCCGGGAGTAGGCCGACTAAAATACTGAACCCCACCCTCCGCCCGGCTCACTCCCACCAGTTCCGGACGCAGCAGGAAGTCATCACTGGCCAGCGAAGCGTTCAGTCCTTGCAGCGCCAATACGTTCGTGCCGCTCTTGAGCAGCGACG
>CAZUJM010000122.1:14119-16459 GCA_964620405.1 uncultured Pirellulaceae bacterium | reverse complement strand
ATGCCCGCTCGTTCACGCCAACTTCCCGCGGTTTTCCTTCCCCAACACCCCACCCTCCACGATCGGACACGTCCTGGTCAACCACCTCACCGCTCCGCGCGGCGGGAAAAGCCACTCGATTCGCGCCCCGAACCGCTGGGCGAGGAAGCGGCGGGATAAAATGCAAAGAGTCGTTTCGTGGCGGAGGATCGCTCCCGCGATTGTGAGTCGGCGTGGGGAGCCTGCACGCGGCGACTGAGCCGCCAGTCAACTTCCGGAGTGTTCCGATGGGTTCGATGCACCGCCCCTGGACCGACCTGCTGCCAACCTGGCTCGCGGCGTCGCGCGCCACCGGTCGGAACATGGCCGGACGAGAACTTGCCCGTCGCGAGCTTGCGAACGGTTTCACGGACCGTGGAACGGATCGCCGCGAGGCGGCCGAGCGAGCGGCCCTTGCCTGGGCCAACGCGGATCCGGCTGGCTCATCCGACGCGAACCGCGGTGCCGCAACGCCCGCGGGCCACGCCACGGCGGGCCCCACCGTTTCCGGTTCCGAGTCGCCCGGCCATCCGGTGGACGCTCGCGGCTCCATGACCTTGCCCCTCTCGAACGCAACCCTGTCCAACGCGGCACTGGCGTTTCGCGGATATAACGTCGTGAACCTGGGACGCACGGCGGAACTGCTTGCCACGCCCGCCTATGCGAACACCGTGGCCGCCAGCCTGAACGAGGCGAGCGAGATCTGCAGCGAGGCCACGGGCCGCGTGGTGAACCTCCTGCAACGCGTGCGCGAAGGACGCGAACCGACGCTGGAGGACTACGCCGAGTCGATTGTCCTGATCGTGGCGATGGAACACGCGCAGCTGAAACTGCTGCACGACTGCTTCGGCGTGGACTACCACAAAGCCCGGGTCTCCATCGGTTTCAGCCTGGGCGAGATCAGCGCGCTGGTCGCCGGCGGCAGCTTCACCCTCCGCGATGCGCTACAGGTGCCGCTCGCCGTGTCCAGCGACTGCGTCGCCCTGGCGCACGATGTCGTGATGGGCATCGTGTTTTCCAAGGGGGAGGCAATCTCGCTGGAGCGTGCCGAGGCGTTGTGCCTGCGCATCAACTCGGAGGGCGACGGCATCATCGGCGTCTCGGCCCAGCTGGCCCCGAACTCCCTGCTGGTCCTCGGCAATCGCTCCACCCTGCGACGATTCCGCGAGCGTATGTCCGAAATCACCCCCGTGCGACTGTCGCTCCGCGAGAACGAACACCGCTGGCCGCCGCTGCATACGCCGATCATGTGGGAGCGAAACATCCCGAATCGCGCCTCGAAGATGCTGCTCACGATCCCTGGCGGCACGCGCAAGCCGCATCCCGAAGTGCTGTCGATGGTGACGGGGACCATTGCGTACAACGACTACAACGCGCGAGACCTGATCGCACGCTGGATCGACCATCCGCAGCGAATGTGGGATGTGGTCAACGAACTGCTGGTGATGGGCGTTGAATCCATCATCCACCTGGGACCGGCACCCAACATCATTCCCGCGACGTTTGAACGCATCGCGAAGAATGTCGAGGCGATGACACAGGCCAGTCGCGGACTGCGAGCAGCTTCGTACGTCGTGTCCCGCCCCTGGCTGCAGACGCTGCTGCCCCGCCGCGCCGCGCTGCTGCGTGCGCCGCTGGTCAAACACATCATCCTCGAAGACTGGCTGCTGGCCCACGCGCCTCGCTGAGCCGCATGGGCCAATGAGCCGTGAAACGGGCCTGCGGACCGTGGCCTGGCTCGCCTGGCGGTTACCGCTGGTCGCGAAGGAACTGGCCGCGCAGTTCTTCAATGGCATCCGGGTCGATGCCTGCGGGCCGATGCTGGAGGAACCAGTCGAGATCCTCGACGGCGGCCTGCTTGCGACCGTTCTGGTGGCGGACCACCGCCCGCATGCCACGCAGCGACGCATCCTCGGGGGCGAGTGCCACCAGCGTCTCCAGATAGCGCAGCATCGCCTCCTGCTCCTCATTCTGCTGCGCCACGCCCAGCAGGTTTCGCAGCATGCGCACCAGGATCGACCGAGCCGACATCGCTTCCAGGGTTGCCAGGTCGTCGGGCGGCGCCTCGCCGCCCTGGTCCACCTGGTAGAACCGGCGGATGTCCTCCGCCGTCAGACGCTTGCCGCCGTCGAACGGATCGACCCAGGTCGGTTCGCGATCCGTGGATCGCCAGCGAACCACGAAGTGTCCCGGCAGTCCCACTCCGTCGACGTCCAAGCCTACGCGACGCGCCAGTCCCATGTAGAGCACCGACAGCGTGACGGGCAGGCCCTCGCGATCGTCCAGCACGCGATCCAGGTGGCTGTTGGCCGCATGGTAGTA
>CAZUJM010000122.1:3297-14109 GCA_964620405.1 uncultured Pirellulaceae bacterium | reverse complement strand
CGTGCGGCTGCCGTGGTAACCGCCCTCCTGGAAGAGGTAACGATCGAGGGCGGCCAGCCGATCAACCGGCGCCGCTTCCGCTCCAGCCGCCGACGACACTTCGGCCGCCATGCGGTCCACCATCTGGACGTAGGCGTCGACATCCAAGTCAGGGTTGTCGAGGTGCGAGATGAGCAGTGCGGCACGGACAAGGTCGAACGAAGCGGGCGGCGCCGCAAGCGACTCCTCCAGCAGCCGGACCACTTCGCGCGTGTGCACATCCTTGGCGAGTCGACGCAGTTGCCGCGTCTGGTCCTCCAGCTCCGCCACGCGTTGTTCCAGCACCGCGCGAGCGGCGGTCGAGTCGGCGGCCAGCGGATCCAGCGAGACCGTCGCCGCCCAGTCATTTAGCGGCACCGCCGCTAGCTGCTCCCGCGTCTTCCGCAATCGTTCGTCGTCCAGCCGCGCGGGAGCCAGTTGCGGCGCGACGCGGAACTGGCGGAAGGACGCCTGCGTGTCACGGAACTTCGCCAGCCCGATCCGTCCCGACTGCGGGCCCTCCAGCGTTCGCTCCAGCACCAGCTGGTCGTTGACGAAACACTGCGCGCGGCTGCCATCCAGCCGCACCTTCAGATGGTTCCACTCGCCCGGCCGATAGTGCGGGCTGGTAAACTCCTCGAGGATCTGCCACGAATAGACGGTCGGACCTTCGAAGTAGGTCAACCGCAGCCGACCGGCGGTCGGGTAGAAGCCATAGTGTCGATCCTTGCCGTCGGCGTGCCAGACCAGTCCCGCCGCGCCGGCTTCGTCGCCCAATCGCACCTGCACGCCAAACTCGTGCGGCTGCGCTGGCAGGTCGCGTTGCCAGAGGCACAGGGAGCGGCCGCCGAAACTGTCGCCCGGCTCCGAGACCAGAATCTGCCCCGCCCGCTGCTCCCAACGCGATCCAAAGACGGTCGACCAGTCCTGCGGATTCAACGACCCGATCGTCTTCCAGCGGGTCATGGGAATCGGATTCGGACGCTCCAGCAACCCACGCAGCGCCTGCGCCTCCAGCGCGAACCCCAGGTTGGCCGTGACGGCCGACTTCATGGTCACGATGCCGCGCACCAGGCCATCACGATCCAGCAGCGGTCCGCCACTGTTGCCGGGCTCGATCGGAATCGCGATCTGCAGCATCCGGCGTCCCTCGATGTCGCGTTGTCCGGAGACGATGCCGCTGACAACACTGTGTCGCAAGCCCATCGGATTGCCCAGCGCGAGCACCGCATCGCCCTGCTGCAGTGCCGGCTCGTCCTTCGCCAGCCGCAGCGGCCGCAGTCCTTCCGCCGCCACGCGCACCACGGCCAGGTCCAGTTGCCGGTCCGACGCGTAGACCTCCGTCACCGGCAACTCACGCCCGTCCTCCAGTCGCACCTCGATCGGCCGCGCTTCGCCAATCACATGGTAGTTCGTGGCGATCAATCCCTGGCTGTCGACGACAAACCCGGTTCCCAGCCCCGCCTGCCGACCATCGCGGCCCTCCACCGTGATCATCACCACCGAGGGCGACGACTCGGTCAGCCGCTGCTTGATCCAGTTCGCCCCCAGTGACTCAGCGGCCTTGGCTGCCTCGAGCGACTCGGACGTCTCGAGTGACTGGCGGCTGTCAGGCGCGGCCGGGGGCGTTTCGGCCTGCGCGTGCACGCCGGCCACCAGCAGCGTGGCCAGCAGCCAACTGGCCGCCGACGGAAGACTCAAACGACTTGCCCAAAAGATCGCGGACGCCATGCGGGACGCTCCTGTCGGCTCAACGCGAACGATGCCTGCCCGACCATTAGACCGGCCCGCCGGAGCCGGGTTAATAGGGTGACGTCTCGTTTTCACCGGAACGATCGGCAAAAACGAGACCTGCGCTGGTTCCGAGGTCCGCGAACCTTGACACTGGCCGCGCGACGGGCCACGATTGCTCCCGTGTGGCAGCCTCCCCGGGACGATTCCGGGGCGCATTCGACCTTACACGGGAAATCGATCCATGAAGCGAACCATCCATCCACGTACTTCGCACCGCCGTCTTCGATCGCTCGCGGCGAGTCTCCTGCCGGGCCTTGCCTTCCCGAGCGTTCTCACGGGCGCCCTTGCATGCGTCGTCGGCCTTGCCATCCCGGGCCTAGACCGTCTCGCCGTGGGTGCCGAGCCGACGGCGGTGAAGTTTGAGCGAGTGACGCTGGAGCGAGTCTTCCGCAGCGAGGGAGTGGCCGTGGGTGATTACAACCGCGATGGCAAGATGGACATCGCTGCCGGCTATGTCTGGTACGAAGCGCCCGACTGGAAGATGCATTCGGTGCTGCCCGAAGCGCCGGTCTACAATCCCCGCAACTACTCCAACGCCTTCGTCGCGGCGTCCGACGACCTCAACGGCGACGGCTGGACCGACCTGATGATTGTCGACTTCCCCGGCGAGCCGACCTGGTATTTCGAGAATCCGGGCAAGGCCGAGGGACCGTGGAAGAAGGTCGCGCTGACGCCCGTCTCGAACAACGAGAGTCCACAGTATGTCGACCTGACCGGCGACGGCCGTCGCGAATGGGTCATGGGCGTCAACCCGGACCGCAAGAATCCCGACAGCGAGACGCGCTACATGGCCTTCCTCACGCCGGGTGACACGGCTGAAAGCCCGTGGAAGATCCACGCGGTCTCCGCTCCCAACGCCGAGGGGGCGAAGAAGTACGACCATGGCCTGGGAACCGGGGACATCAACGGCGATGGCCGTTCGGATGTGGTCGTCACGGCCGGCTGGTGGGAAGCTCCCGAAAACCGCACGCAGGGGAACTGGACGTTCCACCCGGCGCCGTTCGGGGAACCCAGCGGCCACATGCATGTCTTCGATTTCGACGGCGATGGCGACAACGACGTGCTCAGCAGCAGCGCCCACGCCTTCGGCATCTGGTGGCACGAGCAGTTGGCGGCGGGGAAGTGGCAGACGCATGAGATCGACAAGAGCTTCTCGCAGACGCACAGCAGTTGCCTGGTGGATATGGACCAGGACGGACTCCCCGACCTCGTGACGGGCAAACGCTGGTGGGCACACGCCGAATCGGATCCCGGCTGGGAGATGCCGGCCGTCATGGTGTGGCTTCGCCTGACCCGCGAAAACGGCCGCCCCGTGTGGACGCAGCACCGCTTCGACGACGACAGCGGCGTCGGCACGCAGTTCGAGGTTGCCGACATCAACGGCGATGGAATGCCCGATGTCGCCTGCTCGAACAAGAAGGGCGTGCACATCTTCCTGCAGTCGCGCAAGTAACCGCCGGCAGGGAACGGCAAATCCGGCGGTCCCGCGTGAGTGACAACCTGCTGTCACTCACGCAAGTGCTCGCCGCGAAGATGATCGCCCAGCCGGCGCAGTTCCCGGAGGAGCCAACCGCCGGGCGCGGCCCCCGAAGCGGACTCGGCGGCTGCGTTCCCGAGGAGCCCTGGCCCGCGCAGCCCTGGCCCGCGCGGACTCAAGACAATCCGCCGCGCACCCTCGCTCGTCGCCAGCATCTCGACGTCCAATCGCTGCCGCGGCATCTCGCGGGGAAACCGGTCGGCCCATTCGATGGCCGTGATGCGGTCGGATCCGCAGTATTCGTCGAACCCCAGTTCCAGCAGTTCGTCGGCATCGGCGACGCGATAGAGGTCCAGGTGATTCAGGCCGGGACGATCCGCGCGGGCGGAGTGTTCATGGCAGATGCCGAAGGTGGGGCTGACCACCTGCTCGGGATCGATGCCAAGTCCGGCGGCGATGCCCTGCACCAGGCGCGTCTTGCCCGCGCCCAGCGTGCCCGACAGGGCCACGACGGTGCCGGGCGGCAACACCTGGGCCAGCGCCTGCCCGAACCGCCGAGTCGACGCCTCATCGGCCGCGTCGTAGGTACCTTGGCCCCGCGTCTCGTCCCACGTCCAGGCACCGCTCAATGCAGGTAGCCTTTCACGGGCAAGGGCCGGCGCGCCCCGTCGGCCTCGCGCTGCCAGACACCAGTCCCTGCGGTGATCACGCCGATGTCGGTCACGGCAATGCCCAGGTGCCGCTCCCGTACCATCCGAGCGGCGTCCTCCGGCGGTGCCGTCAGCAGCAGTTCGAAGTCCTCGCCATCCGCAAGGGCATGATCAAGCGGCGTGCGGCCACTCGTGCGGCTCATCGCGCGGGCCGCATCCGAAATCGGCACCTGCGTCAGGTCAAGTTCGGCGGCCACGCCACTGGCGGTCACCAGCCGCGAGAGATCCAGGGACAGTCCGTCGCTGATGTCCATGCCCGATCGCAGGTCGTAGGCCAGCTTCAGTTCGGCCGCCAGCTCCACGCGCGGCTCGAAACGCAGGTGATGCCCCAGCAGGCTGCCTCCCAGCGATCCCGTCACCAGGATGCGATCGCCGGGCCGCGCGCCGTCGCGGCGGAGCACGCCCCGTGGATTCGCGTGCCCCAACAGGGTCACATTCACCACGAGGCCGCCATCCCAGCGGTTCGTGTCCCCGCCAGCCAGCGTTACGCCGTAGGCGTCGGCCAGGCCGAGCAGTCCGTCATACAGCTCCCGCGCGTGCCGCTCGTCGCGCCGCCGGGGCCAGGCGACGGAGACCAGGGCGACGCGCGGCCGCGAAGCCATCGCCGCCATGTCGCTCAAGTTCACCGCCATCGCCTTGCGACCGACCAACGCGTAACTCGTCTCCTCCAGCAGGAAGTGCGAGCCCTCGCAGAGCAGATCGGTTGTCATCACCAGCCGCTCGTTGGCTCGATCCAGATAGAGCGACGCATCATCCCCCAGCGCCAACGGCAACTCGGGGCGGACTCCCACGCGACCACGCAACCATTCGACAAAATCGGCTTCCATGGCTCGAGTCTAGCACGATTCGCGCGACGGTTGCAGCCCCGCGCGACGGCTTCCCGTAATCCGGAGCCGCGTGCAGCGAGGGGGCTTAGCGGAGCACGCTGGTCTTGAGGTTGCCGAAGAGCGTGTGCGTGCCGCGCACGATGTAGAACTTCACCTGCGGCTCGGAGGCCAGTCGGTCGGACTTCAACACATAGGCAAGATCCGATTCGGTGGACGTCACCCAGACGTGGATGCCCACCAGCACGTCGCCCGACATGACGCCCTGCTGCGCGCCCAGGCTGTTCGGTCGGACTTCGGCGACGCGAAGCCCGCCGCGAAACTGTCCGCTGCCTTGCATCTCTTCCGCCGAGATCGGTTCCAGCCGCATGCCCAGCCGCTGCCAGGCTTGGTCCAGGGCCCAGCTGGAGGGCGGAGCGGCTTGCGAGGTCGCTGCCGCCAGCCGCACCCGCACCTGGTGCGTCTGGCCCTGGCGGTTCACCTCGATCTCCACCTCGTCGCCCGGCTGCCGCCCGATCATCGCCCGCTCCAGGTCCAGCGTGCGTTCCACCCGCAGCGTGTTGACGCGGGTGATCACGTCTCCCTCCGAGAGACCGGCGGACTGCGCGGGACTGTCTTTCTGGATCGAGCGGGCGCAGACGCCCGTGCAGTCGTGCAGGCATTCGGGAATGATCCCGTGCCAAACGCTGCCAGCCCGCTCCGCGCTCAACAGCCGCGCCGCCACCTCCATCGCGCGATCCACGGGAATGGCAAAGCCGATGCCCTGCGCTCCCACGCGCGTCGCGACGTTCACGCCCACCATCTCGCCGTCGATGTTCAGCAGCGGCCCGCCGGAGTTGCCGGGGTTGATGCTGGCGTCGGTTTGGATCAGGTCCACATACTGGTGCGTGTCTGTCACCTGCACCGTCCGATGCAGGGCACTGACGATGCCCCGCGTCACCGTATGCTCGTATCCGTAGGCATTGCCCACGGCAATCACTTCCTCGCCCTCCATCAAGTCGCGCGACGTGCCAATGCGGATCGTCGCCAGGCGCCCCGGGGCGTTGATCTTGATCACGGCCAGGTCGGTGTTCGGGTCGTGAGCCACCACCTTCGCGATGTACGCTTCACCGTCCGACAGCGTTACCTTGATTTCGCGGACGCCTTCCACCACATGGTAGTTGGTGACGATGTACCCGCGCTCATCCACCACCACGCCCGTGCCCATGCCGTTGACACGGCGCGGGCTGTCCTCGTTGACAGTCTTCTGTCCGTGGATGTTCACCACCGCCGGCTTCGCATCGGCGACCGCCCGCACGACGGCCGAGCGGCGGAGAGGCGAAGCGGGCGTCGCTTGGGGCAGAGCAAGAAGCAGGCTGCTTGCCACGGCCAGCGGCAACCAGGGGCGTCGGCAGAAGTTAAGCAGGTGCTTCATGGGGAGAGGCAACACGATAGGGGAAAGCAGGTTCAACAGCTCACGGCCTGCGCGACAGCACGCCCGACGCTCCCTGCTTGGCGTCAGGTTTGAGGATCGGACGGGGAACTGCGCGCGCTTCAACCGGCAGCATCGCGACGGCAGACTCTACCCAACTCACCATGCAAACCGCGGTGATCGACGCATCGCGACAGCTCCGCGCGGAGTTCGGGCGAGCTGGGCAACTCACGACGCTCTCCCGCGATTGCAGGTCAACCGCTAGCAGACTGCAGTGCGCGCGGAAGGCACGCAGGAAGCGGTGGCGGGCGACGGCGACGCGAGCGCGCGATGCACGTATCGGCCAACGCTACTCAGCGTCGCCGACCGGCCGTCTCGCTGGCCGCATCGCGCGGCTTGGACGCGGGGAAGACCAGCTGCAGCAGCTGCAGTCCCAGGAAGAATCCCAGCGGCAGGAAGATGGCGACGGGAAAGAAACGCCACCACACCGACTCGCGAATCGAAAGCTGCATGGCGTCAACGAGCCCCGCGACCATCAGCATCGCCAGCACCCAGAACAGCATCGCGCAGCCGCCCGCGGCCATCAGGCTCTTGAACGTCGCCTGCTCCGACACCTGCTCATGGTACAGGTCGATGGTCCGGCGTCGGCGACAGCTGCGTTCCACGCCATCGGTCAACTCCAACCCGCGACACACATGCTCCCAGTCGAGGCGTTCCGGGGATGCAACAGCCTGACCCGCGAAGCCGCCGGCCGCATCCTCCGCTTCGGGCTCCGGGCGCGCCAGTTCCGCGACTACGCGTCGCCAGAATGCCAGCGCCGGGGAGTCGTTCGTGGCCGCGACGGCAGACGTCGTCGAAGGCAGGCTGGCGTCGATGCCTTCCAGACGACCGTCGGCGCCGTCGGCCCGCGCCTCCCACGTCCAGGAGGGCCCGGAGCCGATGGCCGTGGCACGGATCCTTGGCGTCTCGCCACCGCGTGTTGGCAGGATCGACCACCGCGCGGACTGTCCGCCGGCCGCCGTGAGGTGCACCGTCAGCTGTCCATACTGCACCTCGTCGCCCGCGCCGCCCACCGCCGTGACCTGCTTGATCTCTCCCAGCAGTTCACGCAACACCAGCGCGTCGCGGGCGAAATCGTCGATCGCGGGGTGGCGCGAGCGATCGTCTGAAGTGCGTTCCCAGATCCACTGCTCGACCCCACCGCCTGACGCGTTTGCGTCACTCGCCGGGGCGGCACCCGCCAGCTCATCCCGGTCGGTCGCTGGCAATGCGCCCGCCGACGGCGGCGACACGCGACGCAGGCGATCGAGCTCGGGGCGCTCGGCAAGTGGAACGAAGGGGAAGACGCGGACTCCCGTATCCTTGCGAATCATCTCCAGTTCGTAGGCCAGGATCATTTCGCAGGCGGGATGCACGAGCACCAGCGGGATCGTGCCCTGGAACAGACGCCGCAGCTGCTCCTCGCGGGTCGCGAGCGCCTCCTCGCCTCGAGGTCGGCCGGCGACAAGAATCAGGTCGTGCTGGTCGCTGCCGAGCAGTTGCTGCCAGTCGACCAGTTGCGGTGCGGCGGTCGTGCTTGCGGCAAGTCGATGCAGTTCGGGGCCCGCCTCGACGGCGGTGGTCCAGCGCAGCGAGCGCCCCAGCAAGGCGTCGGCTTGGCCGACGGGATCTCGGCCCGGACGGGACGTGTCCTCCCCCGCCCCGGCAACCAGGGCTCGCATCAGGTCCAGCAGCCCGGAGTCTTCGCCGAGCGTCGCCAGACGCAGCACGCCCGGCGGCGTCGCAAAGCTTCTGGACCGATCCGCTGTCGCTGCCATGCCTGTCACTCTCCGTTCCCCGGGCTCATCCTCGATCGAATCGGTTCAGCCGCAAGGGCTCACGTGAACGACCGCGTCCGCTGAGCTACGGACCGCAGCCACGCGGTTCGCCTCAACCGTCTTTCCCGCGATCATCGTAGCAGAATCGGTTGGGCCGCAAGACCTCTCCTCCAAGCCGGTCCGCTCGCTCCGCGCCACTCGCCGCCGAAGCTGGCGACGCACCGATCCCCCCGGCGGACGGTTGTCGGTGGAGGGACCGTTATTTACGATTAGGAGGGAGAAGGCATGTTGCCCGGCAGCCGTCTGACCCGCAGTCGCGGGGCGATCGTCGGGCCCCCCGCCGGCGTTCCTGCCGGGGACAAGCAAGGTTCATCCATGACGAAGGTCCTCACGACCGAACGCCTGATCGAGCTGGTGAAGCGGAGCGAGCTGGTCAGCAAGGAAGACTTGGCTGCCTTCATCGGTCAGCGTGCGAGTCGTTCGCAGGGCGTTCTCTCGCTCGCGCCGCAGGACCTGCTGGCTGGCATGACGGAGGCGGGACTGCTGACGGCCTGGCAGGCCGAGCAACTGGCGAAGGGCAAGTACCGCGGCTTTCGACTGGGCAAGTACACGCTCAAGGGCCACCTGGGCACGGGAGGCATGAGCAGCGTCTATCTGTCGGAACACCCGATCATGCGCCGCCCGGTAGCCATCAAGGTGTTGCCCAAGGCACGAGTCAGCAAGTCGAGCTACCTGGAGCGTTTCGAACTGGAAGCGCGGGCCGTGGCGGCGCTGGACCATCCGAACATCGTACGTGCGTACGATATCGACAACGAGGAAGACACCCACTACATCGTGATGGAGTACGTGGAGGGTCAGGACTTCCAGCGAATGGTGGAACGGGAGGGGCCGCTGACCTACGAGCGAGCCGCCGACTACATCGCCCAAGTGGCTGTCGGCCTGCAGCACGCTCATGAAGGCAGCCTGGTCCATCGCGACATCAAGCCGGCCAACTGCCTCGTCGACCGCTCCGGCACGGTCAAGATCCTGGACATGGGCCTTGCGAAGTTCACGTCGGACGATGCGTCGCTGAGCGCCGTGCACAAGGACAGCGTGGTCGGCACGGCCGACTACCTGGCCCCCGAACAGGCCGTGAACAGCAGTCGCGTGGACAGTCGCGCTGACATCTACGGCCTGGGCGGAACGCTCTACTTCCTGCTCACCGGCCACGCTCCGTTCCCGCAGGGCTCGCTGACGGAACGGCTGCTGAAGCACCAGCGCGAGGAGCCGCGGAGCATCTTCCTCGACCGCCCCGACGCGCCGCCGACCTTGGTGGATATCTGCCATCGCATGATGGCCAAGAAGCCGGAACAGCGGATCCAGTCGGCGGCCGAAGTGGCCCAGGAACTGCGATCGTGGCTGGCCACGCGGGGCTATGGCGAACGGCCGCCCCAAGGCGGCAAAGGCCCCGTCGGGCGACTGCCCTTCTGGCCGCCCTCCCCACCGGCACCCGAATCCGGCCGCTGGCCGCAGCCCGCCTCCAAGACGCCCTCGCGCGTTTCCAACCGCGGCACGGGCGACACCCTCTCCGCCCAGAACGCCGACACCAATCGCATCCGCGAGGAAGACCTCACGCTGGCTCCCCTCGACGACGAAGCCCGTCGTGGACAAGACTCGGCCGCCGGTCACTCCGACGTCACCAACCTCTCCGCCTCCGACCTGCACCTCAGCAAGGAGGTATTGTCGCGGATCGAGGAGGAGATCGGAGGCGAATCGACCAGCGGTTCCCTCGTCGACCTGCTGCAGGATCATCGCTTGTCGAACGTCTCGACCAGCGGAGTGGTCATCCGCCGACGGCGTTCGAGCATCCCCATCGGAGTGCTCGTCGCCATCCTCGCCGGCGTCGCTGGACTGGTCCTGCTGATCTTCCTGCTGCTGGCCGTCGTCTAGACGGCCGAGGAAGAACCTGAAGAAGGATCAGTCGCGGGCCCGCTTGCGATTCGTCGCGTCCACGTCGGCAGCCAGCGCGAACAGCGCGTCGGCGGCGGCCACCTGGACCGTTGCGGGCTCGGTCGTCACGTCCGGTTCGCTTTCGGCGTCCGGCGCGGGAGCCGGCACCGCGGCGACCGTGGAGTTGAGGAAGTTGATCACGAGGATCGCATCGGTGGGCGTCACGAAGCTGTCGCCATCCACGTCGAAGTAGGCCGGAATCGGCGTCGGCGGCGACACCAGTTTGCCGTTTGCCGGATCATGGTAGAGCGGCTCGTTCAACTCGTTGATGATCAACAGGACATCCAGCGGAACGATCAATCCGTCGTTGGAGACGTCCATCGGCTTCTTCTTGTTTTGCCACGCCCCGGCCACGGCCGCGGCCGTATTGGCGAACACGACGCCCGTGCGTTTCTGGTCCGCCGTCAGCGTCACCGTCTGGCTGCCGTCGCCCGACGAAGGCAGCGTCTGCCGGAAGCCCGCAGGCACCACTTCGTTCACGCGATAGGTACCCGCGGCCAGGCCCGTCAGCTCATAGGTGCCGTTCGCGTCCGTGATCGTCCACGGCTCCGACCCCACCGAGTTGATCCGCAGCGCGTCAAACCGTCCCGTGATGTCCGGGTGCTCGGTGTAGGCCACCGCATACGCGATGTCCGCATCCTCCAGCGCCACCGAAATCGTCTCGTGGTCATACTGGAGCAGCCCCGAGGAAACATCCTCGGCCAACAGCACTCCCTCCGCATTGTAGGCCTGCAGCACGCCGGCCAGCCGCGCGAACTCGCGCTGCCCAATG
>CAZUJM010000122.1:1674-3287 GCA_964620405.1 uncultured Pirellulaceae bacterium | reverse complement strand
GGACTCGCGAAGTCCATCCGCAGACGGAATGAACTGTTGAAGAAATGCACTCCGTCGTAGCCGAAGACGCGCTGCCCGGTGGAGTTAAACGGGTCGGTGGACGAGGAGATCACCGGCGCGGGAGCCAGCGGCGCATTGTTCGTGTCCGCCACACGCAGAGTCACCCCCGCCGCGGCGCCGTTGATGGGCGTGTTGGCGGCGAAGTTATCCGGCTCCACGATCTTGCCCACCGTATCCAGCCGATCGTTGCCGTTCAGGTCGAGATACGTCGTCACTTCCGCCTGCCCCGGTTCGCCCGCATCCACGACGCCATTGCCGTTCACATCGTTGATCACCGTTCCCGAAATCATCGCCGCGAGCACGCGGCGCGACTCGAGCGATTCCACTTGCGGACGCATCCGGCTTGCACAGGCACCAGCACGGGAAAGAGAGCCAAACGAACGTCGTCGGAGGTTGCTAATCATGGGGGTGGTCTCTGGGGATCTTCCAAACAGGACGTCCCGAAGGACGTGGTAAGTCAAGCGACGCGAATCTGGCAGCGTGAATCCCCTCGGAAACGGATCCCGAAAGAACTCGATCGCTGGCCGCCAGCTCCTTCGCCATCAGCCTTCCATCAGCTTCATGTCATGCTAAATGAAGGCTCCCGGGCCAGCAAGCAACCATCCCGCCCAGGCTACGCATTCGGTAAACTTATCCATGCACGCCCTGGTTTCCAGAACTGGTTCCTCCAACGCTGCGGGAGAATCTGCGTGGCGTTTCAGAAGCTGAACACACGCAGGTTCAGAAGCCGAAGCGAAGGCAAGCCGAGACTCCGCAAGAACGCACCGGTGGGCCTGCAACTCAACTCCAGAGCGATCGAACTTCCGCAGAAACCTGCCGAGGTGATCGAATACCGAGTCGCTCTCGATCGGGCGTTCGACCGAGGCAGGTGGGCGCGGATTGAGGCCCCGACGAACAACGACAGCCCGAACCGGCCACCGTCGGCAGGATCGAAAAAAAAGAGCCGGCGGATGAACGCCGGCTCGCGATGCGACCGAATTCAGACGGGCCTGCCCCGGGGCTTCGCAGCCTAGAGACGCGTCCCGGTAGAGGGTGGCCTAGCGACCTTCCAAGCCCATAGCCTGGATCAAGCAGGAGGCACCCGGCGTCAGGTCGCGCAGTTTGCTGGCGATGACGGCCTTCTCGGAAGGCGAAGCCTTGGTGGCCCGCTTCTTGAAGTGGGCGACCTTCTTTTTCCGGTGGCGACGGCGGCGGATCTCCTTGTGACGTTCGATCGACATAGGCATTCCCATCCAGTCTGGAGGAGTACAAAAATCAAAGAGTGGTCCAAAGTTCGGCAGGTTCCCGCTGGCAGGGACGCCTTTCCGAGAGCCGCCTCTTGTAGCAGTTCCTTAACGGCCCGTCAACGCTCGCCCACCCGCACGAGACCTCACCCGCCCCGTACAAACGAGCCCCCCTGCGGCCCGCGAGCAGCGGTTCCCTGCAAGGCAAGGCGGATGGGGAGGGATTCGAACCCCCGGTACAGTTGCCCGTACTGCAGTTTTCAAGACTGCCGCCATCAACCACTCGGCCACCCATCCGGCGTTGAAAAACCTGTGCGGGCTCGCGGTGGA
>CAZUJM010000122.1:0-1664 GCA_964620405.1 uncultured Pirellulaceae bacterium | reverse complement strand
GCCATGGCCTTCTCCCCTGCGCCGCCGTGTTCACGGATTCTAGCGAGTGACGAGCGGCGATTCCAGCGACCTGGGGAGCGGGCTGGACCGTTTCCGGAAACGCGGCCGCTTCGCTTGGGCAATCAACCCGGCCGCCGGCGGCTCGCCAAGGGTCAACTTACCTCTGGACCTCGAAGTTGTTCATCATCCGCATGTCCTCATGCTCGGCCGTATGGCAATGCCAAACAAAGGGGCCGGTGAAGGTGCGGAACTTCTGGAAGACCTCGATCACGCCGCCCGACTCCAAATTGGTGATGTCGCGTTTGTAACGGCCCCACGGCGGAGGAACCCGACCGTTGATCCGTTGCACCTGGTGGCCTTCCAGATGGGAGTGGAATGGATGCCACCAGCCGCCTCCGCCGTTTTCCACGATCCACCGTTCGGCCGTGCCGAGACGCGGCGTCGCGTCGATACGATGCTCATCGTAGAGTTCGCCATTGATCGACCACGCGCCTTGATTGCGTCCGAGTCGGAAGCGACGGGTGGTGACAATCTCCTGCGGCAGGATCGGCACATGCGGCCGCAGCGGCGTGTTCTCGACCACCGTGGCATCGTTGGGCACCGCCTCGCCGCGTACGATGAATTTCAGGAACGGAGCCGGCTGATCCGCCGTCCCCTTGGGCCTTCGCCCATCCACCTGCTCCCACGTGTTCTCCAGGTAGAGCTCTTCGGGAGCGTTGCGGAAGTCCACGACGATCTCGATCCGGTTGCCCGGCGCGATGTCGGCCTCACGACGCACCATCGCGTAAGGCAGCAGCCAACTGTCCGCGGCGATCTGCAGGAACGACTGCCCGTTGCTCAGCCGCAGGTTCAGGAACCGAGCGTTGGTGCCGCATAGAATCCGGAAACGATACTTGCGTCGCTCCACCACCATCCGCGGCTGCACCACTCCATTGACGATCCACGTATCGCCCAGCTGGCCGTTGTGATCGAGGAAGTCGTAGTACAGCGTGCCATCGGCATTGAAGGTGCGGTCCACGATCGCCAGGGGCACATCCTGCGGGCCGCTGGGCAGGACGTGCGCATTGACCAGCCGGTCCTCCAGCGCGTCATGCATCAGGTGAAAACCGGCCAGGCCCATGTAGACGTTGTGCCCCGTAATATCCATGGCATGGTCGTGGTACCACATCGTGGACTGCGCTTCGCTTTCCGTCGGCTCTCCGTCATCCTCGGGAACCGTGTTCGGATAGAAGTAGTCCCGGGACGTCCGGGGAAGCACGTAGAACGAGGGAAATCCATCGGAGTGCGAGGGCGAATGGCCGCCGTGCAGGTGGATGCTGGTTTCAATGTCCAGCGTGTTCGTCACGCGAACCACGGCGGGCTCGCCGATCCGCGAAATAATCGTGGGCCCGGGCACTTCTCCGTTATAACTCCAGACAGGCGTCTCCACCCCCGGAATGAACTGGTGCACGGCTTCGCGAATCGTCAGCTGGTAGTACTTGGTCGGGAACTGCTCCCATTCACGCAGCCGCGCGAATTCCGGCGCGATGCCGCCCTCGACTTCCCCGGGAATGTACGGAGCAACACCCACCGACAGAGGTTGCAGCACGTGCGGATTGGGCAGGTCCTGGATGAAGGGCGTGATCCGGAATGGCGTCTCCACCGCCCGCGAAGAACTCCGCCCC